>JAGXFS010000082.1 GCA_024637275.1 Acidimicrobiia bacterium
GACCATGACCGTGACCACGGGGACCACGACCACGGGGACCACGACCACGGGGACCACGACCACGGGGACCACGACCACGGGGACCACGACCACGGGGACCACGACCACGGGTCATCCCGATGGCAAGCGGCTCGACACGGGCTAAGCGATTTCTTTGGGATGCATTCCCACGACCCGGCCGACTCCGTGGATTCCGCGCTGGAGAGCAGCGAGCGAGGAATCAGGGCGCTGAAGATCTCGTTCGGAGTTCTCATGGTGACAGCCGTGATCCAGGCGGGCCTCGTCGTCGTGACCGGATCTGTGGCGCTACTTGCCGACACGATTCACAACTTCTCAGATGCACTGACGGCGGTTCCACTATTTGTGGCATTCCGAATGGGGAGACGGGCTGCCAACCGGCGATACACCTACGGCTACCGCCGAGCTGAGGACCTTGCTGGTTTGTTCGTCGTATTGATGATCCTGCTGTCTGCGATTCTGGCTGCTTGGGAGTCGATTGGTCGACTCCTCAACCCCCGCGCTATCGAGCATGTGGGGATCGTATTCTGGGCAGGAGTCATCGGATTCATTGGCAACGAATTAGTTGCCCTCTACCGGATTCGCGTCGGAGAGCAGATCGGATCAGCCGCCTTGGTCGCCGACGGCCACCATGCGAGGGTCGATGGATTTACGTCCCTGGCAGTTGCGGTTGGAGCGGCTGGCGTTTGGCTAGGGTTCGAACTGGCCGACCCTATCGTTGGGATCGTTGTTTCGGTCGCCATCCTCGGAGTGCTTCGGACCGCCGCGCGCGACATTTACCGGCGACTTATGGATGCGGTGGATCCAGCGCTTGTCGAATCGATCGAAACTCGATCAGCATCGGTGCCTGGCGTGGAATCGGTCGGCCGCTGTCAGGTGAGATGGATGGGCCATCGGCTTCGGGTTGACCTCGAGATCGGGGTCGACGGCAGGCTTTCAGTTACCCAAGGCCACGACGTCGCCGTCGCCGTCCACACTACGCTGGTAGAGAACATCTCGCATGTCGATGAGGTGCACGTTCACATCGACCCGGCAGGGGATCACGGTGAGGGCCATCTGGCGAACCGAGACTCTGCGAGCTCAGGAGCCATTTCATGAGGATGAGAACCTTTCTAGAACGAACGACGTTCCTGTCGAGATGGTGACGCGAGGACAGCCCGCCTGATGACCTCGCCGGCCTCGATCCGCTCGCCGCTGGCGCTTGACGCGCCGCCCTTGCTTGCGCTCGAAGGCCTGTCGATCCGTTTCGATATGCGCGATGGCCAGGTCCATGCCGTGTCGGATATAGACCTGAGTGTTAAACCGGGTGAGGTGTTCGCTCTCGTGGGAGAGTCGGGCTCGGGCAAGAGCGTCACAGCGCTCAGTATCATGGGGCTGCTCCCGACCCCGCCTGCAATCGTTTCAGGATCGATCCGTTTCGAAGGCCAAGACCTGACGACTCTCCGCAATCGGGCGATGAGCAAGATCCGGGGCAAGGAAATCGGGATGGTTTTCCAAGACCCCATGTCGTCACTGAATCCGGTGCACACGGTCGGAAAGCAAATAGGCGAGAGTCTGCGTCTCCACTTCGGAATGAACCGGCGCGACGCCCACGGACGGGCGATCGAGCTATTGGATCGGGTGGGGATCCCCGACGCAGCCTCCCGGGCAAGCGACCACCCGCACGAGTTCTCTGGAGGAATGAGGCAGCGAGCCGTGATTGCGATGGCACTCGCATGCGACCCGAAGCTACTGATCGCTGACGAACCCACGACTGCGCTGGACGTCACGGTGCAGAGCCAGATCGTGCAGCTCATTCGCGATCTGCAGCAGGAGCGGCACATGGCGGTCATATGGATCACTCACGACCTCGGAGTCGTGGCCGAGATCGCCGACCGGGTCGCGGTGATGTACGGAGGGCGGGTCATGGAGCAGGGCTCAGCATCCGATGTGTACGCGGCGACACGACATCCCTATACCTCCGGCCTGCTTCGTGCGATTCCTGGCATCGACCGTTCTACGGCAACCAAGCTCGCCGAGATTCCCGGCACGCCCACAACGATCTTCGCACCGCTCACGGCCTGTGCGTTCCACCATCGTTGTCCCATGACCGAGCCAGGATGCACCTCGAGCGTTCCGGAGCTGATGGCAACCGACCGGCCCGGTCACGAGTCATCGTGCATCCACCACGAAGAGCTGGCCGCCGCTGGCAACATCTGGCTCGACGATGCGAGCACCATCCAGCCGGATCGGTCACGAAGCGACGACCGTGTCATCGTGACTGTCGAGGATTTGAAGGTGCACTTTCCGATCCGGCGTAGATCGGGCAGAGCACGAGGAACGGTTCGAGCGGTCGACGGCGTCAATCTGGAGATTCACACCGGACGGACGCTTGGCGTCGTCGGAGAGAGCGGCTGCGGCAAGACCACGTTGGGCCGCACGTTGGTGGGGCTGATCGAGCCGACTGCCGGTTCGATTCGAGTCGACGGTTCGGACGATGACACCCACCGGACGATTCAGATGATCTTCCAAGACCCGTTCTCATCGATGAATCCCGGAATGCGGGTTCGCGATGTGATCGAGGAACCCTTGCGTATTCTGTCGATGGGTAGCTCCGGAGAACGCGAGTCCCGTGTGGCGGAACTTCTCGAAATGGTTGGCCTCCCGACCGATGCGGCTGAGCGATATCCTCACGAATTCAGCGGTGGTCAACGGCAGAGAATTGCCATCGCCCGGGCACTCGCCGCCGACCCGCAGGTCATCGTGTGCGACGAGCCTGTGTCCGCGCTGGACGTGTCTGTGCAAGCCCAGATCGTCAACCTATTGCGAGACATTCAGGACACCCATGGATTGGCGTTCCTGTTTATCGCCCACGACCTGGCAGTCGTCCGCCACATCTCAGATGAGGTCGCCGTGATGTATCTCGGCCAAATCGTCGAGCGTTCCAGCCGCGACGACTTGTACCGAGAGCCGCTGCATCCGTACACCAAAGCTCTTCTGGCAGCGGTTCCTGTTCCCGACCCATCCGTTTCGCATAGCGCCGCCCCGCTGCGCGGTGACCTTCCCAGCCCGTCCAATCCGCCGTCGGGCTGTCGGTTCCACACCAGATGTCCCGTCGCGGTACCCGGCATGTGCGACACTCAACCTCCGCCACTCCTCGAGGTGTCGAGTGAGCGATGGGTGGCCTGCCACCTCGTCGGATCAGATCAACCCCACAAACGCCCACAAACTGGAGGAGAGCAATCGTGAACAAGAAGAGAGCAAGAGCAGTGATCCTGCTACTGGTGCTGGCACTCATTGCGGCGGCATGCAGCAGCGGAACTACCGACACTACGAGCGGAGACGCCTCGCCTGCGACAACCGCAGCTGGAGGTACCACCGACCCCGAGCCAACCGAAACCACGGCCGCGACGACCGACGAACCAGTCGTCGTGCGGGCGGCAGTGACGGGCGGCGAAGACACGCTGAACCCCTACACCTATGTTTCCGGGTTTCCCGGATGGAACATGCTGATGCTGCAATACGACTCCCTGATGCAATTTGATGTCAACGGTGATCCGCAGCCATGGCTGGCCGAGTCCGTTGAAACCAACGACGACCTCACCGTGTGGACGTTGACATTGGCAGAGGGCGTGATGTTCAGTGACGGCGAGCAGCTGACTGTCGACGATGTCGAATTCACCTTCAACTATTTCACTGAGAAGGCTGCCGGACGCTTCGCCCGCGACCTTCGAGGTGTCGAATCAGTGACCACCGACGGGGACCGGACTATTACCATCACGCTGGACGCCCCGAATCCGGCATTCGACCTTGTCGCGCTTGCGGACATACCGATCATTCCTGAGCACATCTGGTCGGAGGTCACCGATCCTGAGGAACATCAGTTCGACAGCGTGACGAATATCGGCTCAGGCCCGTATGTTCTCGTCGACTACGTAGAGGACCAGAGCTACCGCTTCGAAGCCAACCCTGACTACTTCCGCGGAGCTCCTGCGGTCGACGAGCTGGTCGTGGTCGTATTCGCTGACGACTCCGGTCCGCTGGCAGCCATTCGTTCCAACGAGATCGACGTTATCTTCGAGCGGATCAGCCCAGAACAGATCGACTTGTTAGATGCCCTGGATCCGATCGACATATCGCAGGGACCCGAGTTCACGACGCAAATGATCAACTTCGACGTGACGAAGGCACCGTTCGACGACATTGCGGTTCGGCAGGCGATCTCGAAGGCGGTCGACCGCCAGGACATCGTCGACACCGTGTTCCTCGGCGCCGCGACCGTTGGCAGCCCAGGGTGGGTGCATCCCGAGAAGGCGGTGTACAACCCGGCAGTTGCCGCTGAGCGCGATGTCGCCGGAGCCAACGCACTACTCGACGAGGCCGGCTACACGGATAGCGATGGCGACGGAATTCGTGAATTCTCCGGCGGACCAATGTCGTTCGAGATGTTGACGAACTCCAGCGACTCGCTCCGTCTCAGGATTGCCGAGCTGGTGGCGGAGATGCTCGCCGAGATTGGTATTGAGGTCACGGTCTCGTCAGTCGAAACAGCGACGTGGGAAGAAGCCGTGTGGCCGGGCTTCGACATTGCCAACGGGCGTAACTACCAGATGGCGGTGTGGGGCTGGTCGGCGCCTGTCCAGGCGAACACGATCCGCGTGGCTGAACTCGTCGACGGTAACCCGGACATCGGATTCCTCAACCTCACAGGGTTCTCGGATCCGGCCGTGGACGCGATTGCAGAAGCACTCTTGACGGAAGCCGATCCTGCCGTCTCGGCGCAGCAGATCGGCGAGTTGCAGGTGCTCATTGCCGAAGGGGTCCCCTTCGTCCTGCTGGCGTATCCCGACGGGGCCTACGCATACAACTCGGCGGTCTACGACGGGTGGGAGTTTATCGCCGGTCAAGGCATCGTCAGCAAGCTCTCACTGCTGGACGCTTCCGCCCGACCGTGACTAGAGACTAAATGATCCAACCGCGGGGGAGCGCCGACGGCGCTCCCCCGCCCGACATTGGAAAACCGTGAAGCGACTCGACCTTTCCAAGCTGGGCCAGTACGTCATTGTGATCATCGTCGCCGTGACCCTGAACTTCGCGCTACCCCGACTGATGCCAGGTAACCCGCTGGCGTTGATAGCCGGGGTCGATGTCGGGCTGCTGACCGCGGAGGAGCGCGCCCAAATCATCGAGGATGTGGGGCTCAACGAACCGATTTTGAACCAGTACGCCGACTACTGGGTGTCGATCGCCACTGGCGATCTCGGTCAGTCGTACCGCTCGGGCCGACCGATCAAAGACATCATCGCCGAGCGACTGCCGTGGACCCTGTTGCTTGCCGGTGGAGCGTTGATCATCAGTTCGTTCTTCGGGATCATTCTTGGAGCGATCTCGGCGTGGAGGCGCGGCGGGAAGGCGGATGTTCCGTTGCTGACCGGAATGATTGCTCTCCAATCCTTGCCGTCGTTCTGGTTGGGGATGCTGCTGATATCGGTGTTTGCGGTCAATCTCGGGCTCCTCCCCTCCTTTGGGGCGATTTCTCCGGCAGCTAACTACGAGGGGTGGGAGTACTTCAAGGACGTTCTCGAGCACGCCATTCTACCCATCGTGACGCTTTCGGTCCTCTCGACGCCCGGCGTATACCTGACGATGCGCTACTCGATGCTCGAAGTGTTGGGCGAGGACTTCATCAGAACCGCTCGCGCCAAGGGCGCGTCCGAGCGACGCGTTCTGTTCGGTCATGTGACCCGCAATGCCATTGCACCGGTAGTCACGTTTCTGGCGATCCGGTTCGCGTTCTCCTTCGGCGGGGCGGTGATCATCGAGACGGTCTTCTCATACCCGGGACTAGGGCGGCTGGTGTTCGAAGCTGTGTCAGGCCGGGACTTCCCGGTCATGCAGGCGTCATTTCTGGTGTTTACCGCTGCTGTGCTGATCGCCAACCTGATAGCCGATCTGCTCTATCCGATCCTCGACCCACGAACGAGGGCGGCATGACGCCACCTGCGATCCCGGCGAACCGCCCCCGGCGCCTGCTGCCCAGATCGTTGGCGGATCGCCTTGGGTGGTTCGGAGCGATCATCGTGGGATTTCTGATCCTCATGGCAGTGTTCGCTCCGAGACTCGCCCCCTATGACCCATCCGAGCGGGTAGCGCGACCATTCCTTCCCCCCAGCTCCGAGCATTTGCTCGGCACCAATGACGTCGGCCAGGACTTATTGTCGGAACTCATCTTCGGTGCACGGGTCTCGCTGACGGTGGGAATTGTGGCAGCCGTAGTAGCGATGTTGATTGGGACAACGGTGGGCGTCATTGCCGGGTACTACCCGAAGCGGCTCGGCTCTGTCCTGATGCGGTTCGTGGACGTTGTTCTCATTCTGCCGTTCCTCCCGCTCCTAATCGTGCTCGCCGCGTACCTCGGCCGGAGCTTGACTAACACGATCATCGTCATCGGAGTGTTGATCTGGGCTGCTCCTGCTCGCATCATCCGGTCCCAGGTGCTGTCACTGCGATCCCGCGAATACGTGCTGGCATCGCGTTCGATGGGAGCCAAGGACCGCTGGGTAATCCTTCGACACATCCTCCCTCGCACCGGACTGCTGGCGACGGGCTCGTTCGTGAGGGCGATTTCGGGAGCCATCCTGTTGGAGGCTGCGCTCAGCTTCTTGGGCCTAGGAGATCCGATCCAGAAAAGTTGGGGATCGATCCTGTTCTGGGCGCAATCTCGGGGAGCCTTCCTCACACCAGCGTGGAAGTGGTGGGTGCTCCCACCCGGTCTGGCGATCATGGCAGCGTCGCTGGGCTTCGCTCTCATCGCATTCGCGGTCGAAGAACGAATCAATCCGAAACTTTGAATCTAACTAAGGAGAAGCAATGTCCGAGAAGCTGACACCCGTAGGTCTGGAATCGATCGGCGAATGTGAGGTGCTGCGCGACATCACGGCCCAGCCTGGCGTCGACACTGTCGAAGGGACGCTGGTGCCGCTGCTGAGCGGAGCCAAGATCAGATCACATGTCATCGTGATGCATCCAGGCCAATATTGTGCAGCCCACCCGCACGATACTGAGAGCATCATCTACACCACGTCGGGTCGGTGGGTGTTTTGCACTACGGAGAACGGCGAAGAGGTTCGGACGGTTATCAATGCTGGCGACCTTTTCCGGTTCCCCGGTGGCGTTCCGACGGGTTTCGAGACGCCGTTCGACGAACCAGCGACGATCCTGATTCTCAAATCGGGCGAAGAGACGTACGCCGAAATGTCGGAGGCACTTCAGTCCACCAAGGAATCGTTGGACGAACAGCATGAAGCCGGAGAACCGTTCTTCTTGACCGAGCTACCCGACGATCACGCTGCTAGGGCGTTCGCGCAGGTCGTGACCGGTCGAGATCCGGGCGACAACATATGAGCGAGTGGCATGATGTCCCGACAGTCGACGTGGACGCGATCAACGTGGGCCTCCAAGACGAAATTCCGACCGCCGATGTAGCGATCCACTTTCCGTCCAATCTGGACCCCGGTCATGCCGCCAAGGTGACTATCGATTTGCTTGTCGAAGGTCTGAAACACGCCCAACGCATATTCGGGGAGGCCGGAGTGCAACTGCGGCTGACGGCAGTGAGGTCGGGATCGTTGGATCCCACTCTCTTCGAGATCGAGTCCACCCAGCCCGAAGGGTCTCCCGGCCCCCGTTTCGTCAACATGTACCGCGCTGCTGAGCGCAGCCCATCGCGATTGTCAGCGGATGCGGCGGCAGCCTTCGAGGCGATCGTCGATCACACTCAGGACGCACACCGAACTGTGCATCTAGTTGCGCTGCAAGACGTCTATATGACGTTTTTCGAACAGCTCGATTTCCGGACATGGCAAGCGAAGACCATATCCACCGGAGGGCTTTCGTTCCCGGGGTACATGTACGGTGCCACCATGCCAAGACATCTCAGAGGCGTGATCTCGATCACCGACCTCACCAAGGATGAGAACTCGTGGAAGACGATCGCGCATGAACTCGGCCACAAGTTGATGAACGTCAGTCATGAGCATCGCGACGTCGCCCCACAGCACGAGGTCAGGGCCGATGGTGGGTTGATGCTGTACGGCAAGGGGACCGAAATCGCCTCAGGGCCAGAGGGTCGATTCCACCGAGAACGCCTCCACCGGTCTCCCTATGTGTACCAGGTTATTGAGGGCGAGCGGCGTTGGAATCCGGACTACCAGGCTGACGGCTTCTACTACGACCCGATCTACGACGGTGTATGCCTGGATTTGGACGCTGGCTCGTGATGGTGTCTGTGTCTACCGCCAACAGCGCTCCTTTCGTGTCATCGAGAGTGGGTACCGAGACGTTCTCGGACAAGTTCTCGACATTTGTTTCTGTCGAGATCAGCTCCTGACGATGGTCGCTTCCGTGCTGCGGTGGATCAGACGACCCGGTCTTTCTGCAATCGATTGCGGGTAATCCAGCCCTGAACTCTTGTCGGGGCGGACGGCGTCCTATGCTGCGTACCGATGAGAGCGATTTTCGTACTTCGTGTGGGCCCAACCTGACATGGAATGGTGGGAGATACTGCTGCTGGCGGGAGGCGGTCTACTGGCCGGGACGATCAACTCGATCGCCGGCGGTGGGTCGCTATTGACGGTACCGCTTCTGGTTCTTGCCGGAGTCCCCGGCAACCTCGCCAACGGTTCCAACCGGGTCGGGATCCTCACCTCGAACGCCGCAGCCGCGGCTGAGTTTCGTCGGCTTGGCGTCGGCAGTCTCAAACAGGCGATTCCGATTCTCATCCCGATGATGATCGGCTCATTCGCCGGATCATCTCTTGTCGGACTTCTCGCCGATGCGACCTTTGAGCGGGTGTTCGGGTTTTTGATGGTCCCGGTGCTCATCCTGTCATTGCGCAAACCCAAGCCCAAACCGGAGGGCACCTCATGGCCGGCCTGGGTTACTATGCTCGTCTTCTTTCTCATCGGGATGTACGGCGGAGCGTTCCAGGCGGGGATCGGTCTCATACTGATCGTTGCGCTTTCACACACCGGACTTGGATTGGTGGTTGCGAACTCGGTCAAGGTCATAGTCAATCTGGCCGTAACGCTCGTAGCGCTGCCGACCTTCATCCTCAACGGAAACGTCGCCTGGTATCCGGCCCTGATCCTGGCTGCCGGCCTGACGGTTGGTGGGGTGCTCGGCGCCAACGCCACCGTCCGCGGTGGCGAGAAGATCATCCGTCCCGTGATGATCGTCGCCGTCATAGCCTTTTCAGGGCGTTTGCTCGGCCTGTATTAGCCGGGCGTTTCGAAGGCGGGAAGGTGGACCAACGGTGCGAGCGTCCCAAGCGACTCGGCTACCACCACAGCGTTATCACCCGACTGAAGAACAAACCCGGTTGGCGGATTTAGGTGCGTCGTTCCGTTCCGGCTTACGGCCAGCAAGGTGGCCGAATGCTCAGACCGCATCCGAGCCGAGAGCTCGTCGATCGTCAGCCCAATGTATGGATCGGGAAGCGCTACGCGGTATAGCTCGGAACCATCCCCTCCCGACACCAGGTCGGTGACCAGGTCGGTGAGGCCCGGGTAGAGCGAGGTCCGGGCTAGCAGGTGGGCAGTGAGCTTGGCTGTGATGAGCAGCTCGTCGACATCGGCTCGTTTGAAGTGATCGGCATGGTTGGGGTTGTTGACCTCGGCGACGGTCCGCACCTGCGGTGCGACCGACTCGATGGCCAGAACCACCAGAATGGATCGCATGTCCGCCTCATCAGAGGCATCCGCCGGGCAGATAATCGCCGCAGCAGCATGTTCGATGCCGGCGCGTTCGAGATCGGCAACTTTCGTCGCATCGCCTCTCACAAAGTAGATGTCGCCGTCAGCCGGATTGCGATCGACATCGTGCAGCACCACGACCTTGTGGTTGTAGTCATCTGACCGGAGCTCCTCGACCAATGACCGAGCAGTGGCGTTCCATCCACAGATGACGATGTGGTCTGTATATCCCGATGCACCCATTCCCTGCCCCTCCTTCAAAAGGAAATCTATTACAAAACCCAGTAACGCTCCGGTGATCGTTGCGACAATTCCCACCCCGAACAGCACGAGCAGCCAACTGACTACCCAGCCGCCCCAGGTGGTTACGTGCGAAGCGTCACCCTGGCCCATCACGGTCGTAATTGCCCAATAGAACGTCTCACCAAAACCGGAGAAGCTGCGTTCCTTCTCGATGAGCATTACGGCCAGAGCGGCAACGGCAACGATGACGACCAAGCCGCTGAGGAGCGCGATGAAGAAGTGCGGATCCAGGTTCTTCCCGATCCGCTTCAGATGCCAGGAGATCCGCTGAATGAGCGGGTGACGATAGAGCCGGGTCACCCGTTTCCGCACCATCAGAAGATCCCCCTTCCCTCATTACCCCTCACTGGTGGTAAACCTACCGGTCAGCGAAGCGGCGATGCGGCTCGGACGCGCCCAATCTGCAGGTTTGTTCTGCTTCCTTCGAGAGACATCAGGTACGAACCCGGACTCTGGACACGGGTCGTACCTCTACGTTGAGTGCGCGGCGTGGCCCGATCGGTACGGCTACGACTCGTCTTGCTCCCAGGGTGGCCAGCCCGGGTTTATGTTTTGAACCACGGTGCCGCAGATGGCTCCGAGTTCGAGCAGTTGTTCTTTCGTCAGGGCGTCGAAGACGGCTTGTCGTACTGATTCCACATGTGCCGGGGCAACCTCGACGAGCTTCGCATAGCCTTCTTTGGTGAGGGTGGCGAGTGTTACCCGACGGTCGGTGGAGGAGGTGTGGCGCTTTATCCATCCCCGATTCTCGAGACGCTTGGCTGCGTGTGAGAGTCTTGAAAGGGAACCATTGGCGAGGTCGGCGAGGGAACTCATCTGGATCGTCTGATCTGGCGCGTCCGAAAGTGCGGCCAGCGTTGAGTACTCGAAGAAGTTCAGGCCGTTGCACTGGAGTGCGTCCTCCAATCGGGTTGGCAAGAACAACGCCAGGCCAGCAATGTTTCGCCAGGCATCGAGTTCTTCTGCGTTCAGCCATCGGGTTTCGCTCATAAACCTCAGAATACCAGGAACACTTGACAGTTCAAGTAATGGGTGCTGACTACTTGCCCAGCACAGGAGGACGACAAGAAGGCCTATGGTTCGGCTACCAAAAGTACAGGAGCACGATGAACGATACAGACCTGAGAGTATTGCTTGAAAGCGCTACGACCATCGCCGTTGTCGGCGCGTCAACCAACCCCGACAAAGCCGCGAACCATATTCCTGAGGTCTTACTTCGCGCTGGATACACGGTGATCCCGGTACATCCGACTGCCCCGGAGATTCTCGGTCAAACCGCGTATTCGTCGCTGGC
>JAGXFS010000010.1 GCA_024637275.1 Acidimicrobiia bacterium
CTCGGGAATAGCATCCTTGAGAATCCGCTCGATCCCCTGTTTCAAGGTCACGGACGCCATCCCACAGCCCTGACAACCACCCATGAGCTGCAGGTACGCCGTTCGGTCATCGACCGAAACGAGCTTGGCCGCTCCGCCGTGTCCGGCGATGGCCGGATTCACCTGACGCTCTATTACTTGCTGCACCTTGTCGGCGAGGGGGCCAACTAGATCTCCGGGAATGCTATCGGTGTTCATCAGCGGGGTTGCCGGTTGGTTCGGGTTGTCGATGGCCAGTGCAGGATTCGCCGGATCGGATCCAAGCGAGAGTGTGGCACCATCGAGGTTTTCCGTGTCCTTTTTCGGGATCAGCACCGAGAGCTCGCCGTAGCTATACCGCTCGTCCGTGTCCTTCTGGTCAGAGACCGGCATGAAGCTGAGTTCATACACGAATTGTGGGCCTTTGATCCCGGTGATCTCGATAAAGAGGGCGAGTTCGTGCTCGGACTCTTCGCCGTCGCGTATTTCAATGATTTTGGCTACCGCGTCGTCACTGATTGAAAGCGGTTGGGTGCTCACGTGAATCTCCACTGTCCGTGTCATCGCATGTTAGTTGAGATTTCGCCGTCGTCATCCCACGTACCATGATGGCCACATGGAGCGAGTCGCCATCATCCTTCCTTCGGAGACCTACCGTGCGAAAGCGTTCGTCGAGGCAGCGCGAGATCTCGGTGTTCAGCTCACGGTGGTATCGGAAAAGCGACAACTACTCCTGAGCGAAGCGGACTTCTTGCTGGTCGATCTGACTAGCCCCATGCAGGCGGCTGCTGAGATCGTCGAACGCCATTCGGCAACGCCATTCGCCGCCATCATTCCCGTTGACGACCAGGGAGTTCTGATTGCTGCCTACGCTGCGCACGATCTCGGTTTAGCCCATAATCATCCCGCTGCAGTAGCCACCACCCGGGAAAAGGCCATGCTGAGACGAGCCCTTCGGGACAAAGTTCCCCAGCCGCCTTTCGTCGTGGTCGAACGATCGGCCGACGCCGCCGAGGTCGCGGCAGGACTCAAAATGCCACTCGTTATCAAACCGCTCAGCCTGGCGGCGTCCCAGGGCGTCATCCGGGTTGACACGCCCCAAGAGGCACCGGCGGCCGTCGCGCGCATTCGACGGATTCTGGCGTGCACCGACAGAAATCCCAACGAACCACTCCTCTTCGAGCGGTTCGTCCCGGGAGACGAAGTTGCGGTCGAAGGAGTTCTGGTCGGCGGGGCGCTGAAGATCCTGGCGGTGCTGGACAAACCTGATCCACTCGACGGTCCCTATTTCGAAGAGTCGATCTACGTGACGCCTTCGCGTCACCATCCCGAGGTACTCGCCGAGGTTGCCCGGGTAACGCAATTGGCCATCGATGCGATCGGGCTGACAGAAGGACCGGTGCACGCAGAGCTACGGATCGATGGCTCGTTCGTCCGACTCATCGAGTTGGCGGCACGGCCGATCGGGGGCATGTGCGGCGAAGCGCTGCAGTTCGGACTCCTCGGGACAAGTCTGGAGACCATGCTGCTGCGCGCCGCTCTCGGCATGCGGATCCCGGAGATCCGGCCGTATCACCCTGCGTCTGGCGTCATGATGCTCCCAACGCCGACCAGCGGAACTTTCCGGGGAGTGTCGGGCGGTCGCGACGCTCTCGCTGTTGACGGCATCACAAAACTGACGGTCAGCGTCCCGGTCGGCGATCAGGTCGAAGCGTGGCCGGAAGGCAACCGCTACCTCGGCTTCTTGTTCGCGACGGGCCAGACCCCCGCCGAAGTTGAAAACGCTCTGCGAACTGCCTTTGTGCTCCTCACTATCGAGATAGACGAGCGCCCCACCGAATCCGCTTAGGAGGGGCGAGCTGAATACTCGACCGGTCCGAGACCCAGGGAGCATATGGCGCCATGACCATCTCAGCAATCTCCAGCATCACCGCCTCGTAGTTGACCCGCCAGCCGGAGAAATCCATCCACGCCTGATCGCGATCGTCGACAACCGGAAGTCCGTCCTCGGCAAGTTGATCCAGGGCGGCTTCGAACTCGGCACGGGTCAAGGCGATCGGATCGCCGTACTGAGGGTCGGGATCATATGCAATCCCAAACACATCGGCGATACGCCTGAGCGTTATAAAGCCGGCCCGGATCACGATCCGTCCACCCGGGCTCGGTTCGCTAACCAGCGCAGTCTGTGCAAGCGCAGCTGCATCGAGCGCGGTGCCTGCGGCAGTTATCCACGACAAACCCACTTGCGGAGAACGCAGGAAGTTCAAGGCCGGGAATGTCGTGTGCGACTCCTGCACCTCAGCAAACCACTGCTCCCAGGCGGCCCACTCCTGATCCAGATGTTGAATCCAACCGATACGATGGAATCTCAGCAAGAACTCTGTTGCACTCGGTGGGGTTCCCGCCCGGACTTCCAGCAGGGTCACCATCGACTCGCGCCTGGCGAAGGACGAATAGAGAGACGGCAAGAACGTGATGAGCAGGGCGACAAGTCCCAGGCCGAGGGTGGCCTCCGAGAACGCCAAAACGTGTTCAACCGTTGAAGCAACCGGGGTGAATCCGAGCGTCAGAAGGCTTGAGCCTGAGACTTCGAACGCCCCGATCCATGAGTAATCACCAATAGCCATGAACATCGCCGTGTATCCGGCTCCCACGACAACGACCCACACCAGCGGCATGAGCACCAACGTGATCGGGGCGAACAGAGCCATCACACCATCACGAGCTTCGAACGACCTTCGCTCATTGGCCAGAAGCCGGAAGAGCTTGCCGGACGCTCCGAAGATCATGCCAGTCAACCACGATTGCGCCGCCCGAGGCAGTACCACCGTTCGAATCGCTGATATCAACGTGGCAGCCACAACGACCAATCCAACGAAGAAGAGCAAAACCGATCCGAGCGTGGCCACCCGGGGATCTTAGGCGGCTAACGTTGCACCCCGATGCTGCACGAACGGTCAAGCGGAGTCCTCCTCCATCCGACGTCTCTCCCGGGTCCCTACGGAGTAGGCGATCTCGGTCCAGCTGCCTACCGGTGGGTTGACACCCTCGTCGCGATGGGCTGCACCTATTGGCAGGTGCTTCCACTCGGCCCGACGGGCTATGGCGATTCGCCTTATCAATGTTTTTCGTCGTTCGCTGGGAACCCTCTCCTGATTAGCCCTGATCTCCTGATCCAAGCCGGGCTGCTGACCGCCCCCTTGGAAGCTCCAGACTTCCCAGCCGGATCCGTGGATTACGGCCCGACCATCGACTGGAAGATGGAACTGCTAGCCGGTGCCTTCGAGACGTTCGTCGATAACCCCGACCCGGAGTTGGCGGCGGAGTTCGAGTCTTTTCTTTCCGCGGAGAGTTCCTGGCTCGACGACTTCTCGATGTTCATGGTGATCAAAGCCAGCCAGGGCGGCGGGGCCTTCACCGATTGGGCGGCACCTGTCCGAGATCGCCACCCAACGGCCATCGCCGAGGTGCGGCAGAATTCAGCCATCGACCTCAGGCGAGTCGCGTTCTGGCAGTTTCTGTTCTTCAAACAATGGACCGAATTGCACGCCTACGCCACTTCGCGGGGAATCGGTATCATCGGCGATTTACCGATCTTCGTCTCGGCCGATTCAGCCGACGTGTGGGCGAACCGCGAACTCTTCGAACTCGATGCGACCGGCCAAGCAACGTTGATAGCGGGAGTCCCCCCGGACTACTTTTCAGTGACCGGTCAACTGTGGGGCAACCCCCAATACCGGTGGGACGTGCACCACGAGCAGAATTTCAGTTGGTGGATGCAACGTCTCACGGCCACGCTCCGCTTCGTCGATCTCGTCCGCATCGATCACTTTCGCGCGTTTGCCGACTACTGGGAGATCCCGGCTGGCAGTCCGACGGCTGAAACCGGACGCTGGGTCGATGGCCCCGGCGAAGCGTTCTTCAACACGGTCGCAGAACATCTACCCGAAATGCCGATCATTGCTGAGGATCTCGGTGAGATCTCCCAGGCGGTTTTCGACTTGCGCGACCACTTCCAGCTGCCGGGGATGAAGATCCTCCAATTCGCCTTTGACGGCGATGTGGATAACCCGTTCCTACCTCACCACTTCCCGGAGAACTGTGTGGTCTACACCGGCACCCACGACAACGATACGACTGTCGGGTGGTGGATGGCATCCGACGAGGACACTCGACATCAGGCCCGGTTGTACTTGACCATCGACGGGTCCGACATCGCCTGGGATCTTATCCGGGCTGGCTGGTATTCCCGAGCGGCGCTCGCCATTGCCCCACTCCAAGATTTGCTGCGGTTGGACACGACCGCCCGGATGAATGTACCGGGAGAACCGGCAGGGAACTGGAGTTGGAGGATGGCCGATGACGAGGTCCCGGACCACGTCAAAGAGTCCATGCGAGAGTTGAACTCTCAAGCCGGTCGCTGACGACACAGACTCAGAGCGACAGGACTCCCTGGATATCCTCCATGCGGCGCATGCGCCGTTTGGTTATCTCGGACGAGCCATCGAGCAGCGCAGTGGTTTCGGTCAGCACGGTCGGAATATCGAACAGTTCGACCATCGGATCCGACGTTGGCCGCCCACCTCCAACTGTGGTCCGCCAGGCGGTCATGTGACCGGTAACGCCATTCATGAGCGCCTCGACCGCTACCAACCCGAGCCGACCCGCCAGCATCCGATCATGGAACGATGGGGCCCCTCCTCGCACAATATGACCCAGAACAGCACCGCGGATGTCAATGTTGGCGTCACGCAGTCGCAGGTCGACCTCCGATACGAGACGGTCGGTCGGGATACTCACTCCCTCAGCCTTGATAATCAGCACGAGTCGTTTGGCTCGTTCGGTCGCAAGGTTGCGGTGAATGAGAGCTGCGATTGACTCGATGATCTCTTCTTCGGGAGTCTGATGCTCCGGCAGAAGAACTGCGTCGGCAGCCGAGGCGACCGCCGCCGACATGGCAAGGTACCCGGACTGACGACCCATCACTTCGACGATGAACGCCCTCTTGAGCGACTGGGCTGTGTCCGATATTCGATCGCAGGCCTCGACGATGGTGTTGAGGGCTGTGTCCACGCCAATGGCGTCCGAAGTGCAGCCGATATCGTTGTCGATCGATGCAGGGATCGCTACCACCGGGATCGGCGACTCAATCGCGAGTTGATGGGCTCCGGCTACCGATCCGTTGCCACCGATGACCACGAGACCCCGGACCCCAAGACTCTGGAGACGGTGCGAGGCTTGTTCCCGTCCCTCAGGCGACATGAACCGGGTGCTCCTGGCTGACCCGAGCATCGTGCCACCCTTGTTGCCCTCTGACTGGAGGGCTCCGATCGGTGCCAATCCCCAACTCACGGCCCGGGTGAGCTGGCGAAAACGACCCTCTATAAGACCGTCGTAGCCGCGTTCAACCCCGAGGACTCGCACGTTGCGAGCCGACGCCACTTTCACGACCGCTCGAATGGCGGCATTCATTCCTGGTGCGTCCCCACCGGAAGTGAGGACCCCGATCGTATCCATGGGCAAAAGCATAGACCGGTCGGTTTGAATGCTCAGTACAGTGTCACCGTGCGGTCGGTCTCTTTTCTCGTAGCTACAGCTGCATTGGCAGCGTGTAGCGCGGTGTCTGGTCCCGACACCACTGCGACTCCGCTGACCTCCACGACCACCGGTTCAGCGGCTGCCATCGCCGACGCCGATCGGGCGTTTCTTGAATCATTGCCGGGCTATATCGTGACCTATGACACATCGCCAACGGTCTACTCGCCGGCCGGGGTGCCATTGTTGGAACTCGCCGGGGCGATTCCGGGAGCGCAGCCCACCTTTTCAGGTGAGGGTTCCCTCGTATGGACGGCCAGTGACGGAGTTAGTCAATTCATGCGAATCCGGCGCGCCGATGGGACGATGCTGGACCTGCCACCCCCGATGATTCCGTTCTACTACTACTGGAGCCCGGACGGCGCATACCTGGCCCTCCTCGGGAACGGGCCCGGTGGAGAGATTGAGATCGCCATCGTCGACCGACTCGGTGCGACCATTCTCAACGATGGTGGCACGACCTATTTTTTCGATTGGGCGCCGGACGGGACGGCCATTGCAGCTCATGTCTCGGGCGATACGTTGCGTATCCACCCGTTCGATTCAGATCAGATCGATGTTGCCGTGAGTCCGAATTTTGGTTCACCGCAGTGGTCGCCGGATGGGATTACCTGGTTGGCCAATGGGGCAGCCCTGTCGGCGTCCGTCGGGGCGAGCGCCCTCCAAACGACCCAAACGCTCTTCGTCGGAGACCCGACTGGCGATCCGACTGAGATCACCCAGGTCAATGGATACGCCAGTTTCGCGTCGGCCTCTGGTCGGGTGGCGGTACTCGATGGCCTGCCGGTTGGCTCCCTCCGGGTGATCGACGGGGATACGGTTACCGAAGTCAGCCAGAACATCGGTGCCTACCAATGGAGTCCAGATGGGTCGGCACTCGCCCTACTGCAGTTCTTTCCCCAAGAGGAGCTAGCCCGCTGGCTGGTTTGGACGGGCGATGACACGCTCGCCTTCGACCGTTTCGTCCCGACCCCCCAGTTCACGAGCACCTACCTGCCCTTTTGGGACCAGTACATCCGGAGCCAAACAATCTGGTCGCCCGACAGTACCGCTTTCGTGTATTCGGCCGCCACCACGCGCGGATTTGAAATTCTCGTGCAGCCGATCGGAGCTGGTCGCCCGGCGATCGCTGTCGCGGCGGCTGGGTTCGCTTCCTGGGGGCCTGTTAGTTTCGAACCATGAGCAACCCGATCACACCAGAGGACCTGTGGGCCATCGCACGGGTCGGTTCTCCCTCGACCGCCGACAATGGACGCGGCATCTTTCCGGTCACGACCTTTGACATCGCCACTGACGAGAGCCTTACCCGGCTCTACTCAATCCCGGAGGCTCGCCCCCTCACAAGCGGAGTATCCGCCACGAACGCCGTGATAAGTCACTCCGGAGACACTGTCGCCTTTCTGAGGAAGGTCAACGACGTCAGCCAGGTCCACGTCATGTCGATGGACGGCGGCGAGTCCGAATCGCTCACCGCCTTTCCGCTCGGAGCCCAAGGCATGAAATGGCTGCCGGACGGATCCGGAATGATCGTCGCCGCTGCCGTGTTCGGGGAGGATCCGGACCGCACCGAGGCGGTTATCGAGGAACGATCCGAAACGAAAGTGACCGCCAGAGCTACCGAGTATCCCTTTTACCGCTTCTGGGATACCTGGCTTACGGATGGCTACGTAACCCACCTGTTCCGGGTCGATCTGGACGGCTCGACAATCGACCTGACCCCGGACCTCAAAGCCTTCGTAAGTCTTGCCTCGGCGGTCCCGGTGACGGCCGACTTTGATGTGTCGCCTGACGGCGAACGAATCGTCCTAAGCGCGGCGTCGATCGACTACGGCTCAATGATTCGACCGCGTTATGAACTCTGGTCAATGCCTACGGATGCCGGCACCGAACCCGTACGACTCACTCCCGACAACCCCGGGGACGACATCCAGCCGGTGTTTCTGGCGGACGGTCGGATCGTATTCGGCGCATCAACCGAAATGGACTACTACGGAACGCCGGTCCATCTAACCGTGCTCGACGCCGGGGACCAGACGCCCTTGGCCGGCGATTGGGACCTCTCACCGTCGTCGTGGATCCCGACACCCGACGGAGAGTCAGTGCTGGCGATCGCCGAGGCGTCGGCGAGGACCCGTGCCTACGTTGTTCCATTGGACGGATCCGAGCCTCAGTTGGTCGAGAGCGATGGGTCTGTCTCGAGTCCTTCGGGCACGAGCGACTATGTCTACCTGCTCCAACAGTCGCTATCCCGGCCCCCGGAGATTGTCAGAACCGGCTGGAGCGGAGGCAACTTTGAGCACGTCACTGACTTCAATGGCACTTTGCTCGATCGCTTGAATCTGGGCCAGGTTGAGAATTCGACGGTGATGGGAGCGGACGACGACGAAGTCCAGATGTTCATCATCTACCCCCCTAACTTCGATGAAGACCTGACCTACCCGCTCGTCCATATGATTCACGGCGGCCCCCACGGAACCTTCGGCGACGTGTGGTCTCCGCGGTGGAACGCTCATGCGTTCGCAGCTCCGGGTTATGTCGTAGCGATGGTGAACTTTCACGGTTCGTCGTCTTTTGGTCACGCCTTCACCGGCTCAATCAGTGGCGCCTGGGGGGATCGCCCGGCCACGGATATTCTGGCTGCCACCGACGCCCTCCTCGACCGGGGGTTCATCGACCCCGACCGGATGGCTATCACCGGCGGTTCCTACGGCGGCTATCTCACCACCTGGCTGGCCACCCAGACCAATCGATTCACCTGCGCCATCGCTCATGCCGCCGTCACCAACCTGGCGGCGATGTACGCAACCGACTGGAGCACCGGCTTGGGAAGGGCAGCTGGTGCCGAACCGTGGGAAGACCCGATCCGCAACGCCCGCTGGAGCCCGTCGGCGCACTATGCCGGCTACGAGACTCCAACCCTCGTGATCCACGGGGAGCAGGACTACCGGGTCCCCATCGGCCAGGGACTTGAGCTGTACGGCATATTAACAGCCAAAGGTGTCGACGCCCGCCTGATCTACTTCCCGGACGAGAACCACTGGATCCTCAAGCCAAACAACTCGATCTACTGGTACTCAGAAGTGCATGCGTGGTTAGATCGATACCTGAGACCAGACAATGCTTGATGATCCAACCACTGCCGTCGTTCTGGCCGGCGGCGATGCCGTCCACCTCGACCATATCGAGGACATACCAGAGGACGCGTACGTGATTGCTGCCGACTCGGGCCTCGATCAAGCTCGTCGTCTCGATCTCATCGTCGACCTCATTGTCGGCGACCTCGACTCAGTATCGGCCAGGGCACTGGCAGAGGCGGAGGGCATCCCCATCGAGCAATATCCGACTGATAAGGACTTCACCGACCTGGAGTTGGCTCTCGATGCCGCAGTCCGACTGGACGCCGATCGCATCATCGTCCTGGGCGGGCATGGTGGTCGACTCGATCACTTCATGGGAAATGCCGCCGTGCTCACCGCACCAGCACTGAGAAACCGACGCGTCGAATGGCTGGCCGGCTACGCCCATGTGTACGTCGTCAATCGGTGGACTCAGCTACATGGATCCGTCGGAGCAACGGTGAGCCTTCTAGCCGTCGGCGGCCCAGCCACAGGTGTCGTGACCCAAGGTTTGCGTTGGCCGTTGGAATCCGAAGCGTTGGAGACGTGGCAGGCCCGTGGACTCTCGAACCAGTTCAGCTCGCCCGTGGCCACCATCAACCTGACGTCAGGCACCCTCCTGGCGGTCATCCCCGGGGCAATTTAGTGGCGTATCGCTAGCGAACTACGCAAGCCTCTTCGTTGGCGAGCAAAGGACGGACGAGCGCCCGCCACGTATCGCCAGCAGATTTGTAAAACGTGGCGGAGTTCGCCCCATCAAACAGGTCCACTGCCTCGGCCAGGTCGTCGCCGCCGATCTCGAAGCAACGCACATCGTTGAATACGTCCGGGGCTTCTGCGATGTCGCTGAAGGGCCAGTCCACGACCGTGTTGAGTTCCTCGGCAGGGCCACTCGGCGAGAAGACCACCTGAAGTCGCTCGATTGCGGCCTCCGATGACTCGCCTCCCCGACCGGCTTCGATCGCGTCAGCTAGTGCCTGGAAATTCGCAACATCGTCGTCGCCTGAATCGATGCCAAAAGCGTAAATCGAATATTGGCTCGTGGTTCCATCAGCATGATGGAGCACAAACACGCTGGTGTCAGCATCGGCCACGGTCTGGTTGGCGGACTCGTTCGATCCTTCGGTCACCCGCACCAGTTCGGTGTTGCTGATGGCTTCGAGCACTGCAGACATCTGCGTCTGATTCAGCTGAACCTTCTGGAAGCGGACGAGTTGCCGGCCGGGATACTCAAGGGTCATCGACCCCTCCGAATACAGCTCACCTCCGGCGGTCAGGACGTAGCGGGGTGCGCGCCCGACGTTGTACTCGACCGGGACAAAACCTCCAACGGACAGCCACTCGAGGAGGACCGCATCAGGGTTGGTTGGGACTTCGAAACCCCAGATATCTCCGTCCGGGTCCGAGGGTTGCGTCGTGAGCGTGTCGTCTCCAACCGGCGAGGGATCTGGTTGCCCAACCTCGCCACCTCCACAAGCCGTCAGGGCGACCAGAACTATCAACACGAGTGCACCATAAGAACGAGTCATGGTTGTGTGACGCCGGACGCTCCGATTTGGTTCCTTAGGAACGCGGAACATCTTTCCACGGTGGGTCCTTGTCGACGCGCGGTTCACCCGGCAGCCCGAGTACCCGCTCCCCGAGAATGTTCTTCATAACTTCTGAAGTTCCGCCTTCAATGCTGTTCGCCCTGGCCCGCAAGAAGGCCCGCTGCACGGTCTGGCCGCTCGCCCCGGCTAGAGACGGCCGGTTGTGCGTATACCCGCCTGGCAGTACCAGGCCATCGGGTCCCAGCAGCTCAAGCGTGAACTCGGTGATCCGTTTGTTCAAATCTGCCCAGTGCAGTTTCCCGGTTGATCCTTCGGGGCCAGGAACACCTTTCTTGCGGTGATCGGAAGCCCGCATGTTCGTCAACCGCATCGCCTCGGCTTCCACCCACAGACTGATCAATTTATCCCGTTTGACCCGGTCGGTGACGCCCAATTCATTGAACACCCGGACGGCGTCGCCGATCGCTCCCGATCCGCGCGGGGTCACGTTCGAACCAATGGCGACCCGTTCGTTCATGAGCGTGGTGAGCGTAAGCCGCCAACCGTCGCCGACCTCGCCCACCCGGTTGCTGTCGGGAATCCGTGCGTCCGTGAAGTAGACCTCATTGAACTCGGCTTCGCCGGTGATTTGATAGAGCGGGCGTACCTCTACTCCCGGCGAGTCCATCTCCGCAATGAAGTAGGTCAGCCCTTGGTGTTTAGGGACGTCGGGATCGGTTCGTGTGACGAGCATCCCCCACTTGGAGACATGGGCGAGCGTCGTCCAAACCTTTTGACCGTTGACGACCCATTCGTCGCCATCGCGCACTGCCCGCATCGACAATGAAGCAACATCCGATCCGGATCCAGGCTCCGAGAACATCTGACACCAGATCTCCTCTGCCGTGTACATGGGTCGGAGCCATCGTTCCTTCTGCTCATCCGAACCATGCGCTGAGAGAACCGGCCCACCCATGCCAATCCCAAGCAGGTTGATCTGGTAGTTCGAAAACGAGGCGCCGTCGCCGCGGAGCCTGGCGATAATGTCCTTCTGGTATTTGGGGCTCAGTCCGAGGCCGCCAAACCCCTCCGAGAAGTGGACCCAGGCGAGTCCCAAGTCATACATCGCACCCCAGAATTCTGGGCCTTCGCGTTCGGGAGTCCCGGCGAGCAGTTGATCGATGCGTTCGTCGACGAGAGATTGGGCAGCAGCTGTTCCGGTCGACATCTTTATCCCTTGAGAGCCTTGAACAACAAGGCCATCTCTTCGTTGTTACTCAAAGGCACGATGTAGTCATCGATATCTTGAATCGTATCCAGATTGGCGTGGATGTCTTCGACGCTCGGAACTGCGTCCTTGCCTGCGAACCAGCCATCGTTGACCCCGAGGAAGATGCGGGCGTAGCGGCCACCGCCGACCGAGAACACCTGATGCGTGAGCGTGCAGGTCTCCGAGGCAAGGTATACGACCAAAGGAGTGACCTGCTCAGGATGGACCAGATCGGCCAGCGGCCCCAATAGGTCTTCAGTCATGCGGGTCTTGGCGACCGGCGCAATCGTATTGACTTTGATGTTGTATTTGACGCCTTCGATGGCCATGACCGAAGCCATCCCCATGAGTCCGGCCTTGGCGGCCCCGTAGTTCACCTGCCCAAAGTTGCCGAACAGTCCGGACGGCGATGACGTGTTGACTATCCGTCCGTAGCCGCGCTCCTTCATGAGCGCGAAGGCCGGTTGGGCGACGTAAAAGGCGCCCTTGAGATGAACATCGAGCACGGCATCAATCTGTTCTGTGGTCATCTTGGCGAACGACGTGTCGCGCAAGATCCCGGCATTATTCACCAGGATGTCCACCTGCCCGAAAACGTCGACGGCGGTTTGGACGATGTTGGCTCCACCCTCGGGCGATGAGACCGAATCGTAATTGGCGACGCCCTCGCCACCGGCGGCTTCGATCTCCGCAACGACGGCGTCCGCTGCCATCGCCGAACCTCCAGAACCATCGACGGAACCGCCCAGATCATTGACAACCACCCGGGCGCCGCGACGGGCGAACTCCAGGGCATAGGTTCGACCGAGACCGCCACCGGCTCCAGTGACTATGGCGACCCGATTATCAAAAGTGATGTCGGACATACGACTGTGGCTCCGATTTCGACGACTCCCCCAGCTTAGCCACGACCAGTTAACCGCCGTTCACAAACGGACGGCTATCGACGAGAGACGTTCCTAGAGGAAGCGGATCGTCATCGGGTAGCGGTACGCCACGCCTTCGCCGGCCCGCACCCCCGCGATGATTGCCAGGACGATGTCGGCAATGATGACGAGCGGGAACAAGAAGAAGCCAATGATGACGAACATGAGAATCGCCGAGATCACCATGTAGATGAACATGCTGATCTGAAAGTTGAGCGACTCTTTGGCCTGCTCGGCGATCACGGCCGACTCATCCTTCTTCATGAACCAGATCACTGCGGGTCCGATAAAGCCAGGGATTCCTGCCAGTACGGAAAGGGTCGAGAAGTGGGACCACATCGACCAATCGCGTTCTTCCTTGGTCATGGTGTTGGCAGGCGAGACGACAGATTCGTTGATGTCCATGCCCATAGAACCTACACCGCCCAAAACGGTTCCGAAGATATCCGACGGATTGCCAGGGAAGTAAATAGGCTGGGCGACATTCAAGACCGAGGAGCAGGAAAATCAATGGCCCATTTCAAACGCAAAAGCGACAAGATCGCCCATATCCAGTCCATCCCGCTCTTCAGCAAACTGTCGCAAAAGGAACTCGCTGAAGTCGCCCGCCATTGCGAAGAAATCCAGGTGAAGGCGAAACAGGTTCTGGCGAACGAGGGCAAACCAGGGTCAGAGTGTTTCATTGTGGTCTCAGGCGAGATCACCATCCGACGCAACAACCGAAAGCTGGCAACCATCGGCGCGGGAGGGATTGCCGGCGAAATGGCTCTACTTGACGAGAGCCCGCGATCGGCGACCTTGATTACCAGCGCCGATTCGGACTTGCTCGTCTTCAGTCGGCGCGACTTCCGGTTGCTACTCGACGAACTGCCAAGTGTCTCGCGCAAACTGCTGGCGACGTTGTCTGAGCGCCTCCGCGACACCGACAAAGCCTGGGTGGGCTAGACGCATCAATAAGTGGGGGCCTAGAGGCCCCCACTTTCAACTACCGACGTTTGGTCGACTAGTTACTTCTTCTTGTAGATATCCGCCAGCACATAGCTGTATTTGTCGTGCACGACGTTGCGCTTCACTTTCAGCGTTGGGGTGATCTCGCCACCCTCAATGGTGAAGTCGGCAGGCAGAATGCGGAACTCCTTGATCGCTTCGGCTTTCGATACCGCTCCGTTGGCTTGGATGATCGCTTCCTGAATGGCCTCTCGTAGCTGCGGGTCATCGACGAAGTCTTGAAGTTCACCCTCCTTTTCGTGCTGTCCCTTCCAGCGTACGAACTCAGCAGGGTCGATGGTGACCATCACCGCGATGAACGGTTGTGCGTCGCCAACAACGACGCACTGGCTGACAAGCGGGTGGGCCCGCAACCGGTCCTCGAGGACGGCGGGAGCAACGTTCTTGCCGCCGGCCGTCACGATGATTTCCTTCTTGCGACCGGTGATCCGCAGGAACCCCTCGTCGTCAAGCGCACCGATATCGCCGGTGTGGAACCAACCGTCGACAATCGACTCGGATGTGGCTGCCTCATTGTTCCAGTAGCCAGAGAAGACGTGATCGCCGGCAATGAGCACCTCTCCGTCCTCGCCGATTCGGATCGAAACACCCGAAATCGGCTTGCCGACCGTTCCGATCTTCATCGCTCCGTCGCGGTTGAGGGTGGACCCGGCCGACGTTTCGGTCAGGCCGTAGCCCTCGTACACCTTGATGCCAATGCCCGAGTAGAAGTGTCCGAGACGGTCACCGAGAGGCGCACCGCCCGAAATGGCGTGCGTGGCACGCCCGCCCAATGCGGTACGAATCTTGGAGTAGACGAGCTTGTCGAAGATGGCGTGTTTGATCTTGGTGACAATGCCGACCGAGCCCGTTTCGGTCTGCCGGGCGAAGTCAATCGCCGTTTGAGCCGCCGTGTCGAAGATCTTGCCCTTGCCATCGTCAGCAGCCCGAGCCGCCGAGCTGTTGTAGACCTTTTCGAACACACGCGGTACAGAAAAGATCCAGGTCGGCTTGACCATTTGGAGCTCTTCCATGAGGTTGGGAATGCCAGTCGAATAGGCAATCTTTGATCCGGTGTTGACCGACCCAACTTGCACGAGCCGGGCGAAGATATGGGCCAAGGGCAAGAACATCAGTGTTGATGCGCCTGGATACAAAACATCGTTGGCGTCTTCAGCGACATTACGGGTGACGAACACGAAGTTGCGGTGCGTCAGGTGACAACCCTTCGGCAGGCCCGTTGTTCCCGAGGTGTACACCAGGGTCGCGAGATCTGACTGATCGACCGAGGCACCTCGAGCCATGACATCGTCGTCCGATATGGCAGCGCCTCCTTCGACGAGGGCATCGAGTCCACCGGAGTCGATCGAGTACACGTTCTCGACGGTTCCCAGAGTTCCCGCTCGCTCATTGAACACAGCAACGAGGTGATCGTTCTCACAAACGATGGCCGTGGCTCCCGAGTCCTTGACGATCCACTCGACCTGCTCAGCAGAAGATGTCTCGTAGATCGTTACCGTTGCGGCACCGGCCGCCCAGATGGCATAGTCGACCTCGGTGAATTCGCGGCGGGTAGAAGCGAACAGGCACACCCGATCGCCTTTTTGAATCCCGGCAGCCATGAAACCAGCAGCGATTCGCCTAACGCGGTCCGCCAGTTCCTTCGTCGAGACGTCGACAAACCCTGAACCATCCCGATATGCCAGAGCGGCACGGTTCGGGTGGGCTTTCTCCGCTGCCCACAGGCCGTCCGGAACTGTCTCACCTGGATCAATCTGAACCGCGGCTGGACTCGAGTATTCCTGCATCATTCCTCCGGAAACATGGTGAGCTCTAGGTGCTTATTGTAGTCGACCCTGATTGAGGCCGTCCACGCTGCGTCAGGCGATCACTCCGGTGGCCCGGAGGCTCGCAATCGTTGGCGCGTCAAGCCCCAACTCGCTGAGCAGCTCATCGGAATCAGCACCAAAATCGGGGGGCGGCGCAGGCGAATCTGCAACCGTTCTACCGAATCGAGGAGCTGGAGCGGGCTGTACGACACCGCCCACCTCGATGAACGTTCCTCGCTCGACGTTATGAGGATGCGTGGCAGCTTCACCGAGGCGAAGCACCGGCGCTACACAAGCATCGGTACCCTCGAACGCCGTCGTCCACTCAGCACGTGAGCGCTCCCGAAACCGGGCAGCGAAGATGCCTGCCAACGCCGGCCAGGCCGCCCGATCGTGTTGACCGGGCAGCTCGGAACCGGTCAAGCCGAGTCCCTCAATTAATGCCTCATAGAACGCTGGCTCGATCGCGCCGACCGCCATATAACCCCCATCAGACGTCTCATACGTGTCGTACCATGGGGCACCCGAATCTAGGATATTGACGCCTTTCGTGTCCAGATCCCAGAGCCCCACCGCGGCCAAGCCATGCATCATCGTCGACAGCACGGCCGACCCGTCAGTCATGGCGGCATCGATGACCTGACCGAGGCCCGACTCCCGGGATTCGAGCAATCCACAAACCACCCCGAACGCCAGCAGTAAACCACCACCGCCGAAGTCACCGATGAGATTGAGAGGCGGCACTGGCCGATCGTCGACCCTTCCGATCGCTCCGAGCACGCCCGACAAGGCGATGTAGTCGATGTCGTGCCCGGCGGTGGCGCTCAGCGGTCCCACCTGACCCCAGCCGGTCATCCGGCCGTAGACCAACCCCGGGTTCCGCTCCCAACAAGCATCGGGACCGATCCCCAACCGTTCGGCTACCCCTGGCCGGAAACCTTCAATGAGGCCATCGGCCGTCTCCACCAGCTTCATGATGATCTCGGTGCCCTCGGGGTCCTTCAGGTCGACAGCGATAGTCCGTCTACCCCGGTTGAGTACTTGCTGGGACAGTCGGGCGATATCCGTTTGCCCATCGACCCGATCAACGACTATCACCTCGGCGCCCATATCGGCCAGCATCATTCCGCAAAAGGGCGTCGGCCCGATCCCGGCCAATTCCATAATCCGGTAGCCGACCAGTGGGCCGCTCACCGGCCAGATACCCGATCAGCTGCCTCGGCTAGCCGGGCCGCCCGCCGATGCAGGATGGGAGCTTGTTCGGCATGGGTGAGCACATAGGGCTCATTGTTCTCGATGGCCCCAACGACCAGATCAGCCACCTCTTCGACGGTGACTACTCCCCCGACCAGATTGTCCGTGACATCGGGCGCCGGCACATCATTGCGGAGATCGACCGGTCGCATGCGTGACGAGTTCTCACTGATGGGCGTGTCTACGACCATCGGGCACAGCACGGTCACCCCGATCCCGTGCGGGGCCAGTTCCCGACGGAGAGACTCCGAGAGACCGACCACGGCGAATTTTGACGCGCAATAGACGCTGAGGTTCTCCATACCGATCAGACCGCTCATCGACGCGGTGTTGACGATGTGACCCGAGCCCCGACCGGTCATGGCCGGCACGAACGCCCTGAGACCATTCACCACTCCCTGAAAGTTGACCCCCATAGTGAAGTCCCAATCGGCGACCGTTGCACTTACAAACGGCCCAAACACGGCCACTCCGGCATTGTTGAACAACAGGTCACACCCGCCGAGTTCCCCTTCCACAAAGTCAGCGAGCGCCGCCAAAGACTCAACGTCCGTGACGTCGGTAACCCGTCCGTGTGCGCTGATACCTTCAGCTGCCAAGTCGGAAACTCGCCCATCGAGTGCGCCGGCGTCAAGATCCGCAAGCACGACTGTCGCGCCAAGGCGCCCAAGTGTGCGACCAATGCCGAGACCAATTCCGCTCGCCCCGCCGGTGATGACCGCAGTCTGACCTTCGAACATCTCTACCTTCCATCGACCAACCGACGCTAGCCGACGCGCGGGCCATCAACTAGCGTCCGGGAGGGAGGCAGCCATGGACGACTTTTCAGGTAAGACGGTCATAGTGACCGGATCCGCCAGCGGCATTGGGGAGGCGGTCGCCCGCGGCTTCGCCGGGGCAGGAGCGTCGGTCGTGATCAACTCGATAACGTCGCGTGACCGCGGCACGAAGGTTGCCGAGTCATTGCCTTCGGCGATCTACATCCAGGCCGACATAACCGACGAGGACGACTGCATCAGATTGGTCTCTGGCGCTACCGACGCGTTCGGGCGTGTCGACGTTCTCGTGAACAACGCCGGATTCACCGAGGTCATCCCATACCGCGACCTGGACGCCGCAACCGACGAGATCTGGGATCGAATCTGGCGAACCAACGTAATGGGTACCTGGTACATGTCGCGGGCAGCCTCCAAAGCCATGGCGTCGGGCAGTTCGATCATCAACATCACGTCCGTTGCCGGACTGCGTGCGATGGGTTCGTCCATCCCGTACGGGACATCCAAAGCTGCGTTGAACCAGATGACGGTTTTCCTCGCCAAGGCCCTCGGGCCTGACATTCGAGTCAACGCGGTCGCTCCCGGCCTGATCGACACAGACTGGACGGCCGACTGGGATGAGATCCGCAACACCGTTGAGAAGACCGCTCCCCTGCGGCGCTCCGGCCAACCAGAGGACGTTGCGGAGGCCTGCCTCGGCATCGCTAGGTCCTCATACATGACCGGCGTCGTCGTCAAACTCGACGGCGGCCTAACCCTCTGACCAGCTAGGCAGGAGCCGGCTCACCTTCGTCGTCGGCCGGAGGAGCAGGAGGTTTGCGGCGCGGAACCAACCCGTCGTCGGTGAGTCGAGACGCAACCACCTCATGTTCCTGGAAGTAGGCGGAAACAAAAGCCTGCATAATGGCGACAAGCGGTAAGGCCACGATCGCTCCAAGCGCGCCCATCAGCGAGATCCCCGCCAGCACGGCGGCGAACCCGATCGCCGGATGAAGCGACATCGTCGAAGCAGTGATCCGGGGGGCGAGGAACAAGTTCTCGAACTGCTGATACAGGACAAGGACCACCAGCACCGCAACGGCTTGGCGCCAGTCGGTCAACAAGCCGATCGCAACGGGCAATGACGCGGCGATAAAGGCACCAACCGCAGGAATGAATTGTGAGATCACCCCGACCCAGATACCGAGCGACAGCGGATTCGGCAGTCCTATGATCGTCAGCGCCACCCAGGTGAAGATCGAACTCACCAACGCCAACATGAGACGGCTGTATACATAGCCGCCGGTCTTGTCGATCGCCAACTCCCATATCCGCATGACCTCGGACTGTCGATCACCCTCGAAGCGGGCGAACAACTTACGACGAATGTTCGGGCCGTCAGCCAACAAGTAGTACGTGAACAGCAGCACGGATAAGACCTGCACGACGAAGTTGCCGATGAACGAACCGGCACCCACAACCCGAAACAACACGTCGTCGACGTAGCCGGACGCATTGTCGGCCAGACCGGTTGCCCAACCGAGAATCGTGTCTCCGGTGAGCTGAATGTTGAACTGTTCGTCAGCAAAATCAATCGCCGACTCAACAAAGACCGGAAGCGTTTCCGAGAGGACGCCGATCTGCGTTGCAACCGGCGGGATCATGATGGCCACAAAACCAAAGATGAAGCTGACCAGAATCATGAAGACCGCGAAGGTGGCCAGAGGGCGCTTCCATCCCCGGCGTACCAGTCGCACGACGGCCGGCTCAAGCGCAAAGCTCAAGAACAGGGCGACAAATACGGCAAGGAGGATTGATCGGATTTGGACAAGCATCCACAGTCCGGCTGCGATGGCCAGGATCGTAAAGACCGCGACGGCCGCGGCCCGGGGCACCCAGTTCGGCATGTCCTCAAGACGGCTGACCTGGTCTGTGGGTTCCGTTGGATTCTGCACGACTGCAACCCTAGTTCGCCATCGCCGGGCGCCATGTCACTTCTTGATCGAGGTCACTTCTTGATCGAGGTCACTTCTTGATCGAGGTCACTTCTCGATCGGCGCTCCGACGAGGTTCCCCCACTCGGTCCATGAGCCGTCGTAGTTCCGCACATTGGTATGACCAAGCAGTTGAGTGAGGACAAACCAGGTGTGCGACGATCGTTCACCGATTCGGCAATAGGCGATGATGTCGTCATCGAGACCGAGCCCCAGTTCATCGTGATAGATGGCCTTCAGATCATCGGCCGACTTGAAGGTCCCGTCATCGTTCGCGGCGGCCTTCCAGGGTTTCGATGCAGCCCCCGGGATGTGCCCTCCCCGCATCGCCCCTTCCTGGGGATAGTCGGGCATGTGAAGCTTTTCACCGGAGAATTCCTCTGGAGATCGAACGTCGACGAGCGGGCCGGATTTTTCAAGATGCTCCATGACATCATCGCGAAAGGCACGAATCGGAGCGTCGTTACGTTCCGGGACCGGATATGAGGTTGGGGTGATGTCGGTTTCGTCAGTAGTCATTGGTCGGCCCTCTGCGACCCACTTCATCCGACCGCCGTTCATCAGCCGGGTATCGCTATGTCCGAAGAGGCTGAAGACCCACAGAGCGTATGCCGCCCACCAGTTGTAGTTGTCTCCGTAGAAGACCACCGTGGTCTCTGGACCGATTCCCTTGCGTCCGACCATCTCGGCAAATCGCTCGGCGTCGAGGTAGTCGCGTACCAATGGGTCATTCAAATCATCGTGCCAGTCGATCTTGACCGAACCGGGTATGTGACCGGTCAAATAGAGCAGAACGTCTTCGTCTGTCTCAACAACCACCACATCCGGGTCGTCGAGATGATCAGCCACCCACTGGGTCGAAACAAGCTTGTTTGGATTGAAGTATTGCTGGTGATCAGAACTCGGGTCGGCAGATACGGTCATCGTTGTTCCTCATCTCGGTGGTCGCTATTAACACTACCCCCATAGGAGAAATTCATCTACCCGGCTTCGGAGCTCCTAGCCGGCCGCCATTAACCGCACCACCTCGGCGTCGGTGACCTGTACGAAATCTCGGTACCATTCGCCGACCGATCGGAAGCTCGGCGGGATGAGCGGGCAAACCAGTTCGTCGACCAAGGGACCGATCATGGCAACCGCTTCGGCTCCGGCGACGGGAACGGCCGCAATAATCCGATCGGGACGTTGCGAGCGGACCGCTTCGATAGCCGCCCGCATCGTCGCCCCGGTGGCCAGTCCGTCGTCAACGATCACCACGCACCGGCCTACGAAAGCGGGATTGCGCACCCCGTACGTTTGCATTCTTCGCTCGAGCTCTCGCTCCTCCCTCCGAATCACCTGCTCAACTTCTTCATCTAAGAGGGAGGATGCAACCGAAGCGTTGAGAACCCGAAAACCGCCCGACGCAATGGCTCCGAAAGCCAACTCCGGGTGGGTGGGGACCCCGAGTTTTCGAACTAGCAACAGGTCGAGCCGGACATTTAGACCCGAGGCAACCTCGGCTGCGCATACGGCTCCGCCACGCGGCAACCCGAGAACGACAGTGTCGGCCGGAAGATCCAGGCTCGCGAGCTCCTGACTCAGAACCAGGCCGGCCTCCCGACGATTGCGATACCGATCCATGTCATAGAGTCAACCACGGCTCGGTACCCGCAGCCCGATTGCGGGAGGTCGAATCTTAACCGGCCACCGAGCCGTAAACTGGCGCCATGAGTTATCCAGCCAAACTACAAAGAATCGTTGACCTTTTCGCGAGCGCTCCCAAGGACATCCGGATCCAGGCACTGCTCGACTACTCCAACCGGGTTCCGCCGCTGCCTCCCCGGTATGCCGACAACCGCGACAGCCTCGAACAGGTACACGAATGCCAAAGTCCTTTCTTTCTCGCAACCGAGGTTGACGAATCAGGTGCGGTCACCATGTTCTTTGAATCACCTCCTGAGGCACCGACGGTGCGCGGCTACGCGGGCATCCTGGCCGAGGGCCTCAACGGAGAGCAGGCCACCGCCGTGCTCGAGCTTCCCAATGATTTCTATTACGGCATGGGCCTCGAGGACATCGTGACTCCGCAACGGTTGCGGGGCATGGGGGCTATCGTCGCTCGACTCAAGCGGCAAGTAGCCGACCAGGTCGCTGGAAGCGCCGGCGAATCGGGCGAGGTGTCCACATGAAACTGTCAGAGAAGTCGGTCGTTGTCACCGGCGGTGCCTCGGGTCTGGGCGCCGCCACCGCCCGCCGGGCGGCCGCCGGTGGGGCACGGGTCGTAATTGTCGACCTCCAGGACAACCAGGGCGATGCCCTGGCCATCGAACTGAACGGTGCTTACGTACACGCCGACGTGACCAACGAAGCTGAACTCCAGGTGGCGATGGACACGGCCTCCGAGATGGCCCCGCTGTTCGGGCTCGTCAATTGTGCAGGGATCGCCCCACCGTCCCGGACCCTCAACCGTGAGGGATTACCCCATGACCTCGGCCTGTTCCAGAAAGTGATCGAGATCAACTTGATCGGCACCTTCAACGCGATCCGTTTAGCAGCCGCGGCCATGGCAAAGAACGAACCGCAGGAGGCCAATGAGCGCGGCGCCATCGTCAATACGGCTTCCGTGGCCGCCTACGACGGCCAGGTCGGCCAGGCGGCCTACTCGGCATCAAAAGGCGGCATCGTCGGTATGACGCTACCGATCGCACGCGACCTGTCGGCAGTTGGTATACGAGTCAATACAATCGCTCCGGGAATCATCGATACACCGTTGTTGGCCGGGCTACCGGAACCCGCTCGCCAGTCACTGGCGGAGCAGGTTCTCCACCCGAAGCGACTCGGCATGCCATCGGAGTACGCCGAACTTGCCTGGCTACTCCTAAGCCACTCCTACATGAACGGAGAAAGCATCCGCATGGATGGCGGCATCCGGATGGCTCCGAAGTAAACCTATGGCGCAGCCAATCGGGATCTTTGACTCCGGCCTGGGTGGGCTCTCGGTACTGCGCTACGCCAAGGAGCGTTTTCCGGACGAAGCATTCATTTACCTGGCCGATCAGCGTCGGGCTCCCTACGGCGATCGAAGCCGGGAGGAGATCTTCTCCTACACGAACCTCGCCGTGAACCGGCTCATCGAACTCGAGGTCAAAGGGGTTGTCATTGCCTGCAATACCGCCAGCGACGTCGCTCTCGACCGCATGCGTGAGCTGTACCCAGACATTCCGTTTGTGGGTATCGAGCCAGCCGTCAAACCGGCTGTGGCATCGAGCCAAAACGGCATCGTGGGCGTCCTCGCCACGACCGGGACCGTCACTGGATCCCGGCTCAGATCACTCATCAGCAAGTACGCAGGGGCGAGTACCGTCCTCACGCAAGCTTGTCCCGGTTTGGTAGAACTGATCGAGGACGGTCTCGGGGACAGCAAACAAGCCGAAGCGTTGCTGCGCGAATACGTCACCCCACTCGTTTCCGCCGGGGTCGACACACTGGTCATCGGCTGTACGCACTACTCGTTCGTCGCCGACCGCATAAGCGACATCGCCGGACCGGGGGTCCGGATCATCGATCCTGCTGACGCCGTCGCCAAGCAGATCGGCCGGGCTATCCCCATCGATGGGACAGCCGGCCTAACCCGATATGAGACCTCCGGGGATGCCGTCCGCATGCGGCGACAGCTCCTAGAGATGTTCGATGAGGAATCGCCGGTCTATCCGTCGCCTTGAACGGTGCGGATATATTGGACCAGGCCGCGGATCTGCGGTTCGGAAAGCTGATTGCGAAATGATGGCATCCTGGCTCGCCCATTCGTGATGGCGCTGAGTAGCGATTCGTCGGGTTTGGTCTCAGCGGCCGATCCTGGTCCGAGGGCCGGGCCGGTACCTCCGGCCATACTGATGCCGTGACACCTCGCGCAGGTCTGCTCGAAAACCTCCGGCGCCGTGGCGTTGGGATCAACCGAGGAGCAAGCCGCGGTCAACAGCAGAATCGTCACGAGTAAAACAGCGAAGCGCAACACCAGGCGGATTGTAGGTTCGGTGTTCTCGCATAAAGACGCGGCATGGTTCGAGTGGCGGGTCGCAGTAATAATCACTGTGTCTCTCCGGCCCTAGTCGCCCCTGGCGGCGTCCTCCGCCTTGACGCATCTGCCGATGCGCCTTCGTTGTGCGTCCTGGCCAGATGACGCCTATGCCTCGGAGACACGCGAGCACTACTCATGCGACACACCACTAAAGTCTCGGGTCGCATGTCTGACTCAGAGAAATCAAGAATCCCGGTCGTCGTCACCGGGTTTGTAATGGGAGCCGCAGATCTGGTTCCTGGCGTCTCAGGAGGCACCATCGCCCTGGTGTTCGGTATCTACGATCGTTTGTTGGCGGCGATCACGTCATTCAACCTGACCAACGTTCGAGTGCTCCTGAAGGGCGAAGGACGGAACTTCGCCCGTGCCACCAGCCTTCCGTTCATCCTCACGTTGGGATTGGGAATGGGCACGGCCATCGTCGCTCTCTCCGAACCCCTCGGTCGCCTGCTCGACGACCCCGACGGACGAGTAGTCCTCTTCGCATTCTTCTTCGGCCTGGTGATCGCCTCGGTCTATGTGATCGGCCGAAGGGTCGATTGGGCGACACCGACGCGAGTCTCGTTCGCAATTGGTGTCATCGCCGGTCTGGTGATCGTGCAACTCACCCCGACGTCGGGATCGACGGCCCCGCTGGCCCTCTTCGCATCTGGAGCCATCGCGATTTGTGCCATGGTCCTCCCTGGCATCTCCGGCTCGTTCATCCTCGTAATCCTCGGCCAGTACGACAACGTCCTCGACGCCGTCCGGGATCGCAACATCGGGACCGTGCTGATCTTCGGTGCTGGGACCGTGGTGGGATTAGCCCTCTTCGCTCGGCTTCTCCAACGGCTCCTCGCCAGCCGCCATGACGTGACCATGGCGGTTCTTGCCGGGTTTATGGGAGGCTCGCTTTGGAAGATCTGGCCGTGGCGAACCTGCGTAACCCTCGGGCCAGACGGACACTGTTTGACGGACGCCCTGAGCTCCCCAACACTCGATAATTATGCGCTTTTGGGGGCGATTCTGGCCCTCATCGGGGCAGGGGTTGTGGTGTTGGTTGACCACTTAGGGCGCGCACCAAATAGAACCGCTTGACACCGCGCGATGCACCCCGATACGATGACCAGGCACCGGAGCAATCCGGATGCGACCCCCAAAAAGGGCGAGCAGTTGAGCACGGTCTTACCCTGGCGCCGTACTCGCTACGACTCTCGCTTGGCTCCTTCGGGAGTAGAGGCTCCGGAACCCCCAACCGGAGCCTCATTTTTTTAACCCGTCATCGATGACCGATGACGGATCTCGTTTTCGGGATCGCGAATTGAGCCGACGGGCACCGGATTGTCGCCCCACTTGGGACGGCCAAACAGAATCGCATGAGCGATGTCTTCAGCGTCTACCCAGTAATCCCCGGCGGCGATCCGATCTGCCAGATCGTCGAGCCGCCGATTCCACCACGTCGTTGAGTCCTTCTTGTGCACCCTTTGGTATCGGCAGCGACTTGGCTGTAATTGAGGAAAACCCTCAGGTTTCCCTAGGTTCCCAACGACCCTCGCGCATGACGGCAACGGCGACGATTTCCGGATCCACCTGGTACTCGCCAGATTGAATCAAACCGCGCAGTTCACCAAGTAGGGCCTTGCGCTCCTGAGGGGTGGCCATGGGAGACAAGCGAGGACCGTCGAAGGGGTCGCCAGTCGAAAAAGGATCGGCCGCCAGCATGTCGTTGGCTGGCATGTCGTTGGCTGGCATGGTTTTGGCAGGCGTCTGGCTCGCCGACTTGGCGTCGGCCGCGCGATGATTTGGCAAATTCTCGTCGCTATCTGAAGCCCCCATGAGGAATATCCTACCCACCGGTAGACCAATCACCTAGCAAAAACAACCGGCGCCCGGCTGACGTACCGAGCCTTGACAGGCAGTTCCACACGTTGTGGCTACCCCGAACCCCGGTTGGTTGTACGCTTGGCTCATGACTATTGGTGTACTCGGGGCAGGTTCATGGGGAACCGCAGTGGCCGCGTTGGCCGCAGCAAAGAACGACACACTCCTGTGGGCGCGCCGACCGGAAGTCTCCGATTCGATCAACCGCGAACACGTCAACCCTTCCTACATCAGCGACTTCCCTCTCCCCGAATCGCTCGTAGCGAGTTCCGACATTCACAAAGTCGCAGGCAACTGCGAGGTGCTCATCATTGGCGTGCCTTCGCACGGATTTCGCAGCATCCTCGAGATTGCTGCCGGTTCGATCCCCGAGTCGGTACCGATTCTTTCTTTGACCAAAGGGATCGAGGCCGGGACGCTAATGCGCATGACCGAGGTCGTCGCCGACGTGTTGCCCAACCACCCGCGCGATCACATCGGAGTCCTGTCGGGTCCGAATCTTGCCAAGGAGATCATGGCCGGCCAACCGGCCGCCACGGTGATCGCGTTGCCCGACCTCAACCTCGCCGAAGAAGTTCAGACCCGCTTCATGACTCCGACGTTCCGGGTTTACACCAACCCTGACGTGGTCGGCTGCGAGATCGCCGGAGCTTGCAAGAACGTCATGGCGATCGCCTCAGGGATGGTCTCGGGTCTCGGCTTCGGCGACAACACTCGCGCCGCCCTCATTACGAGAGCTCTCGCCGAACTCGTCCGTCTCGGCATTGCAGTCGGCGGCAATCCTCTCACCTTCGGCGGATTGGCGGGCGTCGGCGATCTCGTCGCAACCTGTTACTCCTCCCAAAGCCGCAACTACACCGTGGGGCACGGTCTCGGAGAAGGCAAAGCACTCGACGACATCATTGCCGAAATGAACATGGTGGCTGAAGGCGTGAAGTCCACAGCCGGCGTCCTCGCCCTGGCGGACAAGGCCAAAGTCGAAATGCCTATCGCTGTCGAAGTCGGGCGGGTGTTGTACGAGGGAGCCGACCCGGAGTCTTCGATGATGGCGCTGATGGGACGGACGGCCAAGTCCGAAGGACATGGGATCTTCTAGGAGAGTTCTGGCATCAGCGGCCGCGACACGGCCGAGGACCAACAAATCTTCTTCTAGGTACCGACCACGATCGTGGCACCCGTAGCCGGGTCCTTGTCGAGGACCAACAGATCTTCGATCCGGTCTTTCATGTCGGGCACATGGCTGACGATGACGACCAGTCGGTCATCATGTCCCGCCACCAACGACTCGATTCCGGCCATCGCCAGGTCAAGATGTTCGGCATCGAGTGAACCAAACCCTTCGTCGAGGAAGAAAGAATCAAGTCGGCCGCTCCCGCGCGACACCATCTCAGCGAGCGCCAGAGCGAGAGCCAGCGACGCAAGAAAGGTCTCACCGCCCGAAAGCGTCGACGATTTCCTGACCTGCTCGGCCGCATTCAGATCGATGATGTTGAAATCACCATCATCGGAGAAGCGGTAACGACCCCCGGAAAGCTGTTCAAACTGCTCCGACGACACCCGGCCCAGTTCGGCCCGTTCCTCCTCGAGGAGGTAGCCAAGAAAGGCGCCAGGACGAAGGTCCTTGGCGAGATCGTCGTAGAGTTCGGCGACTGTCTGGCGGGCGACGATCTGTTCTTCGAGGTCGGCCGCCTGAGCCAGCCGCTCATTGCGGACATCAACCTCGCGCTGAGCGGCCGCCACGGCCGCGACTGAGTCGGAAAGCGCCTTGCCGAAGTCATCTTCAGGCGAGAGACCAACTACCTCCATTGCCTCAGCTCGAAGTCGGGTGGCTTCGGCAAGGCGAGCGATGGCGGCTTCCCGAGCATCCAATGCCTGCTTCTGTCTTTCCACCCAGACCTCCCGCACCGAAGCCAGGAGTTGCTCAGTATCAGTCGCCTCAAGCAGGTCCTCGTGCTCAACCGCCAACTGGGCCGCCAGCCTCGACACGGTCAGGGTCAGATTTCTCAGTCCAGCTTCGGCTTGATCGACCTGTTTTTGGCCGTTCTCGACTTCGACATCTGCTTGCTTCTTGGTGGATTCGAGACCCTGCACACGGACTTCGACGTCGAGTAGGCGTTCCTCAATTTCGGCGAGTCGCTCGACCGGCTTCTTGCCGAGGATTGCGACCAGCGTCTTGTCGATCTCTTCCACCACGCCAGACGCCTCTTCGGAGGCTTGCTTGGCGTCAGCGGCCACCGCTTCGATGTCGGCCAGAGACTTCTCGGCACTGTTGACGGCTTCGGTCGCGGTGGCCGACTCGGCAAGCCCCGCCTTCTCGGCGGCGGTGACTTCCAACAACTCGCTCCGGGCTTTGTCCCTGGCTTTTTCGAGTTTCGCAAGAGCCGTTCCTGCCTTACTCGGGGCAGGCAGTTCGGCGACTGGTTGAGCGCAGACCGGACACTCGTCATCGGCGACGAGTCCTGCCCGTAGGGTCGCAGCCATTTCGGCGTGGCGCCCCTCATGGAGTGCTTCTTCGGCGACCTGCAACGCGGCGGTCGCGGAGGTTGCCTTCTCTGTCAATGCGGCAGCTTTGGCAACGAGCTTCTCGGCCTCCTTTGTGGTTTTCTTGACGAGTGCGCCAGCTGCTTCAACTTTGGCGACGGCGTCGGTATGCCTCAGCGATTCGCGCTCAACCCCGGTACGTGCATCAGCTAGCCGGGTCACCTGCTGGCGGGCCACGGCTAGCTGCGCTTCGTCGCCGACCGATTCCAGAACGTCGAGTCGCTCACGACGGGCCGCGTCTATCGCCGCTCCGGCTTCTCTGGCGCGCGCTTTGGCTGCGACCAATTCGGATATCTTCCCACCATGATCCTTGAGGATCTTCTGGCTTGCACCGCTGTCGGGCATTCGTTCGGCCAGCACTTTCAGCGAGGCGGTCTGTTCGCCTGCCCGGTCGATCTCGATCTGAGCTGCCTGGCGGACGGCCTCGGCGGATTCCACCACCGGTGCACGTTCCACGAGGGCCTTGTGCCGTTCCGTCGACGTTACGAGGACTTCCCTAGCTCGGACGGCGAGGGCCTTCACGTTGTCCAGGTCAGCCTTGCGACGGCCGAACTCTTCAAGGTCTCGTTTCGCCTCGTCGCGGATCCGCTTGGCCACGGACTCCATGACATCAACTTTGTCGAGTCCGAATACGCCTTTAAGTACTTTGTCGCGCTCGGTGCTCGTCGCCTTGAGGAAGTCCGAGAACCGACCCTGCGCCAACATGACTGAGCGATTGAATCCGTCGAAATCGACCCCGAGGATCTCCTCGATCCGCTCATCAACCGGGCCTTTCTGCAAGATAGTTTCAAGCGGCTCGCCGTCGGGATCATTCGGGTCGACCCGATACAGGGCGTGGGCGCTCTGTCCGGTTCTTCGCAGAGCTCGAACCGACTTCCAACGTACCCCCTCGACATCGAAGACAAACTCAACCTTGCCGACATCGGCTCGCTGATGAATGAGCGACTTCTGATTGGACTTCTCGGTCGGAGTCTTCCCATAGAGCGACAGGCATATTGCGTCCAGGATCGAGGATTTTCCGGATCCGATCGGGCCGACGATCCCCACGAGGTGGCGCCCGGTCCAGTCGATCTCGATCTCGCTGGCGTACGACCGGAACCCGTCCAGGCGAAGTGTGACCGGTCTCATTCCTGGCGTCCGGCTTCGTCGAGGACCGTGCGAAATGCGCCCAACAGTTCGTCGCGCGGTTCGGACCCGGTGCGTTCGGTGACGAAATCCCGATACAGCTCATCCCATGCCAGCCCGGCGCGAGAGGGACGATCGACCTCGGCTCGCGCATAGCTTGCGGACACTTTGACGAGGAACGGGAAGTGTTGGCGAGCCCGATCAGCCAGACCAGGATCAGGTCCGTCTGTCTCGACAGTGAGATCGACAAAGGCATCGACCAGGTCAGTGCGTTCGGCCAACTCTTCCCACCGGCCCGTTGCTCGCATGAGCCGACGGCCACCGGACAGATCAACCGCTCTCGTCGAGGCTGGCAGACCGGCTTCAGCTTCCACGATCACGACTCGTTTTTGTTCGCCTGCCTCGCCAAAATCGAGCTCCAGTAGCGACCCGGCGTACTCCGCCGGCACCTGGGCACCGGGCACCGGCTGCGGTGCATGGATATGTCCCATCGCCACGTAGCTCAGAGAAGTTGGTACGGCTTGGGAAGTCGCCGAATAGGCCTCGCCCATGTGTAGCGCCCGTTCCCCTCTGGGACGCCCATGCCCGCCGACCTTGGCACCGGTCACTATGAAGTGGGCGACCAACAGGGCTACCCCGTCGGGTCCGGCCAGCTCTGACGCCCGGGCGGCGTAGGCCGTCGTGATCTGGCGAACCCGGTCAGCATAGGAGCCGTACCAGGTGCCCATCTCTTCCATGAAGTCGACCACCCGACCCTCGCGCAAGAATGGGAAACAGCCGATCGCCGCATCACCGTTTCGGGTCGTGACCGTCAAGACCCCGCCCCCCTCGGGTCGTTTGATGTCACCAACCAGTCGGACTCCAAGGGGCGCCATGAGCGGATCGAGGACCTCAAACAATGCGGCGGAATCGTGGTTTCCGGCGACTGCGACCACGGGCCTGGTCCCGTCGGCCGAAAGGGCCGTCAGTGTTTCCACGACGAGTGACAAAGCTTCCATGGGTGGAGCGGCCCGATCGAACAGATCACCGGACACGATCACCAAATCCACGTCTTCGGCTTCTGCAACGTGAACGACTTCGCCGAGGACCTCACGGTATTCGTCCATCCGGTCGTACCGGCCCAGCTTTTTGCCAACATGCCAGTCGGAGGTGTGGAGGATTTTCACTGCTTAGAGGCCGACAAAAGGATCGCCGTCCTCGCTCACTTCCTCGCGGCGAGTCGCCCAGGGCGGAAATGGAAAGTTGACCACCAGCGGCACCGGTATGGCCGGTTGCGAAATCACCATGGTGCCCGGCTTGAGGAGACGCGCCCTGGCCCTGGTCGAAGGAAGCATCCAGCCGTATTCGGATCGTTCTGCTTCGGCCGCATCCAGCCGGCCCGCCACCCGGATCGCGGCGTTCTCCATCACCTCTTGGGCGATACGTGAGGCAGTCTGTTGGGCTCCAACGAGCAGCACGCCCAGCGACCGCCCCCGCTGGGCGATATCAATGAGCATGTCCTTGAGCGGAGAGTTGCCTTCCCGGGGCGCATACTTGTTGAGTTCATCGAGCACGACCACCGACAAGGGAAGGCGCTGACCGGTCTGTTCCTTTTCGGCGAAGGTTTCCTGAAGCAGCGCACCGACGACGAACCTCTGGGCGAGGTCGTGTAACGACTGGATCGCCACCACGGTTACCTGGGCCGATCCCCGATCGATTCGGTTCGAGTCGCCTGCCCGGATCAGTTCACCGAGGCGGGATTGGGCGGCGTACAAACGTCGCATGAACGCCGATACCGTGCCGCCCTGTACTCGGCCCGACCAGGTCCGGTCGGGCTCCTCACCATCGGGGGGATCAAGGTATTCCTCCAACGCAGCGACCAGGCTGGGCAGATCTTCGATGACCCGCTCCCCTGGCTCGACCTTAACTTCCGCGCCGCGTTTCCATCCTCCGATCGGTGGCTGACGGATGACGACGGCTCCTGGACGTCCGACGATATCGACCGCCCATCGTTGGAGCTGGGAACGCACTCGCTCTTCAACAAATGAGAGTTGGTTGCGGCTATCCCCTGCGTCGGTGAACAGAAAGCGGAGAAGCCCCTCATCGATAAACTCACGAGGCGTCCAGGCAAACGGTTGGACACCCTCTTGGCGACCTGCCACATCAGGTAGAAGGACATCACCCGATTTCTTGCGGGGAGGCGCCCAGAACGCAACCGAGGGAAACGGGGTCGGTTCCACGCCGAGTGCTTCCCATTTCTGGCGAGCTTCGTCATCAAAAAGTGCATTGGGCTTGTCGAGCCAGAGCAGGTCTTCACCTTTTACGTTGAAGACGAGCACCCGCATGTTGACGCCCGACTCACCGACGATGTCGCGGCGACCGGTCAGCATGCGGAGAAAGAACAGAGCAAACGAGGTTTTGGTGGCCACGCCCGAGATCCCGGAAATCGACATGTGCCCGCCCTTGCGACCGTCAAAGAAGTCGAGATCTACATAGAGCGGTTGATTGTCACGGCCGATGCCAACCGGTAGCGGGCGACCCATCTCATCGGCATAAAGAGCTTTGTCCCTCGCCTCGCCGCTCGCTCGCTCGACAAGTTCACCGGGGTCGGGCGAGACCCACACCTCCGGATCGACCCGGGTCACCTGGATCTGAGCAGACCGCACCTTCTGGGCTGGGAGAATGCCGTGTTCGGCGATACGGAACGTGTCTGATTCGTATGAGGCACCTTCGTACACCGCCTCTGATTCGGTGACGATGCCATACGTGGCGATCTCACCGGCTTGCGGGACCTGGGTGCGAACGACCACCAGGTCGTCGAGTTGCAGGTACTCCGTGTCATCGAGAACGACGCGAAACACCTGGGTTGATGTTTTTTCAGTTCCAACAACCCGCCCGACGCTCATGCAGCTCCGTTAGTCGACTGACCAATACTCTCCCGAAGGGCACGATAGACCAATCCGGGGTCTCCCAAGTTGCGGCGCAGCTCCCGCTCCAAAGCCCCGATCGGTACAAGGTTCTGGGGAGCCCGCGGGTCGATGTGCAACGGTGGAGCGGTCTGGGGCAACAATAGGGCAGCGATATCGGCGTAGAAGGTTGCCTGCTCAATCCCAAGCGAGGCGGCAACCTCGCACCGAACGACACCGGACCAGGTGTGGCCTCCCGGAATGTCGGCCAGTTTCAGGTACCAGGAGTACTTCTGAAACATGACGCCGTCCATGAGAAAAATGGGCGTTCTGGTTCTAGCCGAGAGCTGCCGGACAGTGTCGGTTTCTTCCAGTGGGAGGTAGTTGACGCGATGCGTCTTGATGAACCCGATGACCGACTGGGGCTTGGTTTCGTAGACCGGTCCGTCGGCGATGACAAGGTGGCCTTCAGCCGCCAGCTGCGAGGACAGGTCTGCTTCTGCCTTGCGCATCCGGCCATGGAAGTATCGAATCAACTCGGCGGGGTCCTCGCCGGCGACCGATACCGGCTCGTACCGCAGGTTGCCGGCCGCGGGTACCTCGACGACACGGCCTGACCCGACCACGGCGAGCCTTTCAATCAGCACGTTGCCAAACGTGGCACGCGGGATCGTGCGGTCCCAATGGGTTGCACCAACGCCAAGCGATCCGCAGAGTCCCGGTATGGGGCCCTCTGGCTCATCGAGCGTAAGGCGGGCGTCGACTCTCCGGACTCCGTCGACAAAACACATCGCTTCTACCGAATCAGCTGCCGACGCGTCTGGCTGGCGCGGGGCCCAGGAGGTCGTCTCGACGCTGACATCGATTACCGACTCACTTGGAGCCAGCGACGGGTCGTGTTCGATCGGTGCTCCATATTCGGGTGCCCAGTTTTCTACATACAGCATGGCGCCGATCGTAACGGGCCGGTGTGACAGATTCGGGTTTCCTGGTGACACAGAGTGCCATCTGCGGCCCTCCCGGACTGTTGGCCGAGATGCCTAGCGCTGCGGGACGAGGCGGTAGACACCCTGGGAGGTTGCCAGGTAGAGCTCCCCGTCGGCGCCTTCCCCAAACGACGACACCTGACCAACCGGCCCGCCAAGCTGGTCGGTGTAGTCGGTGACCTGACCCGGGTCGGACAACGGAAAGCCCCGTACATAGCCTCCGCAATAGTCTGAGAAGAAATAGGTACCAACCGACTCGGGGATGGCGGTGCCCCGGTAGACGATTCCGCCGGTGATGGAACACGAGCCGGCATCAGCATGTGACACCTCGACGGCCGGCAGGGTCAGACCGGAGCGATCACAACCTGCCGACGGACTGAAGCAGTGCAAGCCTTCGGTGATCGGCCAACCCAAGTTCGCTCCGGCATCGTCCATCGACACGATGTCGACTTCTTCATACTGATTCTGACCTACATCTCCGATGATCATCGAACCGCTAGCTTCATCGATCCAGAAACGCCAGGGATTCCGGAGTCCCCACAACCAGATTTCGGGCGTCGCGTCGGCGCGGTCCACAAACGGGTTGTCGGGAGGTATTGCGTAGCCCGCCTGGTCCGAGACCTCCAGGCGCACGATCGTACCCAACATAGAGGTCAGGTTCTGACCGTTTCCGTACCGGTCGCCACTCCCGCCGCCGTCCCCAAGACCCACATAGAGGTAACCGGCTGAGTCGAACTGAATCATGCCTCCGTTGTGGTTTCCGGCCGGTTGCGCGACCGCCAGAATGCTCCGCTCGGTTTCTGGATCGGCTACGTTATCGGCGACCACGAAGCTGGAGACCTGCGTGTTGCCTACCCGGTCGGAGTAGTGGACGATGAGCAAACTCCCGCCGGGATAGGCTGGATGAAACGCCGCCCCGAGCAAGCCGCGCTCGCCGCCATCGAGCACCTTGTCGGTGATATCCAGAACCGTCTCGCCGCTGTCCATCAGCACAATCAATCCGGACTTATCGGCCACGTAGGTCTGAGATCCAGACGAGAAGACCAGGATCGGGAAGCCAAGGTCGAGGTCAATACGTTCGAGTGACAAGCCCGTCAGCGGCGCCAACGGTGTCGTCGTAGTAGCCCCCGGAACGACGGCACTCGTGGTGGTTGACCGCTCAGCGGGCGCGACGGTCGAGGACGCCGGGAGCGAGGTAGTGCTCGAAACCGGGGCGAGTTGACTCGTCGAACAGGCACCAAGCAGCAACATCGAAACTGCGACCGTTACCCAACGAGAGCGCGTCAAGGCGGGCGCCACGGCTACCAACCGCTTGAACCGCCACCGCCACCGCCACCGCCACCGAAACCCCCGCCACCACCAAAGCCACCGAACCCGCCAGACGAACCGCCCCACGAAGAACCCCACGAGGACGACCCCGACGAGCTTCCGCCACCACCGAAGCCCCCGCCACCACCGAAGCCACCGAACCACGAATTGGTGTCCTGCGACCAGGAACGGTCCTGATAGATCGGTTCCCAGCCGCGTCCATGGCCGGTGCCACCAGTGATGATCCACCGGTAATACAGGAGCGTGAATGGGTCGAAGCTTCGCAGCGATCCTGGGATGATTTCGCCGGTCCAACTGTCGCGACCTCGACGGGTGCCACCGTGAGCAAGTTCTGGTGCATACCGATCGGCGTCCTCGATCCCACCCCGGGCCAGGGCTTGACGCTGGGCCGCGTAGGCGACCGCGAAGGCTCGTGGACCACGTGGGTCCGAGGCACCAAAGGCCGCTGCCACGTCGGCGTACGCTCCGCTCAGACCGAGCTTGGCAAGCGCCTCGCGGGCTTCAGTCCACTTCCTTAACGCCACACTCGACTCAAGCGAGATTGCGAGCAGGGCGGAAACGGTCTTGCGAGTATCCGTATCGAGTCCCTGGGTGGCGAGGCCGCCAGAGAGTTCGTGGAATGCTTCAATGGCTCGATCTCCCCTGTCCAGCAGGGCCGCCGCGATGGCTACCGGGAGGTTGAGCGAGTCGGCTTGGGCTCGAACCTCGGCAATTTCGGATTCCGTTCGGAGTCCAGCCATCGCGAACTCGACGCTCATCTCGGCATCATTACCGAGGCGTTTGGCTTCGCCGTAGGCAGCCAGGAACTCGTCGACCGAGTCGTTGTTCATCAAGATGAAAGCGGCCACCGCCGGTACCGATAGACCATCCTGCTTCAGTTGGGACTTCTCCAACTTATCCAGAACGACCTCATAGCGGGCAAGTGCCGCTTCGGCGTCGTCCTCAAGGTCGACCAGAGCTGCAGACACCGCCGGACGCGCTTCATTCTCATCGAGACGATCACGGATCAGTTTCAGTCGGGTGGCTTTGTCGGCTGCCGTCACATAGGCGGAGTCCACCTCGTTCACTGAGTCAAGAATCGGTGCTCCCGGAACAAGCACCGGACCCGCCTGCACCAGTCGCTCGCCCAGGTCGTTGACGATCACGGGCCCGATCGGGGTGCTGACCGCGCGATGAATCAACCGGCGAGCCGTCCTGGTTCGCTCGTGCGCCACGCGATAAGGACGCAGCGAGGAAACCAGCTGCTTGAGTTCTTCGGACTTCAAATTGAACTGATCGTCGTGGGTGGTGGCGATCGTTTCGGTGACGGATGCCTGGAGGGCATCCTCCAAAAGCTGTTGCTCACCGGTGATGGCGAGTTCCAGCGGCATCTCCCGCTCAGCTGCCACCCGGTCTTCATGCAGGACTTCGAGCAGGCCGGCCGACCAGGCGGCAGCCAACGCGTCGCGATCGCCTGCCTGCCCGTCCATGACCGCCTCGAGCGCCGAAACCACCGGAAGCGTCTCAGCGTTGGGAGCTTCGACCGGGCGCAGCTCGAACAGTTCATCGCGCAGTGCCAGCTCATGTCCGTATGGGGTTAGACCTTCGAGAATCGTGTCGACTTCAGCTTCCTGGCGCCGTTTGCGAGCAGATGAGACGAGGAGGTTCTTCTTCCGAAACTCGCTCGACACGAAAAAACCACCCACGATCAACATGAGGCCCAAAACTGGACTGAGCGAACCAAGCCCCGAACCGGGATTGGGAAGGCTGGGCGGTGGGTTGAATTCGGGAATATCAATCGGCGTGTCCGTGCCCTGCCCGGTATCGGGTCCCCCGGTTGACGGGAACCCGCCGGTGTCGCTGAACGTCGCGACCAGCCCCGCCACAATCGCCGAAATCCCCCCGTCAAAGTCGCCAGCCGCAAAGGAGCTGTTGCCAAGGCCAGCAATGAAATCCGGATCGGACAGGCTGATTCCGGGGCCTGTCTCCACCGCGGTGATGCGTTGATCGAGGGCCACCAGCACCACGATCCCGTCATCGACGCCGGAGCTTCCCACTCCCCAGATGTTGCCGATCTCCTGGGCCAAAGCGTTGGGGTCATCTGCCGACTGCACGATGACGATGGCAATTTCGTGACCGTAGTTGTTGATTACGCCATCAACAAGACGTTCCAGATTGGCATCGTCGCGGATAATTCCGGCGGTGTCAGTTACCCAACCGTCACAAGTGATGCCGTCAACGGCCGGACATTCGGCAGTTTGCGCGCCAGCCGCGCCACCGATTGGCAGCGAGGCGATGAGAAGAAACAGTACGGGTATGAGACGTCGAGCCCTGGTCATGGCTCAGAGACTACCGGCGAAGGCCAACTATCTGGGCCGTAGGAAAACAACCGATCATCCGTTGTTCGACGAAGTGGTCCTCTACGCTTGGCCGCCGAACAAGGAGCTGCGTTGAGCACCATCGTGAAGAACGACAAGAAGACCATCTTCGGATGGGCCATGTACGACTGGGCGAACTCCGCTTATGCGACGACATCTGGAGCCATCGTCGCTCCGTTCTTCACTGGTTCCATCGTCCCGGAGGAAGGCTACTGGGGTATGACCGGTGGCGCGATCTGGTCGTTCCTCGTCGCTGGCGGGGCCTTCGTTCTATTTCTGATTATGCCGATCCTGGGAGCGATGGCTGACTTTTCATCGGCTAAGCGTGCCTATCTCCGGGTGTTTGCATTCCTGGGAGCCGGATTCACGTTCGCCATTTTCTTTGTCCCATCAGGCTCGGTGCCGCTGTTCCTGATGGTATTCATCGTCTCCCAGGTCGGCTTCGTCGCCGCCAACGTTTTCTACGACGGGTACCTCCCGATCATCGCCACCGACGAAACCATTGACCGGGTGTCATCGAAAGGGTTCGCTCTGGGATACATCGGCGGCGGCATCTATGTGCTGTTCGCGTTCATCCTCATCGTCCTCGCCGACCAAGAAGTGATCGGCCTAAGTCTCGACATGGCCACCCGCATCTCCATCGCCGGAGCCGGTGTGTGGTGGGTCCTGTTTACGATCTATGCCCTGAAACGATTCCCCACCGACGGCATATCCCAACCAATACCAGCCAAGTATGCCGGGCAACCCGACGTCGTGGCTTACGCCAGAATCGGCCTAGCTCGCACGATCAAAACCGGGCTCCGTTTGCGCCAGTTCCCGCAACTCCTGCTCTTCATCTTCGCTTTCATGTTTTATAACGACGGCACCCAAACCGTGATCAACATCTCCGGGGCCTATGCCGAAGACACCCTCAACCTGTCGCTTCAGGAAGTCATCATCGCCTTCCTGATCGTTCAGTTCATCGCCTTTGGGGGCGCGTACGCTTTCGGTTGGATCTCCGGGAAGATCAAACCGAAACGGGCGATCCTTTTCAATCTGGTCGTCTGGGTAGGGCTGGCGGTTAGCGCCTACTTCCTGCCAGAAGGTGAAGCTGTCCCCTTCTTCATGCTCGCCGCAGTCGTAGGATTTGTTCTCGGCGGGGTCCAAGCGTTGTCTCGCAGTTTGTACGGCACGATGATTCCCGAAGAAGCCGCTGCCGAGTTCTACGGGTTCTTCTCGGTCTTCTCGAAGTTCTCAGCCATCTGGGGACCGTTGCTGTTCGGCATCGTTACCGCCCAAACCGGAAGTGGCCGCAACGGCATCATCTCAGTTGCTGCTTTCTTCATTATCGGCGGTTTCTTGCTCACCCGGGTCGACGTTGACGAGGCCAGAGCCAGCAAGGAACGCTGGCACTTCGAAGGCGCCGACGTCGACGCCTGATCGCCGTGGCGCGGCTAAACCCGCGCCACCCGTCGCCTCGTTTGAGTGCTTGAAGTCAGACCCACGAGAACCGGGACTACGAGGGTCACCGCACCGAGTCCGGCAATTGCCACCAGCGATCTAGCCGCCGGATTCCCGCTGAACAGGACCAGCAAGCCGAAGGCGGGTATGCCGGGGATGGCAGCGGTCACGATCAGTACGAGCGCAGTGGCTCCCGAATAGAGTTTTCTGCTCCGAGGAACCGCCCCGACCGCACCGACGAGGGTGACCGTTCGTTCCACTTCTGACATGGCAAGGTATACGAACAACCCAACGGTCCCGATAAGCGCCACCAGGCCCATCAGCCAAAGAGGCAGCCCCGGGCCGTACAGCAACACCGGCAGCCACTCGACGTACTGAATGGAGGACAGGCCCGCCGCCACCAGGACCACCGAAATCGTCACGGCCGCAAGGCCGGACCGGGCGCGATGGCGGTTGGCGTCTCTGACTGCCATCCGGATCCAAAGGGGAAGGTTGGGGATCGTACGTTCAAGAGCCGAGATCCCGGCCACCCCCAGGCTACCGATGCCGAGCAGGATCCCGATCGCCGCCACTGCGCCAAGGGCAAGGCCAAGGCGGCCGGTCGCGTTCCAAGCCGTCGAGGCGAAAATGAACCCGACCAGAAGGAACGATATTCCTGCTGCACCACTGAACCTCCACGGCTTGCGCGATGGAATGAAGCTGTTGAGAGCGTCGAGCACCGAGAGCCTCGATGCCTGCCAGGCGGCGATGGCCGACGCGGCTATCGCCGCCACGATTCCGGTCAACATAGGTGCGAGGTATTCGAGGCGGAACCACGCATGATCAGGATTCGAAACGCCGAAGTAGTTCCAGGGATAAATTCCCAAGCCCATGGAAACCTGGAACAATCCAATACCGAGGATCCCCCCACAAACTGCCCCCACCCCACCAACCAACCCGCCCATAACCAGGTACAACAGGAGCATATGCCGCGGCTCCCCACCGCCGGCCGCCGCCATTAGACCGAGCTCGCGCAGTTGGGATCGCAGCCTCACCACAAATACGGCACTCACCATCAGTGCCACGAACGCAGCTGCAAGGCCGGTGACTCCCGCTCCCCGGATCCCTGCGTATGGAGAAAACGCAACCGGGCTATCTCGGTCGAGGGGAGCAAGCTCTACCGACCAGCCCAAAGGAATCGAATTGGGACCCGTCGGAGCTGACTGACCATCAAGCTCCCGTGCATACATCAGGCGCACCTCGGCCAACAGAACATCTTTGCGAAGATCAGGTGCCGGTTCCGGACTAATAACACCGCGCCACAAACCGTCCCGGTAAACCCCGACCACTTCACGGTCCCCCAACCCGGGTACATCGACGGTATCACCGATAGAATACGGTCCCCAGCCCGGCACCATCACTTCACCAAATCCGGGCAGTCGCCCCCGGCTCAACGGCGAATGCCCCTCCGCCAACGGGTGCGCAAAATCAACAAAGGTAACGAAGTCCTCTGATCCATACCTTTCGACAACTCGCATCGAAGGCACTCCATAGCGATCGACAATCTGGCTGATGTCACCTTCGAAATCGTCTACGGACACCACCCCATCATTGGTCGATTCGCCATACAGCGACACTGACAGAACAGTCCGAGCATTAAGGTACCAATAGTCCAAATAGGCGCTTTCATCGTCGGCCAGAATCGTCGAAGACGTGGCGTAGACACCTGCGGCCACCGCCACGGCAATCAGACCTGCAGACGCAAACCACCGGCGCCGATTCCGCGTGATATCTCGCCTCGCCATCTTCCAGATCGGGCCTGGAATCCACCCGGTCATACCGGCAACTCTGTCGGAGTTGCGGAGCGTTCCGTGGTCTCGACAATGACCCCATCCGACATACGAACCACCCGGTCAGCCCAGGCCGCCTGGCCCGGATCATGGGTGACCACGACGACAGCCGCACCACGTTGAGCGCGCTCGAAAAGCATTCGCATGATCACCTCGGCGGTCAACTCGTCCAGCGCCCCGGTGGGCTCGTCCGCCAGCAGAACCGAGCGCTCGCCGACCAAAGCCCTCGCAATCGCCACCCGTTGCTGCTGGCCGCCCGACAACTCATCAGGAAACGCGTCAGCGACATCACGCTCGATCACCCCGGCGAGGGCTTCGCGCGCCTGCTCGGCGGCCGGTCTGGGCTTCATCCCACCGAGCTCAAGTGGCATCGCCACGTTCTCGGCCGCCGTCAGCGTGGGGATCAGGTTGAAGTCCTGAAAGACATACCCGATCGAATTGCGCCGTACCCTGGCCAGGTCCCGAACCGATAGCTCCCCCAGGGTCCAACCACCCACCAGAATCGAACCCGAACTTGGGCGATCGATACCTCCCATGAGATTAAGCAGCGTGGTTTTACCGCACCCTGATCGGCCGGTGATGGCAACCATTTCGCCAGGCTCGACATTCAACGAAACATCATGGACGGCATCGACCGAACCAGCTTTCGTCCTAAAGACTCGGTTGACGTTGCGCAACTGCAACCGCATCTGACACTCCCTTCTGGTCAGGTGGTACTCGGAGACGCTCTTCGGTCCGTTCGATCCAGCGCAGCTCGGCTTCGGCCAGGAAGACCAGTCGATCGAGATGCATGGTCCAACGCAGATCTTCCTCTTGCCGGTTGGCCCGCAGCGCTGTGAAGTCTTGGAGCGCTTTCATCGTATTGACCCGCTGCACCCGCAGCACCTCGGCGATTTCCAACCCGGGGTCTTTGAGCGCAATGAGTATTTTCAGCGAAACCTCATCGCGGTTGTCCACCGTCCGTTCGACCGGAGTGGTGAACCAGCGATCGGCCACCACCGATCCTTGATCGGTCAGCCGATAGGTCGTTCTTCCTTCGACATCAGTGTCAACCTCATCGACCAGTCCATCGCGCCGTAGGCGCTGGAGCGTGGTGTACACCTGACCGAAATTCAGATGCCAGGTATCGCCGGCAGCCTCGTCGAAGTCGATCTTCAACTGGTAGCCATGCTTGGGCCCGGTTCGAAGGAGAGCCAACAATCCGTCTTTCACACTCACAATTGCAGTTTATATATACTTAGTATATATAACAAGTATATAGTTGATTCCCAGACCGGATCAGAGCAGTGTCCTACGATGAGTTTTCCAAGGATCATCAGGGACCCGTTCGTAGCCGAGCGTTTCGTAGAACCTGGCACTACTGGGATCGTGAGTACGCAAGTACAGCCTCGAGAATCCTCCAGCTATTGCTGCAGATTCAATCGCCGAGACCAGGCGGCTGCCAACACGTCTTCTCCGAGCTTCCTGGATCACGTAAAGGCGGCGAATCCGGCCGATATCTGGACGATGGGCGTATGGGTCGATATTGAGCCCGGGTTTGGCGAAACGATTCGCTCCAGATCGCCAGTCGTCGACGAGGCGCGTAATTGCGCCGAACCCGGTTCGAAGAGCTTCGGCGTAGAGGGCCTCAAAGTTCGGTGTATCGAGCGCCGTGACGGAATCGACCCTTAGGCTCCCCTGAGGCCCGTCAGCGGCTGGCATCAGCCAGAGGGATCAAGAATCGGAAAGTCAGTCGGGACGGAGCAACCGTCTGGTGCTATCAGATCGGCAATTGTATAGCTGGCGCCATAACCGATCGCGTCGCCGGCCATGGCGACGCAGTAGTGACGCCCGTCGGCCATGGCCGCCACCAACAGAGCGGAATCCTGTTCGACGCGCACGCCGACTACCCCAGGCGGAAGGCCGTTGAGGGCTGGTTGCCAGCCGTCGATCAACCCGAGGCGAACCATCCCGTCGAGCTCTTCGGTTCCGAAGGCACCGTCAGTCGTCCGGGAGCGTGCCAGAGCGGCCTGGACGCTACGGAGATCCTCCTGGAGTCGGGTGGGATCAGTCGGGTCCTGACCTTCCAGGAAAGCGAAGTACTCCGCCTGAGATATGGTGTTCGTCGGGCGCTCGATCGGATCCGATGCCTCCGACCACCGATACCTGAAGGAGAGCTCGGCAGAATCCGGGTCGCTACCAACCACACCGGTTCCGCCCAGGATCAGTCCGTCGCCGTTGACCCACCACGAAAACCGTCGAGGCTCGGGGGCGGCATATTCAAAAGCCGCCTCACCTTCGAAGTCTCCGGGGCCAGCGAGTACGAAGTCGCCGATACGAAAATCGAAGGGCTCCAGGTTCTGCGCGGCGATCGCACCTGGTTCGAAGAAACCGGCGGCCAACGCCGCAAAGGTGGTGCTGGCCTCTACCAGTGCTCCGTCAGGGGTGCGACCAAATCTCGCCCAGACGTCGCCGCCGACTAGGACCACCTCGATGTCGTCTCCGTCGGCAATCCCGAGGATGTGCCCGGCCAGAGGATCGCGCTGGTACGTGTACACAGCCTCCTGATCGACCCCGGCGCCGCCCATCCGATAGGTCACCTCGTACTGTTCGACTCCCAGGCGGCCAAAAATGTCAAACGCAGCAAGGTCGAGCGTTTCCGGAAGGTCCACCGGCGACACCGCAACCGCGGTCGTGTTTGGAGAGCCATTCGACGGAACCGTCACCGCGATCGGGATTTCAAGTGGCGGAAGCGTAACTGCCGTGCTCTCAACTGCGACCTCAGCGCCGCAGGCCGACGCAAGAATGGTCAGCACCAGACCTACCACCATCCCCAATCGCAACATCCCGGCAGTGTAAATGATCAAGTGCTACCTCGAGCCGTGGTGGCTACGATGCTGGGCATGAACGATGAAGAACCGACACCCACCGACGACGAACTCGGACTCGACCCCTCCGACGGCATTGACCTCACGGACACCGAGGTAATGCCATTCGAATCCGAGGAGCTGACCGAGGTAGACACCCCCGTTGAGGAAACCGCCCCAACGCCCGTCGCCCCAACGACGGTCTACAAGGGCTCCGGCTTCCGCTGGTCGATGCTATTCGGTGCACTACTCCTGGCAGTCGTGATCATCCTGGTCTTCCAAAACACCCAGACCACGAGGTTCGATTTCCTGCAGTGGAGCATCGAAGCCCCATTGGCTGCACTGCTGCTAGGCACCACCCTCATCGCAGTCATCATCGATGAAATCGTCGGGTACGTGATCCGGATTCGGCGGCGACGCGTCAAACGCCAACTAGCCGAACTCAAGGAACTCAAGGCGCAGCTCGAACCACCGAAGGAACGCCGCTTCGGCAAGAAATCGTCATGAGCGAACGCCTCGTAGTGATCGGCGGCGATGCCGCCGGAATGTCGGCCGCGTCCCAGGCGCGACGCCGACGCGATGCTGATGATCTGGTGATCGACGTGTTTGAGATGACCCAACGCGTTAGTTACTCGGCTTGCGGTGAACCCTATTACGTGTCGGGCGACGTGCCCCGAATCGAGCAGCTGATCGCCCGAACGCCGGCTCAGTTCGCCCAACAGGACATTTCCGTCCATCTCGGCCATGAAGTCACCGAAATCGACATCGACGACCGGACCGTCACCGTCCGAAGTGACGGCGAGTCCCGGTCCGTCCCGTTCGACCAACTGGTCTACGCGACCGGCGCTCGACCGATCCGGCCACCGATGGAAGGCATCGACCTCGACGGCGTGTTCCATGTCAAAACCCTCGACGATGCCGAGGCAATCAGATCGGCGGCGGAAAGCGCCAAGACCGCGGTGATTGTCGGAGGCGGATACATCGGATTGGAGATGGCCGAAGCCTTCCATGTACGGGGCATTACGACACATCTCGTCACGTCGGGAGCGGTCGTGATGAACCGATCGCTTGACGAGGATCTCGGTGCCAAGATCACCGCGGGAATGCGCGAGCGCGGTATCGAGGTATATCCGGGGCATCGAGTGAAATGCCTGGCGGACAAGGAAGGACACGTTCGGGGCGTCGAAGTTGGTGAAGCAGTCTTAGAAGCAGACCTCGTCGTGCTGGCGCTTGGCACCCGCCCGGTGTCCGAACTAGCCGCCGAAGCGGGGATCCGAATCGGCCCGACCGGAGCCGTCCACGTCAACAACCGACAACAGACCTCCGTCGAGGGAATCTGGGCCGCGGGAGACTGTGCAGAGGCCCTCCACCGGCTAACCGGCCGACCAGCCAACGTTCATCTCGGCACGGTTGCGAACAAGCAGGGGCGGGTAGCCGGCATCAACATCGGCGGCGAATACGCGACGTTTCCTGGGATCCTTGGCACGGCCATTACGAAAGTTCTGGACATAGAAATCGCCCGCACCGGCCTGACCCAACAAGAGGCCGAAGAAGCCGACATCGACGCCGTCACCGCTACCACCGAGTCGACGACGATGGCCGGGTACTGGCCAGCGTCCGCCGACATGACACTCAAGGTGACTGCCGAGCGAGGGACCGGTCGCCTGCTCGGAGCCCAGATCGTCGGAGGCGGGACCGCCGGCAAACGTATCGATACGTTGGCCACCGGCATCTGGAACAACATGGACGGGCTCACGTTTTCCATGATGGACCTGTCGTATGCGCCACCGTTCTCGGGTACCTGGGATCCCGTTCTTGTGGCTGCCAGGCGCGCCTACGAAAAAGCCGTATGAGATCAGCCCGCCTGGCGCTGGCAGGGCTGGTGGTAATCGGAGGCTGTGCCGGATCAATCAACCGACCCAACGTCGAGACCAGCCTGCCAACCGACGCCGTCTCCTCATCATCAGGCGCGCTCGTTACTCCGCCGCCACCCACGGATGCCCGATCGGCTCAAGTGATAGCCGTGCATGACGGCGATTCGATCAGCGTGGAGATCGACGGACAAGAAGAACGGGTTCGGTTGATCGGAATCAACACGCCTGAGCAAGGCGAGTGTTTCGGCGACGAAGCACGCGCACTGCTTACAGACCTGGTTGCTGACCGCCAGGTGCTGGTCAGCACCGACGTCGACGCCTATGACCAGTACGGCCGAATCCTTGGATATGTGTGGATCGAGGACCTCTTCGTCAACGCCGAGTTGGTGCTCGAGGGCGCCGCCCTCGCCAGGGCATACGAACCCAACACGTCCCTCCAGTCGTTCCTCGATGATGCCGAGCGGATCGCTCAGGATGCCGGAAGTGGCATGTGGTCGGCAACGGCCTGCGGATCAACCGAGCAATTCGACATCACGATCACGGCCATAAACGCTGACGCAACCGGGCGCGACAACGAGAACCGCAACGGCGAATGGATCACGATCACTTCGGCCAGTTCGACCGACATCGACCTGGCCGGATGGACGATCAAAGACGAGTCGTCGGTCCATCGGTACACCTTCGGCGATGGCGTCCAACTAGCACCAGGTGCATCACTCGTGCTGTTCACGGGATGCGGTGAGGACCAACCAGGCGAGTACTATTGGTGCGACGACACCCCGGTCTGGGACAACTCGGGCGACACCGGCTTCCTGCTCGATCCCAACGGGACCATCGTTAGCCAGTACGGTTACTCAGGTTGATCTGCTCCCCCGGACTCAATACCGGACATCGGGTACGAATGAGCTGGTATATATACCAACCACCAACAACGAAGGGACGATCGACGAATGGCGATCATGGACACGATCAAGAATATGTTCGGCAAAGCGAAGAATGTCGCGGCCGAAGCAGCCGAGAGCGCTGGCGATGCTGTCGAGAAGGCAAAAGATATGGCAGAAAACCTTGGCGATGGTGTCGGTGACATGGTCGAAGGTGCCATGGACAAGGCAGAAGGCGCTCTAGGCAAAGCCAAAGAGGCCGCCGGTGACATGGTCGACAAGGCCAAAGACGGCGCTGGCGACATGGTCGACAAGGTCAAGGGCGGAGCGGGCGAAGCTGCCGATGCGGCCAAGGATGCCGCCGGCGAGGCGTCCGAAGCTGCCGATGCGGCCAAGGATGCCGCCGGCGAGGCGTCCGAAGCTGCCGATGCGGCCAAGGATGCCGCCGGCGAGGCGTCCGAAGCGGTCAGCGA
>JAGXFS010000011.1 GCA_024637275.1 Acidimicrobiia bacterium
CTAGGTCCTTACTCAAAAGTGCGGAGGTCTCTGGTCCGGCCACCCGGCCAGGGGTATCGTCGGAGCATGGTTACCAGACAGTCACGAACCGTGCCGGCAGGTCGACCGCCATGGGATCCGATGAACGGTTTCCGGGTGGGGGCACTCACTGGCGGCGTGGTTGGCGTATTGGTATCAATCGGCCTCAGCGTCACCCCGGTCGGGCCGGTGGCTGCCGGCGTCATAGTCGGTGGCATACTCGGATACCGGACTGAAAAACACAAACAAGGCGACTCAACGAGGAGCACAACTATGAAGATAACCTTCACTACCGCCCAAGCCGAACAGATCGCCACCCAAATCGGTCTGGACTTCACCGAGCATCCATTCGACGTCGAACAATTCCGAATGGGCCTCGAGGTTGAACTCGAACACGGGGACGACGACCCCCGCACCAACGTCACTGCCAACGATCCCGCCACGACCGGGAAGATCGCCTGGGCGCACCTCAACGAGTTCCCCGACTATTACACCCGGCTTGCCGAGATGGAAGCCGAAGCTCACGCATACTGGGATAACCAGCCCGAGGACTAGTCCCGGACCCAAATCGACGCGGATAGCCGGACACTTCTAATCCGGTTCTGACCGACGCGCCCACCCTGAGGGAGCGTATGCTCACCGTATGCCCTCTCGACTGAAGGCTCCAACAGGTGGGAATGTCGGGAACCACCATGTCTGAAGCGAACACGCGCGTCATGGAGGTCGGACACGCTCCGACGCCGTACAGCGCCGACGAGATTCGGCTCGGGTGTCCATCCGGACGCTCCATCCAGCTTCGGGTCGAGACCGCCGTCGAACCGACCTACATTCAGCACATCCGGTTCATCGAAGCCGACGAAGTCGGAGCCACCCAGGACTTATGGCGCACCTCCCCGGACGGTGAACCCCGGGGCGGGACCGACACCGTCTACTCGACCTGGGAAGAACTCCAGAAGCATGCCTCGTTCGACGCCGACGCGACATCCATTGACGACGACCGGATTGAGATAACCGCCGGCGTTTTCGACTGTCTGCGTTACACGGTCGGCCGGGGAGTCTTCACGCATGTCTTCTGGTTCGCGATCGACCTGCCCGGAATGCCGGTCAAGTTCACCGCCCACACGGACGACCGACTCACGTACACATCAGAGATGGTCGCCAGCACCATCCCGAAGCACGAGCCCGAACGGAACTAAACAGGGTCCGCAAGCGTCCTACGACCAATAGTCGGAACGGCCACGAAAGGGACTGCGATGCACGAGCTTGAAGTAATCAACCAGTTCACCGAGCTTGTGGCATCGGTGTATTTCACCGCCAGAGACGAACTCGACTCCGACGACCCCGTGGGTCTCATCACCGACATTCTCAACGCCGTCGACCAAGACAGCAGCTTCTTCTAGCCAGGCATGCGAGGCGGCAACGGATCAGTCAGGTGTGAGTTCGTGGGCTGCGCCGCCAGCCAAGAGATGATCGACGCCGTCTGAGATAAGCATCGCCGATCCTGTCGCCGTCGCCACCAGCCTCCCATCGGCATCAATCATCTCGGCCGTCGCGACCCGGACCCGACGGCCCCGGTGCTGTACCTCGCCTCGCACTATGAGGGGACGACCATCGAGCATCGGCGGCCGAAAGAATCTCACCTGTAAGTCGATCGAGGCGTTGAACTCACCCGCCTCCAACGTCGAGAAAATGGCGCCCTCAACGGCGGTGTCCAGGGCCCACGATATAGCGCCGCCATACATCGCTGGCATGCCAGCACTGAACCAAGGACTGGCCGGCCACAAGATCGTGTAGGTCCCGTCCCCCATCTCAACTGCGGTATGGCCGGTCATCCGGGTAACCGGGCCGACGTCAAGTTCTCCCGTCTTCCATTGTTTATCGAAGACCTCCGCGGGCGAGTATTTGGCGTGTTCGTGCCATACGTTCAGCGACCCGGGGACGGGGCGCAGATACGGGTCCGGCGGCTCGATGATGGGATCCCCCGGTGGAATCACCGGAACATCGGTTGCGCCTGGCACATCGATGACCACGCAGCGAGTTGAAGCGAAGGCCAGGAGGCGACCGCGGCCATCTACGATCCGCGCTTCCGACAAGCCGAGAGTATTACCGAGGTGCAACGTTTTGCCATGTCCGATCAGCCTTCCGACATCCGGAGTTGCTAGCCGCAGATATGAAAGCGTGAGCTCTGAGGTAGTCACTACTTTTCCGGGCGGGAGACCGGTAAGTAGCGCGGTTCCCACGACCGCATCCGAGAAGAAGGCATAGACGCCACCCCAAATAACGCCATAACGGTCATGGAGCCAATCAGTCACCGGCATCTCCCAGCTCACGGCGCCCGGTTCTGCACCAGTCGGTCGAATGCCGGTCAGATGGTGGATGGGAGGAAGTGCCGCACGACCCGCAACCATGCTCTGGACAGTTTCGAGACCGGTATGGGCGAGCAGGCCAAAGTTGCCAATGACGCCACGAACTGGTTCGTTGTGAAAGGACTCCATGGCAAGCAACCTAGAACACGCCGACGATGTCCGGTGGGAAAACCGCCATGTTGTACACCAACCCAACACCGGTCAAGATCAACACGCCGCAGCGCTGGCCCGAACTTAGCGCCCGGAACGAACGAGGTTGAGCGGACGGGCTAGTCGCCTACAACGTAGACTCGGCTTCTCCTCAATAAGGACTACCGCATCGTCGCCCGCCCGACAGGAACCGTCACGTTCCTTTTTACTGATGTAGAAGCCAGCACCCGACTGTGGGAGACCCAGCCCGAAGCGATGCGAGAGGCTCTTGCCAAACACGACGGCCTGGTGCGCTCCGCTATCGAAGGACACGGTGGGTTCGTCTTCACGACGGCCGGGGACGCGTTTTGCGCGGCCTTCTCAGCGCCGCTGCAAGCCATCAGCGCTGCCCTAGAAGCTCAACTTCGATTGAAAGACGAAGACTGGGGCGCGCTTGGCGACTTACGCATCAAGACGGCTCTACACACGGGTAACGCCGACGAACGAGACGGCGACTACTTCGGTCCTCCGCTCAATCGGTGCGCCCGGCTCTTATCGACCGGCCATGGTGGCCAGATCCTGGTTTCCTCTGCGACGGCGAACCTCGTCCAAGACAACCTTCCTCCGGGGCTCGGGCTCAAGGACCTCGGAGCCCACACCCTCAAGGACCTGGAACGAGCTGAGCATGTCTTTCAAATAACCCACGACGGATTACGGGACGGTTTCCCGGCGCTTCGCTCCCAGCAGCCGGTACTCGACGCCGCGGAACAATTGGCCGAAGGTCGCCAGGCCCACTCGGCCCAAGAATGGGAGGCGGCCTTCTTGTCGCTGTCCGGAGCCGCACAAACGGTTCCCCTTGAAGCCGAAGATCTCCAACGTCTCGGCGAAGCAGCCTTCTGGACAGGGCGCGGCGACGAAGGCATCAGCATTCGCGAGAAGGCCTACGGTGCGTACACAAAGGAAGGAAAGAGTCAACAGGCTGCGCTCATCGCGCTGGCATTGGCCGACTCCTACAAGTACCGCCTCGCCAATGCTGTGTCGAAAGCATGGGTGGCTCGGGCCGAGAGCCTCACCGGCGACGCACCGGGCACCGAAGCCTACGGGTACCTCATGCGTTGGAAGTCGGTAGCGAGTTTCGAGGTAGAAGGCCAACCAGAACGAGCCCTCGAACTCGCCGATGAAGTCACTGCCATTGGCACGAGCCTCGACAATCGCAGCCTGCGGGCTCTCGGCCTCCAGGACAAGGGCCGTTTCCTCGTCGCACTTGGACGGATCGACGAGGGAATGAGCCTCATCGACGAGGCTATGATCTCGGCCGTGGCAGGGGAACTTACCCCGGATGCCACCGGGCGCAGCTACTGCAACATGCTTAGCGTCTGCGACGAAGTCGCCGACTACCAACGCGCCACCGAATGGAGCGACGCAGCACAGGCATGGTGCGAACAACATTCCGACTCGGCGTACCCTGGTGTCTGCCGGATCGTTCGGGCCGAACTGAAGTGGCTACGCGGCGACTGGGTGACCGCCACCGCCGAGCTCGACCAGGCCGTAGACGAACTACGCGGCTTCACTCCGATCATCGGTGCAGCGTTGTATCAGAAGGGCGAGGTAAGGCTACGGTCGGGAGACCTGGCCGAGGCCGAGGAACTTTTTCGGTCAGCCCATGAACACGGATACTCGGCGTTACGCGGCCTCGCCGAACTGCAACTCGCTCAAGGCAATCCCGAAGCTGCGGCTCAACTTCTTGCCGATGCCTTATCGGGAGGCAACGTGGGTCCGCTCGCCCGGGCCAAGTTCTTGCCGAGCCTGGCGGACACGGAGCTGGCGCTTGGCGACATCGAAGCGGCAAAGACAGCGGTGGAAGAGTTGGAAGGGGTCGCCGCAATGTGTGGTTCGTCGGCGATGCGAGCGTCAGCCTTGCACCGACGTGCTGCCATATCGATTATTGAAGAGGATCCAAGCTCGGCTATCGCCAGTTTGCGAGACGCCATCAGGGGTTGGAATGAACTCCAGATGCCCTATGAGACGGCGCAATCGAGACTGCTGCTCGCCGAAGCTCAGCATGCGGCTGGTTTTGATTCGGCGGCCCGATTGGAGCTGTCAGCCGCTAAATCCGCGTTTGCCATCCTCGGCGTGAATGTCGACACCGACCGGGTTGAAGGTCTCGTCTCGATCTAGACATTGAGAGGAGCTTGGGCCCGACGATCCACCTGCGTCAGGCGCCGGCAATGCGGTGAGACCCGGGTATCATGCCGTGAGCCCCTTGTTGGCTCGACCTCCCTCCCTCTCTCGAATGGCCCACTCATGGACGAAACCACCGTTGTTGATCTCACCGAACCACCGCCGGTACCCGAGCGGCGCAAGCGGCGACCATTCCGGTTCTTGTTCAAACTCATCGTCGTCCTTCTGGTCTTACTTTTCGCCGGACTCTATATCGGCTTGGGCCAGATACCGCATGTTGAACCCGACCCGGACCTCGCAACCGGGTTCGTTGACCAGACGTTCCTTCTTATTGGTAGCGACAGTCGTGCCGATCTTCCCGACGACCTGGCCGGGAGCTTTGGCGACTTCGGCGGCGAGCGATCCGACGTAGTAATCCTGGCCCATCCAACCGGCGGCACGCTCCAACTGCTCTCACTCCCCCGCGACCTCAAGGTCACCATCGAAGGACATGGGACCAACAAGATCAACGCCGCCTATGCCTTTGGCGGAGCGGCACTCTTGGCACAGACAGCAACCGAGGCAACCGGGATCCCGATCAACCATGTGGTCGAGATCGACTTCGCCGGATTCGCCGGGCTGGTTGATGCCCTCGGCGGAATCGATATCGCCTTCCCGAACGCTGCCCGAGACACCAAGTCCGGGCTGGAAGTTGCTGCCGGGACCACCCGCATCGACGGAGCGACGGCTCTGGCTTTCTCGCGGTCCCGGTCATATCAGGAGAACATCAATGGCAGCTGGGTCTCGGTCGATGCCGACGACATCGGCCGTACCTCCCGGCAGCAAAAGGCCCTCGAATCCATGCTGCATCGAATTGCATCAGTCGAAGGCCTAGCCAGGTCGCCGCTGTTCTTCGGCAAGCTATCAACCGCCACCCGGGTCGATAGCGGCCTCAACCCACTCGATGTCTTCACGACCGCCTACGGGATGTGGCGAGCCGACGTTGATGGGGCCACGGTCCCGGTGCGATTCTCGAACGAGGGCGGCGTCTCGTATGTCGTTTTTGACGGCGACAAAGCCGACGAGGTCATCGCCCGCTTCCGCCGTGGCGAACCGCTGACACCGACCGAATAAGTCCAACTCGGGTCCTGATTGAGTCGTACAATTTGAGCATGAACAGTCGACCAGTTCGCGCGTTCGCGCGGTTCGTCGGATTACTCTTTACGCTCCTCGGCGGGTGGATCTTCGCCGTCAATATCTTCGACGATTCCTACTCAGGCGCGGTTCTTGCGTGGATCATCTTTGCCGGAGCCAGTGGTGCCATCGGCGGCGTGGTGTACCTCCTCAGCTTCGATGGCCCGGCCCGCTTCCGGACTCTCAAGGTGCGGCTATCGGGCTGGCTGGGGATGCTCATACTTGGGCTGCTCCCCTGGAGCTTCGCCTTTTTGATGATCCCGTTGGTGCTTTTGCAGATACCTACCCTGTTCGCCTCAGGCCTTTCTAAACCAGCGGATGAGCCGGCAACCGTCTAGTCCCTTACTTCCAGGATTCAGCGAACCGAAAGCCAGATTCCTCCACGCAACTCCCAGTGTGCGTGGCCAATCGCTCCGAAGACCTGATCGGCCCGGCATCGGGCACGTTTCTGTCACAGCCAACCCGTATGCTCATCACAGAGAGTGACCAAGGGGAGATTATGGTCGACAGAAGTGAACGTGCTGACCTAATGGCTGAGCGAGTGGAATACTCGCATCGGAGGCTGACCGGCCGGGCGCCGGGCACCGAAGGCGGACTGCTGGCTCGCGAGTACGTCCGGGCCGCTTTCAGCGATCTCGCCTTGGAACCACTGGGCGACAACGGCACGTACGAACACGCCATCGAGGCCATCGGTGGTGCGAACCTGCTTGGCTCGATCCCCGGACATGGACCAAATGCCGATAACTATCTACTAATCGGAGCCCACTACGACCACCTCGGAGAGCACTTCGGTGATATCCATCCAGGGGCCGACGACAACGCCTCGGGCGTAGCCGTCCTGCTTGACGTCGCCCACAACCTCGCCGAACGAGACGATCTTGGCCGGACCGTCATCATCTGCTCGTTCGATGCAGAGGAGCCGCCCTACTTCTATACCGATGATATGGGCTCATGGCATTGGGTGGACCGCCCGACGATCGACCTGACTCGCCTCGACGCCATGGTTTGTGTTGATTTGATCGGACACCTCCTCGGGCCCGCCGGTCTGCCGGATGAGGTTCGCCGATCTGTATTTGTGACGGGGGCCGAACGCTCAGGTTTGGGAACTGTCGTCGACGGGGTCACCGCGCAGGACGATCGGTTGGTTACCCGTCGTGTGGACGCCGGGATCGTTGACTCGTCGTCAGATCACTACGCGTTTGAGCGAGTGGGCATTCCGTTCCTCTTCTATACCGCTCGACGGGATCGTCACTATCACACACCCCAAGACACGCCCGAAAAGCTCGACTACACCAAGATGGTGGGCTTGGCCGACCATCTCACCGAGCTGATTTGTACGCTTGCCGACGGACCGGCGCCCATCTACGACGCGCACGGTACGGACACCGAAGCAAACCTCCGCACCCTGGTAGAAGTGGGTCGGCACGCTGGGCCCTTACATAGCGATGGCCGGGTGATGATGCTGATCGAGAAACTCGAGCAGAAACTCGAATCCGGAAACCCACTCACGATGTCCGACCGGGGCGGCCTCAAAGCCGCCATGATTGCCATTGAGAATGCTTTGGCATGAGGGTTTTAGACCGGGTAGGGCTGCTAGATGTCGATGAGCACTTTTCCGATCGCGTGCGCTTCGCATGCTTCATGAGCGGCAGCGATATCGGCTAGCTCGAAACGATGAGCCGGTAGCTCGGTCAGCACACCACGCTCAAGGCAGTCCGTGATGGCGGCAACTCCTTCTGCGATCGCTTCGTCCCCGGCGTCATAGAGCATCATGAAGCGCAGCGTGTGGTTGCCCATCATGTGTTTAATCACGTCGACTGTGGGATCGGTGGGCGTCTTGGCGTAACTCACAATCGTGCCGTGGGGAGCGAGGACCGCAGCGTCGAGTTCCATATTTTCACCGAGCGCTACCTCGACGATGCGGTCTATCCCACCAGGGGCGGCCACCAGAATCTGCTTGTCAGCGTCAGGCTCTCGGTAGTTGACTACGACGTCAGCTCCGGCGGCTTCAGCAATCGTCGCTTTCTCGGGACTACTTACCGTCGCGATCACCGTGGCGCCGGCGTCTTTGGCGAGCTCAATCGCGTAATGGCCGACCGCGCCGGCTCCGCCGGAAACCAGGATTGTCTGCCCGTCGATCGGACCGTCCCAAAACAGGGCGCGGTGAGCCGTGAGTGCCGGCACACCCATGCTGGCCCCCAGATCCATTGAGACGCCAGAGGGAAGTGGCACAGCCCGCTCAGTCGGCACCACGCTGTATTCGGCGGCGGTTCCAAATTGGCGCCCGCTGGCCGCGAAGTAGACCCAGACGTTTTCCCCGATCCGGGCCTCATCGACGCCGGGACCCACCGCTTCGATTACCCCGGCCCCATCCTGGTTGGGGATGACGAACGGAAACACCATCGGCCGGCTTCCCCGCCGGGCTTTCCAGTCGGTCGGATTCACCGCCGATACCACCACTCGCACGAGTACTTCTCCGTCAGCGGGGACCGGCTTGTCTACCTCGCCGACCTCGAGCACCTCGGCCGCCTCACCAAAACCCCGATAAAACGCAGCTCTCATGATGGCCCCTCGATCCGGCGGACTGGCTGGCGCAGGATCGTCTTTAGCTTCTCTGGCGCGACCTTTCGGGGATCACCGAGATAGATCTCATGGTGATGACCGTTCTCGACCAATCCGTTCGCAGGGAGGTATTCCTCTTGGAGCCGGGCGATGGTCGGAGCTTCATCGGCATAGGAGCCGATATGCAGGATCTGCACCGACAGACCTTCATCAAACGATGCAAGGCGGAGGGTCATCGGCGGTTCACCCAGTTTATTGCTCGCTTTGGCGAGACCCTCATCGAACATCTCATCCGTCACCCACTCGGGTTGCATGATCATCATCGTCCAACGCCACGAATCGCGATCGCCCGAAGTGAATGCGTTCAGGTCGTCAGCCCACCACAGACCCTCAAGGGGTGGTACTACATAGTCGCGACCCAGGTCGGTCTTCGAAGAGAACTTGATTGGGTAGGCCACGCCATACAGCCAGGAGAGGGCCTCGACATAGGGACGCGAAGTTGCCGGTGCCCCGATCCCATCAACCATGATGAATTGCATCTCGGGAACCTCGGCCAGAACAAACCCCTTTGGGGTGGGTGTATAGAGATGCTTCAGGGCCTTTTTGAAGTCAGTCTTTTCCACAGCAGTGCTCATGCCATCGCCTTGGCGCAGGCGACGGCAGCTTCCCGAAGCCTCTTTTCGCGCGGATCGTCATACAGGTAGTAGTCCATCCGGTTCATCGCATATCCGAAACCCAACTCGAGTTCGGGGTCCGCGAATCCGAAAGATCCACCGGCCCCGGGCGTCCCGAAGGCCCGCTCCGAACCAAACATCAGATGCTCCCAGGGGCACAAGACTTGAGCGTATTGAGGTAACTTATTGCCTTCTATGCCACATACCATCATAAAGCTCTTCACATACTGTAGTCC
>JAGXFS010000083.1 GCA_024637275.1 Acidimicrobiia bacterium
GGCATAGTTTCCGCCAGCTGCCACCCACAAGATCCCGGCCGCATCCGCCCGACGGGCCGCGTTCGATGCGCTCGGGAAGCCGGCCGTTCCGTCACCACGATCCGACAGAAACCACGCCCCAGAATGATTGATGACGTCGATCTTCTGGGCGATGGCGTAATCGACAAAAGCTTCGAGGTCGAATTCGTCGTCGACACACACGAGATAGAGCTGGGCTGCCGGAGCCACATCATGAACAATCTCGGCCACGCCCGTTCCATGAGGTCCGCCACTGTCGAGCGACGTCGAGCAGTAGTTCTTGGTGATGGCATTGGCTGGTAGATCGCCGGCTGCCACCGCTTCGGCCCTTCCAGAAAACCCAAAGTCGACGATCGCAACCTTGACGCCAACCCCGGTGAGCCCGAGCGCATGCCAGGTGTTCGCTCCCGTTGAGGTCACGCCTTGCGACTTGACTGATAGCGGGTCGGGCGGAATGAGCTCACGAATAGAGACGATGCCTGGCGCATTCGCCAGCCCCCGCAGAGCGGCGGCAGGCAATTCAACCTTAAACGTCTGACCACCGGCTGCCAGAACCTGGCCGCCAGCCCGTGAGACCGTCAGACGGGCGGTGGCTTCGGAACCTGAATAGTCGACCCGAACGGTCACGTCGCCATCCGGAGCGTCGGCCGCCTCAGCCAACGACGCACCCAAACCACCAAGTGACGGGCGATCAACTTCGATGGGGGTGGAGCGCTCCTGATCGGTCTGCGCACCGACGGGACTGCTCAACAAAGAAGCAACGACAACGAGGACGAGCGTCACTGACGACAATCTGCGTCCCGGCATGGCAGTACTCCTCGTGAGCGAACCAACATAGTAAGTGACACTGGTCGCTAACCAGTGGAGGTGGGGGGAGTCGAACCCCCGTCCGTTGCACCATCCGCGCCGCTTCTCCGAGCGCAGCCAACAGCAAGCATTCGGAGCAGTGGGACTCTGATGGCTAGTTTCCCTCTGTCCTATTCGGAATTGTCTTAGCCCCTCGGTCCCGAAATCCCTCGGGGAGCGTCCTACATTGCGACGTCTGGGTCCGGCGAGGTAGGTACCCTCCGGTCAGACGAGCAGCTTATTTAGGCTGCCAGGGCGAAGTTATCTTCGGCACCTATTGGTGTTTCCGGCTCTTTAACGAGGACTCCGGAGACCTCGGCTCGCTTCAGGCACTTCAACATGCAACGTCGAAACCGTTTCACCCCCAAATTGGGAATACCGTAAGTATAGGCCGGACCGGGACAACCACCACCCGTCCGTTGCCAGACCGGGTTCCCTTGGGAGTGCTAGGCGACCGCCACGAGATCGTGAGCAAGTACCCGCAGAGCTGCATCAACCACCAGCGAATCAAACTGGGTGCCCGCATGAGTGGTGAGTTCGTAGAACGCGACCGCCATCGGCTGAGCTTCCTGATAAACGCGGTCCGACACGATGGCGTCAACGGCATCGGCTACCGCGATAATTCGGGCCATGCGCGGAATCCGTTCTCCGGCCAGACCGAAGGGATATCCCAAACCGTCGACCCGCTCGTGATGGCTGAGCACTGCCTTGGCGATTTCGGGGGCGACGAGGCCATCGAGGATGAGAAACCCGAGCTCGGGGTGCTTGCGGACCTGGGTCTCTTCGGACCCGGTCAACGACCGGGGAAGATTGAGGATGGAATCGGGGATCTTGACCTTCCCGACATCGTGCAAGTGAGCGGCCATCCATACCGTCCGCTGTTGCTCGGAACCAAAACCTAGTTCGACCGAAATCTCCACGGCGAGAGTCGCGGTCCGTGCGCTGTGGCCAGCGAGATCTTCAGACAGGATGGGGAAGCTGGAGGTCATACGGGATCACAGTCGCGTGCCACCAACCGGTGTTACATATTTTTTGTGGCGCGTCCGGTCGACCGTTGCATCTCGCGCTTCTGGTCCTTCTCCTTGAGCGCCTGGCGTTTGTCATACGCCTTGCGGCCTTTGCCGAGTGCTACCTCGACCTTGGCTTTGCCGCCGAGAAAATATATCGAGATAGGGACCGCCGTAACGCCCTGTTCGGCGATCGCCGCGGCGATTCGTTCGATCTCCCGCCGGTTGAGGAGGAGCTTGCGCTTACGGCCAGTGTCATGGCCGCCCTCGTGGGCATAGGAATAGGGGGCGATGTAGGCATTCAGTAGGTACGCTTCACCGTTGTCGATGATCACGAAAGCATCCTGAAGGTTGGCGGTCTTGGCTCTCAGGCTCTTGACCTCCGAGCCAAGCAGGACCATGCCGGCTTCGAACGTGTCGACGATCGAATAGTCGTGGCGCGCTTTACGGTTCTGGGTAACCAGGACCCGCTCAGCCGTCATCCGTTCAGATATTTCATCGGGTTCACCGGCGTGCCAAACTCACGCGTCTCAAAGTGGAGATGCGGCCCGGTCGAATAACCGGTCGAACCCACATATCCGACGACCGAACCCCCGGAAACACTGCTTCCACTCGAGACGTTGAGCGAGCTCTGATGGGCGTACAACGTCGTGAGGCCACCACCGTGGTCGATAATGACCGTGTTGCCGTATCCGCCGTACCACCCGGCCCAGATGACGGTTCCCGACCCGGCGGCCGAGATCGGCGTTCCCGAACCTCCGGAAATGTCCAATCCCGTATGCAGTTTGCGAGCGCCGCTGATGGGGTGGATGCGGTATCCGAAAGCTGATGAAACGCGACCGCCCAGCGGCCAACTCAGTATCCCCGGGCTGGAGCCACCGCTGCTCGAGAGACGGGCAATGTCGGCGCGAAGTTTGTCTTGCTCGGCTTCGAAAGCGGCGATCTCACCTTCGATCTCTTCGATCTCGGATTCGATCTGAGCCAACAATGCGGCCGCTTCATGTACTTCCTCGTCAACAACCGCCGCGGCGGCCGACAGAACGATCTTGTCCTCCTCGAGGGCGGTGCGCTTCACTTCGAGTCCCGCCAAAATCTCCGCAACGGTGTTCTGGTTCTCTTCGATGGCCGTCTGCTGGTTTTCTTCAGTTCGTTCAAGGATTTCGAGCGTGTTGAGCAATCGCTCGGACGAATCGAACACGTCATCGGAGTACCGCAGGGCCACCGACATCGATGCCATGTCGTCCACGTTGACCACCACGGCCGAGCCAATCGAAGAAGCCCGCTGCATGTACAGCTCAGCGGCGCGGTCCTGGAAGGTCAACCGGGCTTCTCGAATCTCCAACCGGGTGTTGGCAACTTCGATCGCGAGTCGGTCAAGGCGGATACGAAGCTCGTCAAGCTGCGCCTCGTTGTCTGCGATTTCCGTGGTGACCGCGTCCACTTTGGCCTGAGCTTCGGCAACGGCCGCCCGGGCCACGCGGAGGCGGCCTTGTGCCTCCTCCAGCTCGCGGAGTTGTGCCGAACGCTCGCCTTGAACGCCGCTCGCCGCGTCTTTCAGCCGATCGATTTTTCGATCGATTTCGTCGATGTCACCTTGTGATTGTGCTCCGGCAGTCAGCGCACCGGCCAGTACGGCCAGCAGCACGAGAACTGCGATCAAAGACTTCATGCATCACACCTTGAGGAATCTACGAAGACCGAGCGCCGATCCAACTACGCCGGCGACGGCACCAAACGCGAGAAACAATATTGACCATTTGACGAAAAAGCCAGACGAGATTGTAAAATCAAACAAACTGATGGCCGCGTCGACGTCGCCGACGACCCGACTGGCGATCCAGACACCGAATACGGCCAGGCCGGCACCCGCCATCCCTTCGATCATTCCCTCGATAAGAAATGGAATTCGGATGAACCAGTTCGAGGCGCCGACCAGTCGCATGATGGACACTTCTTCGCGACGGGCGTAGATGGCCATGCGGATCGTGTTGGAAATCAGCACGACCGCCGCGATGCCCTGGATCAGCGCCAGGCCAAAACCAAGCCAGTTCAGCACCCTCGACAGCTGGGCGATATTTTCAATCGACTCCCCAGGGGCGACCACTTCCAGAACGGCCGGTTGATCGATCAAGTTGAATACGACCTCGCGATAACGGGTGCTGTCATTGAGGCGGAGGCGGATCGAAGCGGGAAGTACGTCGGGGTCAATGTTGTCGACGACGGGCGAGTTCGGGAACAGCTTCTTGAACTCCTCGAAGGCAGCAAGCTTGTCGACGTACTCGGTGGATTCGACCAGCTCCCACCCATCGATTTCTGATCGCAGCGCTACCTGGGAGTCAAGCGTAATCCCGTCGCGGGCGTCTTTGAGAAAGACGATGACGTGGGTGCCGTCCTGCCACTGCTGGGTGTTCGTGCGCACCAACTCTTGAACGGACAGCGCCCCGAACGCCAGGAACAGCGAAACAAACACTGCCAGGACTGCTCCGGAGACCACGAGCGGATTTCGTCGCATGTTGACAAACGCTTCATCAAGCAGGAACCCGATCCGGTTCATTCGACGAGTTCCTCTTGCTCGTACCGGCCGCCCGCCTGGTCGCGGACGACTTGACCGGCTTCGAGACCGACCACCCGGCGCCGCATCGCGTCGACGATGGCATGGTCGTGGGTTGCCATCACGATCGTCGTACCTGTCCGATTGATCCTATCGAGCAGCCGCATGATGCCCACTGAAGTTGCCGGGTCGAGGTTGCCGGTTGGCTCATCACACAACAAGATCGGTGGACGGTTGACAAAGGCCCTGGCAATAGACACGCGCTGTTGCTCGCCACCTGAGAGTTGCCGTGGCAAACGCTCCGCTTTGCCCGTCAGGCCGACCAGATCAATGACCTGCTCGACTTGTCGGTGGATGACAGCCTTGGGTCGGCCGAGGACTTCGAGGGCGAACGCAATGTTCTGAGCCACACTCTTGTTGGGGAGCAGCTTGTAATCCTGGAACACCGTACCGATAGTGCGACGAAGATAGGGGACCTTCCATGACGGCATGGTGGTGATGTCTTTGCCGGCGACCCAGATCGTGCCGCGGGTGACGTCTTCTTCCCGAAGAAGCATGCGAATCAGGGTGGACTTGCCCGACCCCGACGCTCCAACGAGAAACAGGAACTCGCCCTTTGCGACGTTTAGGGACACATTGCTACACGCTACGGTGCCACCGTCGTATACCTTGGTGACATCCTCAAGTTTGATCATGGGTACCTCTGGAAGCGGCCTACCCGCGTATCAACGGGGTTCTCCGGTGGACAGGTTACCAACGGCTTGTCCTCTACTTGAATCAATCGGACTCGACCTCGTGATTAGCCCTGCGCCACATCAAAAAGGCCTCCACAAACTCATCCAGGTCTCCGTCGAGCACGCCGGTGACGTTGCCGACTTCGGCGTCAGTGCGCAGGTCCTTGACCATCTGATAAGGCTGCATGACGTACGAGCGGATCTGGTGACCCCAAGCCGCCTCGGTCTGTTCGCCCCGGATGCCATCGATGTGATCGAGACGATCTTCCCTGGCCTTATCGGCCAGGCGGACCTGAAGAAGTTTCATCGCCCGAGCCCGGTTCTGAATCTGGGACCGCTCGGCCTGTGAGCCAACCACGATCCCGGTAGGTAAATGGGTGATCCGCACCGCTGAGTCGGAGGTGTTTACGTGCTGGCCGCCTGCCCCCGATGACCGAAAGGTGTCGATCCGGAGGTCGTCGGAGTTGATCTCGACCTCCGCGGCCTCGGCGACTTCCGGAATCACATCCACAGCGGCAAATGACGTGTGACGCCGGGCTGCCGAATCGAACGGCGAGATTCGTACCAACCGATGCACACCCTTTTCCCCGACCATCCATCCGTACGGATGTTCGCCAACGACGGTGAAAGAAGCTGATTTGATCCCGGCTTCATCACCACGTTGGACTTCCTCGAGGGTGACCTGGAATCCTGCCTTCTCCAGGTGGCGAAGGTACATGCGTAACAGGATCTCTGCCCAGTCCTGGGCGTCCACTCCCCCTGCCCCGGCGTGCACGCTAACGATCGCCGTGTAATCATCGTATTCGTCGAAGAACAGCGACTCCATCTCAAGTTTGCGCAGTTCGACATCGACTGATTTCAGGTCGCGTTCGACATCGGCCACTACAGACGAGTCAGCCTCCTCAGCGGCCATATCAAGCAGCAGATCGGCTTCGTCAAGAGCAGATACCAGCTTGTCCTGTTGCGTGAAAATACGTTCGTATCGTGCCAACCGTTGCGTCACGTCCCTGGCAGCATTGGGGTCATCCCAAAAGCTGGGGGCGGCGATTTGATCGTTGAGATCGGCTACCTCGGCTTGTTTGTTATCGAGGTCAAAGGAACCTCCTGGCGTCGGCGAGCCGCGATCTCAGCTCGGCGATGAGGGCGCGCAGTTCTGTGTCAGTCATTCAGGTGGCTCCCTACTCCACGGCGCCGTGGCACTTCTTGTACTTTTTGCCGGAGCCGCAGTGGCACGGTTCATTGCGCCCCAGGCGCTCCTCGGCGGTCGCCTGCTTCGGCTTGGACGGACCGGTTTTTGAGGAAACGGCCTGCACCCTTTGTGGCTGCTGCGTCGTCTGATCGACGACCTCGACGTGATAGAGATAGCGGACCGCATCTCGCTTGACCGATTCGACGAGCCCGGAAAACAAGTTGTAGGCCTCATTCTGATACTCGACCAGCGGGTCTCGTTGTCCCATCGCTCGCAGTCCAATACCTGCTCGCAGATAATCCATTTCGCTGAGGTGTTCTCGCCACTTATTGTCGATAATCGACAGGGTTACCCGTTTCTCGATGGACCGTAGGACCTCGGCGCCAAGCTCGATCTCACGGGCATCGTAGACAGCATGGGCGTCCTCGAGGATGACGTCGACCACCTTCTCGATTGACCGGACCGCCTCGAGGTCGGCTGACACGACCGTCGTCGGATACAACACCGTCAATTCGCGCATCAAGTCGTCGAGATCCCATTGTCCGGCTGGAGCCATCTCCAACTCGCCTCGGATGGTTCCCTCGAGGGCTGAGTCGATCCAATCCCGGGCAAGATTGGCGGATTCGTCACCGAGCAGTAGGTTCTGGCGCCATGCGTAAATCACTTCACGCTGGCGGTTCATAACCTCGTCGTACTTCAACACGTTCTTGCGAGCTTCAAAGTTCTGGGCTTCGACCTGGCCCTGGGCTCGTTCGACTGACTTGGAAACCATCTTGGCCTCGATGGGAACGTCCTCAGGAAGCTTCAGGCGGTCCATGATGCTCGTAACCCGGTCGCCGGCGAATCGTCGCATGAGATCGTCTTCGAGCGACAGGTAGAAGCGTGATTCTCCAGGATCTCCCTGACGACCGGACCGGCCTCGTAACTGATTGTCGATCCGACGTGAATCGTGACGTTCCGTACCAATGACGTACAAGCCCCCGGCGGCGAGAACCTCGGCTTTGGCGGCGACGGTCTCAGCGGTGTATTTCTCGAGCGCGGTTGCATACGCCTCTTCGAAACCCTCGTCATTCGGACTCAGGCCAGTCTTGCGAACCGCGGCGAGCGCCAATCCGTCCGGGTTGCCACCCAACATGATGTCAACACCACGGCCAGCCATGTTGGTCGCAACGGTCACGGCACCCGGGCGACCGGCCTGGGCAATGATCTCCGCTTCCCGGTGATGCTGCTTGGCGTTGAGAACTTCGTGGTCAACGCCCCGACGGCTGAGATAGTTGGCAAGCCGTTCTGATTTTTCGATGCTGACGGTGCCGACGAGTACCGGCTGCTTGCGGTTGTTCCGTTCGACAATGTCGTCGATCAACGCGTTGAACTTGGCGTCCTCGGTCTTGTAGACCAAATCTTCCTTGTCCATGCGGGCGATCGGCATGTTCGTCGGAATCACGACGGTGTCGACGTCGTAGATCTCCTTGAGTTCGGCCTCTTCCGTCTTAGCCGTACCGGTCATCCCGGAAAGCTTGTCGTACATGCGGAAGTAGTTTTGGAGCGTGATGGTCGCCAGCGTCTGGTTCTCCTGCTTGATCTCCACGCCTTCTTGCGCCTCGATGGCCTGGTGCAGACCCTCGGAGTAGCGGCGACCATCCAGGACCCGACCCGTGAACTCGTCGACAATCTTTACTTCGTCGTCGACGACCAGGTACTCAACATCGCGGTGATAGAGCGTCTTGGCTTTCAGGGCAACGTCGAGGTGATGAACGAAGTCAACCGCGGCGTGGTCATACATATTCTCGATGCCGAGCATCGACTCAACCCGAGAAACCCCGGCTTCGGTGGTGATCACCTGCCGCTTGCCTTCGTCGACCTCGTAGTGTTCGTCTTTGCGCAACTGTCCGACAATTTTGGCAAAATCGCGGTACCACTTGGCGCTGTCACCGACGACGCCTGAAATAATGAGAGGCGTTCGGGCCTCGTCCACGAGGATCGAGTCAACCTCATCCACGATCGCGTAGAAATAGCCGCGATGAACCATGCCATCGGCGCGCATCGCCATGTTGTCGCGCAAGTAATCGAATCCGAACTCGTTGTTTGTACCGTGCGTGATGTTGGCGGCGTACGCCACCCGGCGGTCGGCGGGAGTCATATCGGACTGGATGAGACCGACATCAAGACCCATAAACTTGTGGATCTGCCCCATCCACTCGGCATCACGAGCCGCCAGGTATTCGTTGACAGTGATGAGATGGACGTTTCCGCCGGTGAGTGCGTTCAGGTACGCCGGCATCGTGCTGACCAGTGTCTTACCTTCACCAGTGCGCATCTCGACCATCATCCCTCGATGTAATGCCGCCCCACCGAGGATCTGCACATCAAACGGACGCATGCCGAGGACACGCCTGGCTGCCTCACGCATCGCTGCGAACGCCTCGGCAGCCAGGTCATCAAGTGACTCACCCCGGTCAAGGCGTTCTCGGAATTCGTTGGTTTTAGCTTGGAGCTGCTGGTCGGTCAGGCCCTCGACAGAAGATTCGAGTTGGCCAACTTCGTTAGCGAAAACTTCCAGCTCTTTGAGGGGGCGCCCTTCACCGGCGCGTAGGAGCTTTGAGAGAATTGTCATGTAGCCATCTTAGGAGAGGTGAAGCTTTTCGCCGTCGTTCTGCCTCGGCGGTGTGTAACTAGCCGTCAAGTTCGAGCCGTTCGATGAGCGAGGCCGGATCTACGCCTGCGCGGTCCGACGTCAGCTGATCGACGATGATCCGATCCTTCAGCGTGGTCGGTTCCGGCTCATCCAGCAGGATCCCGTCAGGTGCACGGACAAGTACGACATCGGCCAGTTCAGCGGCATCCTGATGGTTGCCCGTGACCATGACGATCCCGCCCGTGTCGAGCTCAAGCAACGAACCAACCGGGTAGACGCCGACCATCTTGATAAAGGTCTGCACCAGATCCGGGTCATAGAGCGTTCCCGCTCCTTGAAGCAACACACGCAAGGCCCGATTGGGGGTTTCCGCCCGCCGGTAGCTGCGTCGGGTCGTCAGCGCGTCGTACGTGTCGGCGGTCGAGACAAGCCGACTGAAAAAGTGGGCAGGTCGCGAATAGGTCATCGACGGGTAACCCTGCCGATCGAAACGGGCGTGATGCTCAAACGCCACGACTGCGGCAATTTCCTGACCAGGAGCGGCTGCCGCCAGAATGGCGGCGGCTCCCTCCTGCGGGTGCAATTTGATTTCGGCCCACTGTTCGGTGTCCAAACGGCCCGGCCATTGCAGCGTCCTAATAGGAACCCGAACTTTGCCGATGTCGTGGAGAAGCGCCCCAACAGCCAACAGCTTGATCTCTTCTTCTGGCAATCCGACCATACGGGCCAGGGCTATTGCCAGAATGCACACGTTGACAGAGTGGTAAAAGGTGTATTCGTCGTGGCTCTTCATCGTCGAAAGCAACACGGATGCCGCAGGTTGCGAAAGGGTCTGTTCGACAAGTTGTTCCACAACCCAGGTGGCCCCGGTGAGGTCGAACGACTCCTCCGAATCAAGGGCCAGAGAAACCCCCCGCAATACGTCAAGTGAGCGTGCGTAGGATCGACGCAGGCCGGTGAACCCGGTGTCCGTTTCCAGGTCAGAGCGTGAATAGGGACGCTCGTTGAGGCGAATGGTTCCCTCGGCCGGCACGTCACCCGAAGTCGCGGCTAGAAACGCGGCAAGATCATGCAAGTCGCCCCGAGAGACGCGTGACGTCAACGTAATTGAATCAACCCCTCGCGCCTGCATGTCGCGCAACAGGCGGTTGAATTCAAGCGAAGCGTGGGGCAAGATCGTACGCTCCAGATACAGGGAATCGCCGATAATCGTGATCGCCTTCTCCGAGGCGTCTACGAGGAGGCCATTAGCCGCGTCCGTTGCTTTGTTGACCACCTCAACGAGAGCTGGATGCTCCTCCGGATAGAGCGCCATCTGCCGGCTCGCAGATCGTAAGTGGTTGAAAAAGTCACGCATGTGCTGATCGCTCATGATGGTTGCCTTCGTCGGAGAGCCGTTTGAGCTGCGTCGCGGAGACTACGGGTCTGTCCGCCCAACACGAAACGCTTTTTGGCCAAGCTCGTCAAGGCGTCGATCGCCGAGGAATTCTCAGAGCTGGCCAGGGCCAAAACGATACGTAACTTGTCGCTGTGCCGGGTCCGTCGATCATCCAAAGCCGCCACGAGCGCCAAACTCGCGTCCGCCGTTCCGGCCGCCCCCATCATGCCGATGGCCGCGTGCCGCACCTTCTCGTCATCATCGGCGAACGCCTTAGTCAACCGCTTGGTGGCCCCGCTGTCAGAAATGCCGAGAACTCGGAGGGCTTCGAGCCGCACCCGACTGTCGGGATGGTCGGTTGCGGTGACGACTGCTTGGGATGCAGTCGCCGTCGAGGTCTCGCGCAATACCGTGAGGAGATTCCGGACAACGTACCAACGATCATCACTCAAGCGATTCACGATGGCGGCGGGGTCCTCAGCCGCTATCCGACTCAGCAACCCGACCAGAAGCCGACGGCGATTGCGTCCTTCTTCTTCGGCCAGAAGATCGATCAGGGCGTTCACGGCCCGGGGACCGAGCGCTTGCAGGAGGCGTAACGCCGACTCTTCCGGCGACCCCTTCTCAGCTTCCCGCTCACCCTTTTCTGCGGCAGCCGCCACGATGTGATTGAGAATCTCGGGATTGGCAATCTGGGCCAGGGAGTAGTCCACGTCGGACTGGCGATCGGGTGGATACGTTGGTTTGGCCGTGACGGAGCGCAGCCACAACTCGGCTCGACGAAAGTCAGATGCGCGAACCGATGCCGACACCTTGCCAACCCAGACTCGCATGATGCGCCGGAACCGGTCCTCCCGATCCTCGACTGCCAGAAGTCCACGAAAGACTTCCAACGAGTCGTAGAAATAGCGGCGGGGATCCGGGAACTTGTCCTGGACGATGGCAAGAAACTTGGCGCTCTCCTCGGCGGCCTTCGTCAGCTCGCCAAGTCGCTCCTGCACCTTGGCGGCGGCGACCTCGCGTACCGAATGGAGCGCTTCTGGGTTCTTGAGAATCCCGAGGAGTTCGTCGGGTCGCCCATCTGCCTGGTCGGTGGCCACCCGGGCGTAGTCGAGCAACAACGCCAGGCCCTGGGAGTCGAGACGAGGTGCCAGTTTGGCCAGTTCATGGCCCGCAAACTGGTCGAGGAATGCTCGGTCGAACACTTCGTCCGAATCAAGAAACCGCCGGAAAGCCCCCAGCTGGGCAGGCTCATCGAGATAGAAAAAGGCCTCAACAAAAGTCTGGACTACGCCTTCCCGACCGAACACGTCACCTTCGGTCAGGTGATCAAGCGTCTCGTGGTAGCGACCGTAGAACAGGTCAACGACAGCATCGGGTTCTCCGCCCGACTCCTCGATGAGCGCTTCTGCGAAGGCCGCTGCGTCAACCCCGGCGTCGAGAACCTGCTGGACCTTGCCATCGCGGTCAGGGGCGTCTTCAGTGCCGACCACCCGCAGCAGCGAACGTTGGGCCACCGAGAAGCTCACTACCCCGTCGCGGCGTAGTTCCGCTTCGATCCCGCCAGACGCGCTGGTGGTGGCGTCATCCTTGGCGAGACCAGCAAACAACCGCTCGACATCGCGTGGACTAGGTGCCGCTACCACGGCCAATCCTTCGACTCGATGGAGGTAACAACGTTTGGCGAATCGTTCAGCGCCTTCCCGATCCGTTACGACGGGCTCACCGGAGAACGAAAAACCTGAACTATCCAGATCGAGATGAGCTCCGTCGCCGGAGGCTTCTTGGAGCAGTTCGACCGCCCGACGGAAAGCGGGTTGTGACTCGGGGTCGGGATACAGGCTGAACACAGTCCAGGCGGTACCCAGGGCCTCAACGATCGCTTCAGGGCGGGCGCTGGCAGTCATCATTCCATCGATATAAGTTCTTCGCGCAGCGCATACATCACTGCCTCACCGCGCGAATGAAGTCCGAGTTTGTCGAGAATATTGCGGACATGGTTCTTCACCGTGTTCTCGGAAATATAGAGCTTCCCGCCAATCTCACGACTGGTGAGGCCGCGAGCGATGAACTGCAGCACTTCGACTTCCCTCCCGGTAAGTGACGGCTTGCGAGCGCTCACAACGTCCTTGTGCCGCAGCAATTGCGAGACCGTCCCGAACAGCTTGCCGAGCATGGCCGGCGAAACAACCGCACCACCGTCCACTACCGCTTCGATGCCTGCCACGAGTTCTGGCAATGGCGTTGTCTTCACGATGTAGCCCATCGCCCCAGACCGAATCGCGGCGAGCAGATCTTCGCCTGACTCGGATGATGTGAGCAGAACAACTTTCGTTTTCGGGGCAGCGGCGATGATCTTGTCAACAACCTCCAACCCGGATACGCCGGGCATCAAGACGTCCAGAACCACGATATCGGGTTGTAGCTGGTCGGCTTTCGCAACTGCGGTCATCGCGTCTTGGGCCTCGCCAACAACGTCAAGGCCGGCTCCGCCAAGGGCGGCCGTCAGGCCAGCCTGAAAAAGCACTGCGTCGTCGACAACCAGAACCGTCGTCATCGCGGTTCGATCAACCCGTACGCTCCGTCACGACGGCGATAAAGAACGCTGTCCAAGTCGGTGTCCGCATTGTGGAAGTAAAAGAACTCGTGGCCAAGCATGTCGAGCTGAAGGATTGCTTCTTCTGCAGTCATCGGCTTGAGCAGGAATTGCTTGACTCGAACGATCTCGGGTTCTTCCTCGTCGCCGGGTGCGACCGCTTCTGATTTGTCGGCTCGGGGTTGGCGAGATCGGTGGATCATTCGATCCCGCAGGCGACGGAGCTGTTTCTCGAATCGATCAACCGCGAAATCGAGCGCCGCCATAGGCGTGGACGAAGCCGATTCGACCCGAACCAGATGGCCACCGGCGCGGCAGGTGATTTCGACGCGATATTTCTCGGGCGCCAAACGGGGGTTTTGTTCTTCCGATAACTCAACATCAGCATCTCCGGCGCCTTCAAAAAAACGGGCGGCGTGAGCAACTTTCGTTTCGGCCGATTCGCGAAAATCGTCATCGATAGCAACGTGGCGGCTGTGGAGCTGAACTTGCAAGGTAACTCCGTTCATCGTCGTGATCGCAGACTAGTCACTTCGGTCGCCGATGTGGCGACCGCCAGACGCACATCTATGAGGAATCCTTCGCGCAATTTCTGCGCTGCCCCCCGCAGCGTGGCGCCAGTCGTCAAGACGTCGTCGACAATCAGCAACCTGCCCGCTGGCATTGGTGATCGGTTGCGGATCGAGAAGCCAGGGGGGCGCCGGGATGCAGCAGGCGCGCCTGCGCTGGGAGGCGACCACCAGGGAGGTTCGAGCGTTCGAATCATCGGGACGGCGAGTTCGCCGGCGATCACCCTGGCGAGCTCCCGACTCTGATCAATCCCGTACTTCCAGCGGCGTGCCAGGACCCGTGGCACGTAGGTGACGGCGTCAACCCGATAATCAATCTGGCGGCTGACGATCGGACCTAGCACCCGCGCCGCCTCCAGCATTGCCTCGTACTTGAGTCGATGTACGAGGATCCTGCCTGGTCCCCGATGTTCCAGCCCCGCTACCACCCGAACCCCGTCGACGGTGCGATCCGGAGTAGCTTCGAGGCGAGCTGCGCACGCCCCACAGAGACTTGCGATCGACCAGTTCCGACATGTCAGACAAGTCATGCACCCAACGTATCGGGTACCTAGGACAATTCGCGGCGGGCTACCCGGCGGCGCGTGTGGCGTCAGCCACAATCATGTTGGGGATACCATCGGCGACGCCAAAGCGAAGGCCACACTTGACACATCGCAGCACCGACTCGTCGGTCAGCTCTTCGAGATCCCCGTGACAATCAGCGCACACCAGGATGGCGGCCAAACGTTCATCTATCAATCCCATATCACGCTCCAATCGCTTTCTGAATCCGTTCGAGAAGTTCGGCGACCCGTGCCTCGGTCCCTGCCTCCACGTTGATCCGTAATACCGGTTCCGTGTTGGAAGCCCGCACGTTGAACCATTCGTCTTCCCAGGTCATCGTGAGACCGTCGAGGTCATCGATGCGACCGCCTGGAAAAGCCTCCATCACCCGCGCCACCGCCGCCGGCTTGTCGTCAACGGACAAGTTGATCTCGCCTGATTGCCGGTACGGTTCAACCGTCCGCCGCAACTGCGACAACGGTTCGCCGGCTTCGGACATGACCTGCAGCAGCACCAGCATGGCCAACATGCCACTGTCGGCGCGATAATTGTCTACGAAGTAATAGTGTCCGCTGTGCTCACCGCCAAAAATGGCCCCGCTGTCAGCCATGACCTGTTTGATATAACTGTGTCCGACCTTGGTGCGGATCGGAGTCCCACCGGCGGCGATGATCGCCTCGGGTACAGCACGCGAGGTGATGAGATTGTGCACGATCGAAGCTCCCGGCTGACGCTCCAGAAACCACCGGGCAATCAGCGCCGTGGTCGTCGAACCAGATAACGCAACGCCCATTTCGTCGACAAAAAAGGCCCGGTCGGCGTCGCCATCGAAGGCCACTCCCAGATCCGGACGGTCGGCTCGTACCAGCGCGATGAGATCAGCCATGTTCTCGGGCTCCAGCGGATTGGCCGGGTGGTTGGGAAAGGTTCCGTCGGGTTCGAGGTAGAGACCAATGAGCGTGGCGTCGGTGGCTGCAAATACGTCCTCGAGCACCACCCCGGCCATCCCGTTCCCACCATCAACTGCAACGCGCAGTCCGGCTATTGCGGTGGGATCGACAATCGAGAAGAGATGTTGGAGATACCCGTCGATCACCGACTCGGCGCGGCGCCGGCCTGCGGTGGGTGCGTCGGCAAGCTCTTGACCCGCAAACCCCCGGATCTCTCGCAAACCCGAGTCAATTCCGATGGGAGTAGCGAGCGGTCCGCATAGTTTTATACCGTTGTATTCAGCCGGATTATGCGAGGCCGTAATCATGACACCGGGAACCGCCCGTGAGCCTGAGGCAAAGTAGATCATGTCGGTCGCCACCTCACCAACATCGACCACGCCGATGCCACCGGCCTGAACACCCGACATCAGTGCCTCGGCGAGCGGCCCTGAGGACTCACGGCAGTCTCGACCGACGACGATTTCGGCAACGTCAGGAAACCTGCCCCTGATGAACTCAGCAAACCCGCGGCCGATCCGCCTCGCCGCGGTCGCGTCAAGCTCACCATTGTCGGTACGGCCCCGAATGTCATAGGCCTTGAATATCACGTCGAGCTGCATAAGGAGTCCCCCAGGAAGCCCCATATCTTAGTGGTGTATGACCTGGCTGGATCACAACGCCTCGACCCGATCTAGACTCCCCGCATGCCTTTGATATCGATCGTTGTGCCCGTGCACAACGAGGCCGCCTACATCGCCGATTTCCTCCCATCCATGATTCGAGAAGTCGTGGAAGCGACCGGCGCCGCCCAAGAACTGATCGTGGTCGAGAATGGTTCAACCGACGCCACGGCTGACCTGGCTGAGAAATGGTGTGAAGAACTCCGAACGACCGGATGGAAAGCCGACGTCCTGTCGCTGCCGGATCCGGACTACGGGGCTGCGATGCGCGCTGGCTTTCAGCACGCCCACGGTGACTGGGTTGTCAATTTTGATATCGACTACTTTTCCGGGCCCTTCATTGGCGGCCTGACTGACACCGATGCAGATATCGTGATCGCCTCCAAGCGGGCTCCCGAGAGCGAAGACCATCGGAGTTTGCTCCGCCGAACCGGCACCTACGGATTTAATCTCCTCCTGAGGGTGCTGGTCGGTTCGAAGGTCTCGGATACGCACGGCATCAAGGCGTTTCGGCAACGAGTCCTCGACGAGATGCTGGGCACCGTCCAATCCAACAACGACCTCTTCGATACCGAACTCGTGATCCGATCTGAGCGGGCCGGGTTCTCGATCGCCGAAGTACCCATCATTGTTGAAGAGCGGCGGGCGGCGCGCACGCCGTTCCTCAAGCGAATACCCCGGACCCTGCGCGGTCTCGTTCAGCTACGCATCTCGTTCGAGAGAGAACGCCGGAAAACCAGGTCGCGATAGCCAGCAAACTTCGGGAACAGGACGATCACCGTGGCAGCCACCTTGGCACCATTGAACACGATCAGGTTGTCTCCAAACCACAATTCGGCCAGCGCGACAAACCCGGATGTAACCGCCAACGCAATGCCATTGATGAGAAAGAACGCCCCGGTTTCCCGCATGGTCTTCTTTCCGCCTGAGATCGAGAATGTAAATCGGCGATTCATCAGATAGGAAGCACCGGTGGCGATGGTGAATGCGGAAATCACCGCGGCCTGGGACGAGAACCCGAAACTGACCTTGAACAGGTTGGCGAGAACAAAGTCCAATACCGTGTTGAGACCGCCAATAATCGACAGCCTGATGAATTGGTTCGCACTCGTTCGATTAAGAAAACTCTTGATGTAGTTCTTCATGCTTTACGTCGTCTTGCCACGATAAACCCGGCAACCAACAGGACGATCCCGGCAATGGTCAGCCCGATCCCAACCTGCTCGAATATGGTCCGGTTGAAATCCATTTCGACGTGACCCTCCGTGGGGATGACGACCATCAGCGAGGGACCGGCCCGCCAAGGTCCGTCCGCACCCGTAGCTTCCCAGTTCGGAAAGTACGACACTTTCACAAGATGTGGAACACCAATCGCCGTCGTGTCGAATTCGAAATGGCCATTGTCACTCACGATATTGGAAACGGTCCCTCCGTCGCCAAGGGGCGTTGAGACGCCTTCCAGGTCGCTTAGGTCGTCGATTCGGGGCCAGGCCTCGGGGCCATCGGCGACGATCCAGTTGTCGAGCAGCTCAAGGTCGTCGTACCAGTCGAGGGCAACATCATTGAAGTTGGTAGTGGCCTCATCGCCAATGCTCAGACCACCGTCGGCTTCGAACACCACCGGCTGGTTCACCGCCACGTCGACCAACTGGGTCGGCGGCAGGGCGTACACCCGGTGCGGATCGATCCGGGCGACCTCGCGTAGCTCCGGGTACTTCAGCGCTTCGGCAGCGGCTTCGGGGGTAAACGTTACGTAGTACTCAACGCCGTAGATGTCGAGATGCTTGATGCCGCGGTCAAAGCTGAAGTTGTGATATTTCAAACCCGGAATCGGGTTGGACGGACGGAAACTCATCTCACCGGCGTTGATGAAATGAAACGGCGTGGTGATTGAGGATTCGAAGAACAAGCCCTCCATCGAAGCCTGCCGGGTCCAGTACGGGAACAGCATGAGAGCCATGGGCGTGCCGTACTCGCGATCCATGTCATTGTTGGCTTCCCACTGGATGCGACCAGCCGGTAAAACATCTACCGCCTCCATCAATCGCTCATACTGCTCAAATCCCGGCTTGGCCTCGTAACCGCTGAAGTTCCACGCTGCCCAGCCCGAGACAAAGCTCAACCCGGCCAGGGATTGCGTGAGAATGAACGCGCTGGCGATGAGCACCATGGTCGGGCCCGTAGCAACCTTGGCCCCCGCCATCTCGATGCCACCCCAAATCACGACCGCCAGGATGGCCACTCCCCCCGCCCACCACTGAACCTCAACCGACCCTTTGAGCATGCCAATACCCAGCGCGACGAGCGCGGTCGCCAAAAGAGGTGCTTTTACCCAACCTGCCGCCACCCGAGTTGGCAACCGCCGGGCGATCAGCTTGGACACAATTCCAACCGTGACCCCGGTCAGCATGGAAACCCCAAAGAACCAGAACGGTAACAACCGGCCGTTCCAGAGTTTCCACGTTCCCGAGAACCATCCGAGTTGATTGGCAATCGTCGGTAGCCAAAAGTAGACAACCGGGAGGAAGGTCATAACGATCATTGGTGCCCAGTTTCTGGTTCGCCGGATCAACCAAACCGCCCCGAATAGGGCCGGCGGGAGCAGCAGCCAGATCTCGGCGGGGAAGATCTCGCCCCACGTCTTGAGCGGCACCCAACTCATGTCTGAGGTTTGGTTGAGGCGCGCAATGAGCGGGAGAGCCCAAAAAGCTGCGACGGCGAAACCCCAGCCCCAGGTCGTGGTTGATCGCAAGAACCCCCGTTTCCAGAAAAGAATCGGAATGCTCGCCAGAACGAACATGCCGGTAGTGATCACGTGTGAAAGCGCGGTCATGGCGAGTAACAGGACAGCTAGCGGTACATAGCGAGGGGATTCGCGAACTGCCTTGATCATTGCCGCGAGATAAAACAGGCCAAGTGCGAACGACCATGAGTAGGCGAACTCGCCAGCCATAGTCGAAGGAGCATTACCTCCGAAGATCGTGAAGGATTCGACGAAGACGAACGTGCCTCCGGCTGCCCCGGCAACGGTGCCGACCCATCGGTCAAGACCCATCGCCCTTCCAAAGGCATATGACGCGGCCGGGGTGGCCAGCAGGCCAGCCACGGTCACCATCTTGAAGGCGACACCGTACGGGATAGCTAGGTCGAGGAAGACGATGACGAGCGAAGGAAGCGGAAAGTAGAAGTAAAAGGCCGGGAAGCCGGCAAACCAGGCATCACTCCAACCGAGGATCTGGAATTTGGGGAGGAGCACGTCTCGCAGGATCGCTGGCCCAAGCACGTGCGCGCCCATGTCGCCCCCAGTCGGGGTATTGGCCGTAAGTATGAGCCACGGTTGCACGGCGAAGAAAATCGCCGCCGTAACGGCGGCGATTACAAGTCTCGGCACCCAGGGTGACACCGCAGCATCTGCGGTACCCGATGCCCTCCCGCTAGGCGCGGGCTCTCCTGGCGAGTTCCAATACGTCGGCAAGTGCGATCTCTCGGCCTTGATGGTCCCACCAGCGCTCATCACATTTGTGGCACGAGAAAAAATCGATCTCCGTACCGTCGGGCAGCTTCTGGTGAATTTCAATCACGTCATCGACGCGGCATGTCGGGCACTTCATGTGCGAAAACCTCCAGGTAGCAGGACCGCCCGGCAGCAGTGTATGCATCCAGCCCGCATTACGCCAAGCACCTAACTAGTCCTCTTCAAGGAGTTTGCCCAAATACTTGCTCCGGCGTCGGCCGTCCTCGCGCCAATACGCGTACCAATACGGGCCATGCGGACACGTCGTGCAGGTAGCCCTGCCACACCGCACCGACTGTTGTCGAATACTTACTTTCGCGGCGCCAGTCGCCTGGGTGATGACGCCAATCCGTTCAAGGTGGGCTTGAGTCAGCATGTGGAGGCGCCGCAGCTCATGTTCGTCGAGGTCTCGAATATCGTCGAGAAGATCTCGATCCAACCCCACGGGCCTTAGGCCACCTCGGCGGGCGCAAACAAGCGGACGATGTTGCGACGATCGGTGAGCGTCCACCCCATGGGCGGGGTCAGACGGTCTGCGTGGGTAGCGCATACGGGATAGCCGGCGCCCGGTACCACCGACGACGTTAGGTCGTCGAGCCAGACAGCTTTTTCGCCGTAGTTATAGGACATGATCGACCCGGCCGGGGTTCCGCAACGCGCACAATGTTCAAGCATGGAGCTGGAGCTTATGCGTGTCACGGGCAATCAACAAGCATTTCGCCGGATTTCTTACGCGCCACGTTGGCGCGTAAGTCGATTTTGTCATTCTCGAGAAAGTTGTAATTTCGCCCACGCAATTTGACGCGCCGAAGGAACGCCTGAGATATCGGCCAGAATTTGGCCCTGACCGCCAGCAACAATCAGACGGGGAACCTCCGCTATTTCCAGGAGATCGAAGACATCTCCCTGCGACGCCCACTCATACGAACGGACCTCAAGATGCCCTTGCTCAATAGCGTTTCTCGCCGGAATACAGGAAGCACACGTGGCATCCCCAAAGTACAGCGCGGCAGGAAACGGCCCGAGATCGACCGGGAGCCATCGTTTCGATGAGCGGTCCGCCCGCCACCGGAGTAGCCAAACCAAAGCCCCGACCAGGGCGGCTCCGGCGGCGAGTAGCAATAGCCTGGTGAGCGGATCAGCGACCGACAACCGGAATACCCATGGCGTAGGCAATGCCGTTATCGCCCTCAGCGTACCAACCCGCCACGATCGGCCCCGTCCCAAATACCTGCACACCGCCGTCCGAGATGGCCATGGGCACTGCGGTGACCCCGCCGCCTGGGATCAGGACTTTCTCCTGCCCGAGGCGGCTTAGGACCGTTGCGGTGATGTCTTCGACTGACGGATTGAGGATCATGATCGTGGTCGATGGAAGCGCTCCGGCGCCTGGAAGGAGCCAATCGGTCGCGGTTACGCTCGATCCCGCGACCGAGGCACTGCCAACCTCGCCTCGTCCAACCACAAACGCCGCGATCGGGGCGTCGGCCTGCAAGATGTAGCCATCACTTGCATCGAGAGCAATCGCCGTGACCTGTCGGAGTTCGAGGCTGCCGCGGTCGAGTTCTTCTCCAGCTCCACTGTCGGTCGCCCGAGCCACTTGATAGCCCACCGGACTGGCGGACGGGTTAACGAGCACAAGATTGTTGGGTATTCCGGCGACTCCACCGAACGGGAAGAACCACTCAGAGGCCAAGGCCACACCCGATTGTGCGGTAGTGCCGCCGGTCGCCGATTGCGCAACGTAAGACGGAATGATGCGCCCATCGGTTTGTTCGATTTCAACCGATAGCCACTCGCGGAATCCGAGGATCTCCGTCAGGGAAATCGTTCGACTGGATTGGGCGGGAACGGAGACGGCTTCAAGACTCTGATCGGGTTCGCTGCCATTCTCCGAGAGCGCACGGATAGTGAGCTTGGCATCTTCGGGAAATGGATTGAACAGTCGCAGGTCGAGCGTCTGACCTTCGAGGGTCGAGCCTCCGCCGAGCACCCAACGGTCCGCTACGGTCGAAGGGCACGCCGCCGCCACCATGCCAAGTGCACCATCGCCGATCGCCACGGCTCCCGCCGGACCGACAGCAAACTCAACGATGGCGCCCTCCACACCGACGGATAGCACGGCACTGACCGGAATCGAGCCAAAGGGAGCCACTGCTCGCTCCTCGCTGGCCAAAACCACCCCGTCTGACGGCACCGAGACGGTGGACTGGGTGTCGCGGGACGCTGCGAACCCGATCGACATCTCGAGTGCCGAATCTGTTCTGACCCATCCGCAGTAGGCGACACTGGTGGCCGAGGCGACCGGTTCGACCACCGTCGAGGCAACCGTCGGGATGGTTGAGAGTGGACGAGCCGGAAGCAGCGCCACGAACAGTCCAGCTGCTACCAGGCTCAAAAGCAGGATCGTGCGTTTCATGCGCGGTCCCGCAGTCCAACCGATGCCGCCAGGGCCGCCAGAACTATGGCAACCGCGCCGGCCCACCCGAAAATCCGCATCGCCGGGTCGGGGGTGGGAACAATCCGACCTGCTGAACCATCGGCGATGACCGGAACGACCGATTGGCCAAATGGCTGTGGGTTCACGGCGAGCGCCACCGCTGGCGCCGCCTCCCCGACGAACCGGTTTTTCTCCAGTCGCCAGGGCACCCCATCGGGAGTTGCTGCCACGAATGCCGGTTGAACGTTTTCGTAGATGGAGAATCGACCGTCTCCGACGTCCAATTTCTTGAGGTCGAGCTTGTTGGTGAAAGCCTGATCGAGCACACTCGGTGCCGTAACCACAACCCAACGGATTCCCAAGGCGCCGAGGGCTTGCCCGGGGCGCAGAACGTCGGGATCAATCGACGAAATCAATACTTGCTCAAGCGTCTGATCGGCTTCTCGATAGGTCGGCAACCAGCCGTCCCCGACGGCGAGTTGGCCACCCATCACCTTGTACGGAACCCCCATGAGTTCCCTGGCGTCGCCCGGGAGATTGGAGCCGACGAGCAACACCCGCGCGATCGGCAGGTCGGCCGACCGCGCCTCGGTAAGTTCGATCACCCCGGAGTAGCGATCGACAGGAAGACCCCACCTGCCCGTCCCGATCACCAGCCCGGCGGCGACTAGAGCTGCCACCACGGCTGCCTGACTCAGACCAAGAACAATTCTGGCAAGGCCCCTGGTCCCGGCCAGGCTCCCGGCCACGCCGCCCACTACGAGCGCAACCCCAATCGCCAGCAAAACCAGTCCGGCAGCTGACGGCTCTCGACCCGGTGCTACAAGCAGCAAAGCCGAACCGCTCATGGCGAGCAAACCTCCTACTCCGGTCACGTTTGCGTAGGGCTCGGCGGCAGCCAAAACGGCTAGGAACGTGCCGAGTGCCAGACCGGCCGCCAACCACACGGGCGGCGAGAAA
>JAGXFS010000084.1 GCA_024637275.1 Acidimicrobiia bacterium
CTGTGACCGATCCCCGACAGCGACACTGTTGTAGTCAACGTCCAGGCGTTCGTAAAGGACTGCCAGGAGCTCGTGATGGCGCAAAGAGTGTTCGCGAATGTCCATCGTTGCCAGGCGGAGCCCGAACGCGGCGACGGTGCGAATCAGCCTGAGCAAAGATCCATCAGCGATCAAGGTCCCATGATGATCGAGCAGCGACCGACGCATGACTGAGAGATCATCCAGCAACTCGACAACCGACCCGTACGCAGTTCCTGGACGGTGATGGGTTCCTTCAGAAAAGCCGTCGCGAGTGTTTCGTAGCTTTTCGTGGATGTAGGCACATTTGAGTCGGTAGGGCTCGGAGGCGTTCATAGCGCCGAAGCGTTCGTAAACCTTCGGCAGGCGCGTGCGATCGTGGGTCAGCGAAGCGGTCAGTTCTTCGGAGATACCGTGGACGGCGAGCGACGATGAGAGTTCGGCTGACAACGTCTCGATCGCTTTGATGAGGTTGCGCAGTCCGTGCTCGTGTTGGATCTCCAGCACCGACATCGTTACCGCCGGGGTCACGTACGGGTTCCCGTCCCGGTCGCCTCCCACCCAGGTTCCGAAGCGAATCGGCGTCGCGTATGGATCGAGCTCCGTGCCGAGCCGACGGGTTTGCACGTCGTACTCCTCGAGCAGTCCTGGCATGACGTCGGTGAAAAGCTGGTCAAAATAGAAGATGATCGATCGGGCTTCGTCGATCGGCTCTGGCCGGTCGAGCCGCAGTTCGTCAGTCTGCCAGATGAGTTCGATCAATTCGGCAGTCCGCCGGTCAACCCGACGCTGATCGGCCTCGGTAGCCCTTGGGTCGAGGCGCATTTCCAGGAGCCCTGCGATGTCGTTGAGTTTCGTCAAGATCGATCGACGGGCCACCTCGGTCGGGTGGGCAGTGAAGACCGGACTCAGCTGAATTCTTGAGACGATGTCGCTGAGTTCTTCTGGCGCCATACCGGCGCTGAGTACCCGGTCGATCGTCGACTCCAGCCATTCGCGGTCTTCGCCCGTTCGAGCGGCGAGCTCGTCAACCCGGTGCGTCTGCTCGGCAACGTTGGCGAGATAGAAGTAGGTCGTGAAAGCTCGGACGAGCCGGATAGTGGTATCGAGATCCTGGCTCTCCAGTAAATCCTCCAGCTGGCGTCCAACCTCTGGCGACGCGTCCTCACGCTGCCGCCTCGTCAACGTTCGGACTTCTTCCACGAGATCGAGCAGCTCGGACCCATGCTGGCGTGTCAGCGTTTCGCCGAGTTGGGCACCGAGCCGACGGATGTCAGCTCTGAGCAAGATGTCGTCGGTTTCGTCGATCACCGCCGTGATCGTAGCCGTCGTCGCATCGGAGCCAACCTCGACGAGTTTCACGCAGTCATGGCCCGCCGATACACTGCCTGGTTCACATGTTCGATTCATTATCAGATCGTTTTTCCGGGATCTTCTCCGGTTTGCGGGGGAAAGGGCGCCTTTCCGAAGCCGACATTGACAAGGCACTTCGTGAGGTACGCCTGGCGCTGTTGGAAGCCGACGTCAATGTCTCCGTAACCAAAAATCTTTTGGCCCGTATCAAAGAGCGGGCTCTAGGAGCCGACGTCCACGCCAGCCTGACCCCCGGGCAGCAAATCATCAAGATTGTCCATGAAGAGCTCATCACCACGCTCGGCTCCGCTGAGGTTGGCCTGAAATTCACAGGAAAACAACCCTTCACGATTCTTATGGTCGGGCTGCAGGGATCGGGTAAAACGACGACCAGCGGGAAACTCGCGACCTACATCCGATCTCAGGGCAAGAACCCGCTGCTGGTCGCAGCCGACCTGGCCCGACCTGCCGCCATCGATCAGTTGGAGACGCTGGGCGCCAGTATCGGGGTGCGGGTTTACTCGGAACGAAAGTCGAAACCAGGCAAAGTAGTGAAGGCGGCCATGAAGGAAGCCGCCCGAGCGGGTCACGATGTCGTCATCATCGACACAGCCGGTCGCCTGGCGGTCGACAAGGCTCTCATGGACGAACTGGCCGACATTCGCAAGATCGCCGACCCGGATGAAGTATTGCTCGTCGTCGACGCCATGACCGGCCAGGATGCTGTCAACGTTGCTCAAGGGTTTCTCGAGTACACCGATCTCACCGGGATCGTCCTTTCGAAGCTGGACGGTGACTCCCGGGGCGGTGCAGCCATATCGGTTCGAGAAGTAACCGGACGACCGATCAAGTTCGCAGCCGTCGGCGAAACCATGAAAGATTTCGAGGTCTTCTATCCCGAACGGATGGCGTCCCGCATTCTCGGGATGGGCGATGTGCTCACACTCATCGAAAAGGCAGAAGAGGCATGGGATATTGACGAGGCTGAGCAGATGGCCGAGAAGATGCGCAAGGCCGAATTCGACCTCGAAGACTTCTTGACTCAGTTCCAGCAGATCCGACGGATGGGGCCACTCCAGGGATTGCTTGCTATGCTTCCAGGCGCCAACGAGGCCCTGCGAGATGTCGAAGTTTCCGACAAGGACTTGGGTCGCGTCGAGGCGATCATCAGATCGATGACGCCCGAAGAACGGCACAGCCCTCGGTTGATCGACGGAAGTCGTAAACGGAGGATTGCGCGGGGCTCAGGAACGAGTCCCCAACAAGTGAACGCACTGTTGAAACAGTTCGGCGAAACACAAAAGATGATGAAAATGTTGGCCGACGGCAAGAGCGTACCGGGACTACCCGGAATGCCAGGCATGCGGCCGCAGCGAAAGAACAAGAGCAGGAAGAGGTGAGCAGATGGCGGTCAAGATCCGCCTGATGCGGTTGGGCAAAAAGAAGCAGCCCGTATATCGAGTCGTCGTAGCTGATGGCCGTCAACCGCGAGATGGAAGCTATATCGATGCTATTGGACGTTACGACCCACGCCAGGAGCCCTCGCTTGTCGAAATCGACAACGACAAGGCCGTGACGTGGCTCAATGACGGTGCCCAGCCAACCGAGGCTGCCCGTAAGCTGCTGGAGATTTCCGGCGCGTGGTCGCAGTTCAAGATCTCTCGTGGCGAGATCCACACAATTGCAGCCAAGCCAACCCCGAAGCAGGAAGAACCCGCCCCGGAGCAGGAAGAACCGACTCCGGTCGTTGCTGACGAACCCGCGGCCGACTCCGGTGAGGAAGAGTAACCATGCCTAAAGGTGACATCGTTGAGAGCGTCGTCTCGTACATCGTCAAGGCCATCGTTGATGACCCGGACGCCGTCGAGGTGACCGTGATAGAAGAAGGACCCGACGAGGTAACCGCCGAAGTGCGGGCTGCCAAGTCCGACATGGGTCGCGTTATCGGACGCCGAGGACGGGTCGCCAAAGCGATTCGTACCATCGCCCAGGCGGCGGCGGACGAAGAAGGCTTGACGACCGGCGTGGAATTCCTCGACTGAATCAGCCTCCAGGCTCGTGAGTAATCCAATAACCATCGGCCATATCGCTAGAGCCCACGGGCTCAAGGGCGATGTGGCCGTTGTGTTTTATTCGGACCACCCCGAACAGTTCACGGCTGGCTTCCAACTCGGCGGCACCGGCGGCACACTCGCCATAGAGCGGGTGCGTTCTGGAGCGGGTGTGGCGATCGTGAAGTTCGCCGGCGTCGATGACCGTGATGGCGCCGAACTCCTGAAAGGGGTGCAACTCACGATGGAGGAGACCGACCTCCGTACCCTCGAGGAAGGTGAGTTTTGGCCCTCGCAGCTACAAGGCCTTGAAGTCCGCGATCCGTCGGGGACCAAGCGGGGTGTGGTCTTGGACGTGATCACTGGTGGCGCCCAGGATCGGCTGGCGATTCAAGTCGCTTCGGGCCGGGTCGAGGTTCCGTTTGTCGATGCGCTTGTCCCAACGGTGGACCTCGAAGGAGGGTTTGTGGTGGTTGCAGCTATCCCAGGCCTGCTGGAGGCCGACGACTAATTGGCGAGCCGCTAGTGGCCGTGCTTGTTAAGCACGGTGAGCAGCCCGGTAACGCCACCGTAGAACCCGCCACCGACGATGGCGACCCAGAGGGCCGTGATGAGTGCCGGTACGAGTTCGACGTCTCCAACGACGTAAATCATCACGAAGAAGACCGCGAACGTGACGGGTGTCCCGATCACAAACCCGACCCGGAGCGCCTTGCTTAGCTCTGCTGATTCGGCACTCTCTGCGGCGTCTCTGGCTGTTTCGTCATGGCTTGTGTCAGTCACCTGCCCGATATTAGGCAGATCCGAACGCCGGTGGGGGGAGCTTCGGCCGACGACTAGCGTAATATTCGTGCATCCCCAGCCAGATCCAGATCTTGCCGTCGCCTACCTTGACGGTACTAAGCCCGCCGAGCCACTTTTTGTCGAGGCGCGCCGATTACGCGACGAGGGGAAGGGTCGAATTGTTACATACTCGCCGAAAGTCTTCATTCCGCTGACGACGATGTGTCGGGACCAATGTACGTACTGCACGTTTGTGAAACCCCCGGGCAATGGCGGGGTGTACCTCACTCCCGACGACGTAATGGCCATCGCTTCGGCAGGTGATGAGCACGGTTGCACCGAGGCGCTCTTCACCTTGGGCGATGCTCCTGAGGCCAAGTATCCCGCAGCTCGCGAGTTTCTCGAGTCGGTGGGCTGTGCAACCACGATGGATTACGTCGTGGCGATGACCGAACGGGTCCACCACGAGACCGGGTTGTTCCCGCACGCCAATCCCGGGGTGATGTCCGAGGAAGCTATCGCCAGGCTGCGTCCGTCGAACCCGTCCATTGGGCTTATGCTGGAAAACATCTCCCCCCGACTCACCGAACCGGGTATGCCTCACTTCAATTGCCCGGACAAGATTCCGAGCGTTCGGGTGGAAACCATCGAAGCCGCCGGACGTCAGCGACTCCCCTTCACGTCAGGGATCCTGGTTGGTATCGGGGAAAACAATCAGGAGATTGTTGACTCGATCTTCGCGCTGGCCACGCTTCAAGAACGCTGGGGCCATATTCAGGAAGTCATCATTCAGAATTTTCGCGCCAAGGCTGACACCCGCATGCGCTTCGGCGCCGAACCCATCCCGAGTTGGTTCGCCAGAGTCGTGGCGCTTGCCAGGTGGATCATGGGTCCCACGATGAATGTCCAGGTACCCCCAAACCTGACTGAGCGATATGAGACATATCTCGACGCCGGCATCAACGACTGGGGTGGGGTGTCGCCACTCACAATCGACTGGGTGAATCCCGAGGCCCCCTGGCCTCACCTCGCTGACCTTGCCGGGCGAACCGCCGCGGCGGGATTTGAGCTTCGTCCCCGTCTGCCGGTCTATCCCGAGTACCTATCGGATGAGTGGTTGGATCCGGGTGTGCTGGTCAAGGCCCGATCGGCGTCCACAGCCGATGGATATGGTCATGCTCCAAATGTGGCGCACAGCGGCTAGCGTTTTTGCGATGTTCATCACTTTCCTAAGGGTTCGACCGACCAACACGGTCCACGCGTTGACGGCATCGACCAGGGCGCGAGAAGGCACTACAGCGCTTGAGATAGATCAACTCGACCCGGCCGGGCGAGCCGCCTGCCTGGCGGGTGGCTTGTTGCCGATCGAGACCGCCCATGCGGACGGTCAACCGGCAGCCTGGGTAGTCGGACCCGAAGATGCTCTGAGGCTCGCCAAACTCGACACTCCCGGCTGGCGGATCACGGTCAGAGCCGACGGCGACCGAGAACTGATTTTGGATGCCCTGGCTCGTAGCCAGGCGGCTTTTCTGCGGGTTGGCCGGTCGGAGGTCACTCATTTCAACGACCTGGTCGGGCTGCCCGGGTTGGATGCAAAGATTTCGGTATTTGTCGACTCGGTTGACGACGCGCTCGTCGCCGTTGCGTCCGGTGCGGGTGACCTGCTGTTGCGAGACTGGTCCAACAGCCAGATAGGCGAGCTTCGCGCGGCCGTCGGTGACCTGCGCGAGCGGACAGCCATCCCGGGCGGAGTCTCCGTTGACCAGGGAAGAGCAGCGCTCGATCAAGAGCTTTTCACGGCGTGGCTTAATCTGATCGATGGGGACGGATGGGCTCGTCCCCGGTACGAGTGGGCGCCCGGCAAGGACCTGCCTCCTCCGGTGCCCCGTGATCGGATTTCTGCCCAGTGGCCCGACGCCGCATGGACGGGTGGCCGCGCTCCGATCGAACTGGACGGTGCCGGATCCTTGGCGCCCATCCTCCAACGGTCACTCGACGGGGTGCCGCCGACCACGGCCGAAATCGCCTCGCTCTTCCGAGCCAGGGGCGACCAGGTGGACGCGGTGGCCTTTGTCGCGGACCAACTCCGTGAAAGGACGAGCGGCTCACGTGTCACCTATGTCGTCAATCGCAATATCAACTACACGAACATGTGTTACTTCAAGTGCGGATTCTGTGCTTTCTCGAAAGGGCCGAAGAGCCTCAACCTGCGAGGTGACCCCTACTTGATGGGGGTCGACGAAATCGTGAGTTGGACTCGCGAAGCTTGGGAACGGGGAGCAACCGAGGTGACGTTGCAGGGTGGCATCCATCCTGAATTCACCGGAGACTTCTACGCGGGTGTGGTCCGGGCTATCAAGGCCGAGCTTCCCGACATGCATATCCACGGTTTCACCCCGCTTGAGGTATGGCAAGGTGCCGAGACGCTTGGGATTTCTGTGAAGGAGTTCCTGGGACAGCTCAAGAAAGCAGGACTGGGCACGCTCCCCGGTACGGCAGCTGAAATTCTTGACGATTCGGTTCGTGCGCACCTTTGTCCCGACAAGATCCGGACATCACAGTGGTCAGACGTGATGATTACCGCCCACGATATGGGCTTACGAGCGACGGCCACGGTTATGTTCGGCCATATCGACGACGCTCGGTCGTGGGCGAACCATTACGAAGTCGTCCGTCAGATTCAGCGAAAGACCGGAGGGTTTACCGAGTTCGTACCCCTCTCTTTTGTGCATATGGGAGCGCCGATCTGGCTACGGGGTCGTTCACGACCCGGCCCGACGTGGGATGAGGTCGTGCTCATTCACGCCGTCGCTCGGATCGCCTTTGATGGGCTGATCGATAACATTCAGGCGTCCTGGGTCAAACTCGGAATAGACGGAGCGCAGCGGTTACTCAGGGCCGGATGCAACGACCTGGGTGGCACACTTATGGGTGAGATCATCACCCGATCAGCCGGTGCCGCACACGGGACCGAAATTACCCCGCAGGAACTCAGACGGGCCATCACCGACATCGATCGCGTGCCGGCCTTGCGCAGCACGTTGTACGAGGTCCTGCAGACCACGTTCTAACCCTCCCACCTGGCAAGGCTCAGGCCGACTAACTTTGATCACATGGGTAGTTTCTCCGAATCGATCTCTGACGACACCGCCGGGTGGATTGGCCGTCAGCACCTGTTTTTTGTGGCAACCGCCCCACTAACCGAATCGGGTCACGTCAACGTGTCGCCGAAAGGCCTCGACACATTCAGCATCCTCGGCTCGAATCAGGTCGCCTATCTCGACCTGACCGGATCTGGGGCAGAAACGATTGCCCACCTCCGCGAGAACGGGCGAATGACGCTGATGTTCTGCGCGTTTGAAGGAAACCCCGACATTGTGCGCCTGTACGGTCACGGCCGGGTGGTTTTTCCCGACGATGACGCTTTCGACGAGCTGGTCGGTCGCTTCGAGTCCCGCCCGGGCATTCGCTCTGTCATCGTGGTCGAGGTCGACAAAGTGGGCACCTCGTGCGGATTTGGCGTCCCGCTCATGGATTTTGTCGAGGATCGAGATCGGCTCGCCCGATGGGCGATCGCCAAGGGCGAAGATGCGATGCCGGCGTACTGGGCGACCAAGAACGCAGTGAGCGTCGACGGACTCCCGGCTGTTGGTGACTGATGATCTCACTCGAGACAACGCTCCGGCGGATTATCGTCGGTTATCGAGCCATTGCGATGTTGTGGATGCTGTCGCTCGCCCTGGTATCGCTGGCCTCGGACGAAGCTGAGCGACCAGCCGTCATCGTGGCGGCCGTTGGCTTGGTGGCGGCCTGGACGTCCCTGACATTGTGGATCTCTTTCCGTCGTCCGGGTATCTTCCGAAGCTGGGCCTTCCTGGGTCTGGATACTTTCGTGAGCGCGTTGATTCTCGTGTCTCCCAATCTTGCCGGATCCCCGAATTTCGTCGGTGGCTACCCGCTTTCTTCGGTCCTCATAGGCGTGCTCGGCAAGGGACTGCTCGGAGCGACCGCCCCGGTGCTGGTCCTGGTCAGCCTCGTTCTGATTCAGATCGCCATCGGTGATCGTATAGGCGATCCGACGGTGCTCAGCTCGAACGTCCTCGTGTATCCGTTCATGGCGGCTCCCGTCACTTGGGCCGTTGGCGCGTTGCGTCGCTCGGATCGCCTACGCATCGCCGCCGAATCCAACCTGGAGGAGGAACGGGCGGAGCGGATTCGAGCCGAAGAACGCTCGGAGCTAGCCGCTCACCTGCACGACTCGGTGTTACAGACGCTGGCGTTGATCCAGCGAAGCAGCACGGACGCCGACGAGGTTGTGGCGCTGGCCCGTGGACAAGAACGTGACCTTCGGTCATGGTTGTACGGATCGCGCTTGGACGGTGAGTCCTTCGAGTCGGCGATGGTTGCTACCGGAGCTGAAATCGAGGAGTCCTATAAGGTCCCGATCGAACTGGTTGTCGTCAGCGATGCACCGCTCAGCGACGGCCTACGCAGCATGATCGCCGCAGCTCGCGAAGCCATGATCAATGCTGCCAAGCACTCGGGAGCTTCCGAGATATCCGTCTTCGCCGAAGTGATTGGTGATCGGGCCATGGTGTTCGTGCGTGACCGGGGAACCGGATTCGATCCCGAATCGATTCCCGAAGATCGAAAAGGCGTCTCAGAATCCATTCAGGGACGAATGGCTCGCCACGGAGGGTCTTCGGTGATTAACTCGAAACCCGGCACTGGCACCGAAGTCCGGCTTACGATGCACCTATGAGTGAACCAATCCGCGTATTTATCGTTGATGACCATGACTTGTTCCGATCGGGAGTTCGCAACGAACTCGGCGCCGGGATCGACGTAATTGGTGAGGCGAGCGAGGTAGACGCCGCCATCGAACTCATCGCCGAACGCACGCCAGAAGTCGTCCTGCTCGACGTCCATATGCCAGGAGGCGGAGGCAAGGCGGTCATTGAGGGCATCAAAGAGCTACATCCTGACGTGGCATTTCTCGCGTTGTCCGCATCGGACGCGGCTGAAGACGTCGTAGCCATCATCCGGGCCGGAGCCAGAGGGTACGTCACGAAAACCATTGGCCCCCACGAGTTGGTGGCCGCCATCGAGCGAGTCCACGGTGGCGACGCGGTGTTCTCCCCGCGCCTGGCTGGATTTGTCCTTGATGCTTTTTCGCACATTGCCATCGCCGACATCGACCCCGAGCTGGATTTGTTGACGGATCGTGAACGTGACGTTCTACGCCACATCGCCAGGGGCTACACGTACAAAGAAACCGGTGAGCAGCTGTTCATCTCCGTCAAGACGGTCGAGTCGCACATGTCGTCGGTTTTGCGCAAACTTCAACTCTCGAATCGTCACGAGTTGACCAAGTGGGCAACGGACCGCAAACTCATCTAGTCGGCAAGCGGAACCGCGGTGGGCTTGAGCGTCACGGCTGTGCCAGACACTGTCACCAACATTTGATCGTCGATCGGCTGTACGGCATGAGTAACCGCCACGATCGCATGCGCGCCACGGAGGACGCCATCTTCGGTCAGGGCATCGATGGCCGCTCTGCGTCCGCCTGCCACCGCGTGAACATCATGAGAACCAACGAGAGAATCGGCGACGGCTAATCCAAGAAACTCGTCGATGTCGTAGCCAGCGACGGTCGACAGGTTGGTGATGATCATGCGCCAGGTTTCGACACCTTCATCGTCCTGGACCCAACCCTCGTAAGCGTCGTCGCTGCGGGTGCCCCAATCTTCGGGAATGGGTTTCTTGGCAATGACGCCGGTGGCGATGGTTCCCAGAATTGGCGGATGAACCGCTGTCATTTCGCTGGCCTCGAGCTCAGCCGCGTCGACTTTCAGATCGCCGGCGGATGCGGCAAAAGGATTCGAGTCGAGTGATGGCGTCTCAACCAGACGCATTGGTGGGAGCGTGTCGATCGGCGTGTCGTCGGTCGGTTCCTCGGATAATGCAGCTTGTTCCACTTCTTCGTCCACAGGTTCGACTGCTGCTTCCACGACTTCGGCCGTTTCGACTTGTTCATCGGCTTCGTCAGTGGCCGTCTCGATGGAATCCTCTGCCGCATAGGGATCAACAAAGCCGAACGACGCCAGCGGTTCATCCTGGTCGGACTCGTCGGACGAATCACTTGCCATGGCTTGTTCGACGTCGTTGGCGACATCCAGTGTCGGCTCTGCGACCTCGGGATCGGTGGCAGCTTCGTCGTCGATCATGAAGTCGGGTAAGTCGTCAACCGTCGGGGCGTCGATGTGATCGAGGATCGTTGGTGGCTTGGTCTCGATGGAGGCGGCAGCAGCTGCGACTGCGGCAATCGCCTCGTCGCCGGAGCCAAACACCGCTCCAAACGGGTCGTCGGCGGTCTCATTGGAACCGCCGAACACGACGTCGAACGCCTCAGCCGATTCGCTGGCATGCTCGGGAGTCTGGATGTCGGCGACCGGATCACCATCGCCGAGGTGTTCAAGCTCCTGGTAGATCGCCGGTGGTGTACCCGCCGACAAGAAGTCGGTGTCGCCGAACGCGGCCGTTGCTAGGTCGTCCTCATCGGACTCTACGGTCCCTTCAGGTAGGATCTCATCCTCAGGAGCCTCATCCTGTTCAGGCTCGTCGGTTGGTGCGGGCTGGCTCATGAACTCTGGATAGAAGTCTGCGTTATCGTCGGTTGACTCGTCAACGTCCTTGTCGCTAGCTCCGAAGACGGCATCCGAGCTGAACGAGATGGCGTCAGCAGGTTGGTCTCCGAGAGCGTTCAATGTCTCGGCCAGTTCGGCGTCGATATCGGCTGCTTCATCTCGTTCGACCGCCGGAATGTCGAAGGCGGGTAGATCGCCATCGGTGAGTTCCACGGATTCAAAATCGGCCGTGACGTCGTCGAACTGAATGGAAGAAATCCCTTCGTCGAATGAAGCGGCCGTGTCATCGATGCCGGCCGTTTCGGCTGCTTCAGTTTCGCCGGCGTCTGCCCCGTCGGTTGGGGCGCTTCCTTTCAGCGGAGGGAGGCTCGGAGACCCGCCGAACAACCCTGATGCGGCGAGAAGCGGATTCATCGGCCGGCTGGGAGGACGAACATCATCAGTCGGCTCGTTCGATCTGTCGCTCGAATCCGAACCAATATCCTCAAACCCTGGTAGATCTTCATCACCTGGTAGGTCGTTAGCAATGGAGAGATCAGCGAACGCGCCTTCAACCATCTCCGTTGAGAATTCGGTGTCATCCAGGCCCTCAGCGAGAGCGCTTTCCGCGAGTGGGCCAAGATCGGACTCTGGGTCGAGGTCGGAGAAGTTGCCGAAATCGCCAAGATCCAGGTCGCTTCCAACCTCTGATGGAGATAGGTCAGGGACGGCGACAGCCGGTTCCTCGAGCTCCAGGTCGGGGAGCGCCGGCGGCTCACTTTCAACCGTGGGCTCAGGGTCGGCGATGGTCGAAAGGTCGGCGAGGTCTTCGGGCAGTTCGTCTTGTGACGAGACCGGGGCCGGCGGTGGCGGACTGTCGGTTTCGGTACTGCTCAGACCCCAGGGGTCCCCGCTCGCTAGATCGTTGTCAGACACCTAAAATTCTCCTCGTGGCCACGTAATAGGGAGGATACTCCACCCCGGTCTCTTCGACCTACTACCTTGTATCGGCGATGAAGCTCACGGTCCTAACCATCTTTCCAGACTTTTTTGAGTCACCCTTGGGTATCAGCATCGTCAAGCGCGCCCAGGAGATCGGTGCGCTCGATATCGAGATACGAGATTTACGAGAGTACGGGCTAGGAATTCACCGTCAGCTTGATGATGCACCGTTCGGAGGCGGGGCGGGCATGGTCATGATGATCGGCCCGCTGCATGAGGCGCTATCGACGTTGGCGGACTCTCATCGGGTCCTGATGACGCCGGCCGGAACACCGTTGTTGCAGGAAACCCTCGATCGATGGGCGACCCTAGATCACCTCACTTTGGTCTGCGGAAGGTACGAGGGGGTGGACGAGCGAGTGGCCGACCACCATATCGACGAGTCGGTGTCACTTGCTGACGTGGTCCTTGCCGGCGGCGAGGTGGCTGCGTTGGCCATCATCGAGGGAGTGGCCCGCTTGCTCCCGGATGTGCTGGGTAATCCGGTTTCAGCCGAGCATGAATCTTTCCGCGATGGTCTCCTCGAAGAACCTCAATACACCCGCCCGGCCGAGTTCAACGGCTGGAACGTTCCTGAGGTGCTTCTGAGCGGCGACCATGGGCGGATCGCCGAGTGGCGCCAGGAGCAACGCCTCAAGCGGACGCGCGAGAGGCGGCCTGACCTGCTGGATTGACTTGTCGTCCAGGGTGGTAACATGACCGCCGCACTTGTGCCTTTTGTCGCGCGCGGTGTCTTCCAAGGAGCCTTCAGACATGAATGACATTGATTACATCGAAAGCGCCCACATGCGCAGCGATACCCCCAAGTTTGGACCAGGCGACGTTGTCAAGGTGCATGTTCGGGTCGTCGAAGGTGGCCGCGAAAGAACTCAGATCTTCGAAGGCGTCGTAATCGCCAAAAATGGTGGCGGGGTCCGCGAGACCTTCACCGTCCGTAAAATGAGTTTTGGAGTAGGCGTTGAGCGGGTGTTCCCACTCCACGCTCCCATTATCCAGAGCATCGAAGTTGCTCGACGTGGTGACGTACGGCGCGCCAAGCTTTACTATCTCAGGGATCGGGTCGGTAAAGCCGCCCGCATCAAGGAGAAGCGGGACTGACCAACTCCTCAGATCCCGTGTTTCGAGACCCTTACGCCGACGGCTCGGCTTACGAGCCACCCGAGGAACTTGCGGACAAGAAGCCGAAACGTAAGTCGTTCCTGGCCGAACTTCCCGTACTCATCATCATCGCTTTGGCGATTGCCATCATCCTCAAAGCGCTGCTCGTTCAGGCGTTTTGGATCCCCTCGCAGTCAATGGTTCCGACCTTGCTCGTCGACGATCGTGTGTTCGTCAACAAACTCATGGCTTTTACCGACCTCGAACGGGGAGACGTGGTGGTCTTCATATCGCCATTTGCTGACGAAGGCGCCCCCGCAGAACCGGTCGGCACAAGGATTTTGGAAACGTTGAAGCAGACGTTTGGCATCACGAGCACCGCCGTCCCGGACGATCTGATCAAACGGGTCATCGGCCTGCCCGGCGAAACCGTCGAAATCCTCGACAACCACGTGCAGGTCGACGGAGTCGTTCTTGACGAGCCGTACCTGGCCGATAATGTGCAAATGTCGGACATGGCTCCCCGGACGCTGCGCAACGACGAACTGTGGGTTATGGGTGACAATCGAGACTTTTCTTCAGATAGTCGTCGGTTCGGGCCGATAAAGGTGAATAATGTCATCGGGCGAGCGTTCGTACGTTTCTGGCCAACCGACCGATGGGGTGGCCTGTGAATCTGCGAACCTCCTCGGTGGGAAGGCGAGTGGTACCGGCCAAGCGCGACCAGGACGGCGACCGGGTTGGCGATAAGGACACAGCGTGAACGAAGAAGATCTTGAACGATACGAATCAGCAGTAGAGCTCCAGCTGTACAAGGAGTATCGGGATGTTTTGCCCATGTTCAAGTATGTGGTTGAAACCGAACGACGGTTCTATCTGGCCAACCGGGTCGACGTAAACGAGCGAACCGCCAACGGATCCGTTTACTTTGAGGTCCTCCTGGAGGATGCTTGGGTATGGGATATGTATCGCCCCGCCCGTTTTCTGCAAAAAGTGCGCGTGATGAGTTTCCGGGACCTGAACATCGAAGAACTCGAACCTGGAGTGCAGATCTAGACCCGCATCAGCTGGGCCAGTTTGGCGAGGACCTCGCCTGCGATTTTCTCACCAGACAGGGTTTGGAAGTTCTCGATCGTAATGTTCAGGTCGGCCGTGGTGAACTCGATGTAATTGCCAGAAGTGGTCGAGATCGTATCGCCGTTGAGGTGAAGACCCTGTCGGCGCCAGGAGACGACCCGTTTCGCACGTTTACACCCGCCAAACAGCGCCAGGTCAACAATCTGGCCCGTCAGGCCAGGTGCCGGCGTTGTGATCTGCTCGTCGTCGAGGTCTACCCCGACGGCATACTCTTTCGTTGGTTGCCGAACCCTTGAGCGTGTCGGCCTAGTGAGCATACGGCGAGAGGCGTCCCGTCCGGTCCGCCCGATGCCAGCAGCCGTGATGCCAATGGCGCCGGAGGTCGGGAGCTTCCTCGGGAACGACGACCAGGTGGCCGACTCCGATGCCGATCAGCGAACCACACCCCGGACACAAATACGTTTTGGTCGCCGCATACGGTTGCACAGGAGTGATAGTCAGTGTGGTCAACCGAAAAAGCCCCACATGATCGCCACGATGGATACAACGACGGCCGCCCCCACCATCGCATAGTCAGCCAGACCGGGGGGCTTGCCGGCGCCCCGGAACGGGTTCAGACCCATGGGACCACCTTTCGGTCGCCGATCATCTTCCCACCCATTCGGGAGGTCGTTTTTCCCGGAACGCTCGTATGCCCTCCCGGGCGTCTTCGGATGAATGACAAATGGCCTGAGATTGCCCCTCGTAGCTGAGGGCCTCCTCAAGCGACAGTTCGAAGGACCGATTGAGGGCCTGTTTGATGAACAGTTGGGCGACCGGTGCTGCGTCGACAAACCCCCTTGCGATCTCCAAGGCCCTGGCGAGTAGTTCGTCTTTGTTGACCAATTCCAAACAGAGACCGATGGCGATCGCTTCGGACGCGGGCACCATCCGACCGCTGAGGGCCAGTTCTTTGGCTCGTTGCAGACCGACCATGCGGGGCAACAGCCAGGTTCCTGCAAAGTCCACGGTGAGGCCCCGCTTGGCGAAGATTTCCGAAAAACGGGCTTCGTGGGTGGCGATGACAACGTCGCAGGCGATAGCGAGGTTCATCCCGGCTCCCACTGCGATACCGTCCACCGCCGCAATGGTCGGTTTGGTGGTTCTGACGAGGGCTGATGCCGCTGCTCCAACCCGCTGCATCAGCTGGTTGCGGTCGGCGATACTCGATGGGAGTGGTCGGTCCGAAAGGTCGGCGCCCGCGCAGAACTCGCCGCCAGCCCCGGTAATGACAAGGACCCGCTGTGAAGATTCTTCGAACTCGGTGATGTGCGAGTGGAGCACGTCCCATCCTTCGGGCGGTATCGCATTCATCCGCTCCGGCGCATCGAGGGTGAGCATGCGAACCGATTGATGGTCTTCGATGTGCATCATGCCTCCAAGCTACCCGGTTGGGACTCAAGCTTTTCGGCATGAATTGCCGATAGCTGAGCTACCACCCGTGTGGCGGGTGGTAGCGCTGGCACAAGACATGCGAAGGGTGAACGTCGATCTCCTGCTCTAGAGCAATCTAGATTTCGGCGAGCCTGACGAGTCTCGTGATGTGCAGGCTGGTCGGTTTCGGGGCGTGAGCGCGCTGTGAGCGCCCCGGAACGGCGAGCCTCAATTGGTGCCATCGGCGAATGTGTCACAGGGTCGCGATACGTTGCCTGAATGTACGCATCAGTTTCTTCCGTCGCCCTTATGGGCATCGAACCGCAACGGGTAAGCGTCGAGGTCTTCGTCGGTCGCCCTGCTCAATCTCCTATGACAATCGTCGGGCTCCCCGACACGGCAGTGCGTGAAGCCCGCGAACGCGTCAAAGCGGCGATTCTCGAATCTGGTTTTCGTTTTCCCAATGGACGAATCATCGTCAACCTCGCTCCGGCTGACCTTCCGAAGGTCGGCTCGGCCTATGACTTACCCATTGCCATAGGGGTGCTGATCGCCGCGGGTCTCGTCCCGCCCAATAGCTGTGGGGGGATCGTCCTTGGTGAATTGGCGTTGGATGGTGCGGTCCGCCCGGCCCGCGGGGGTCTCGGTGCCGGTCTGGTAGCGCGTGATGCGGGAGTCCCCTGCGTTCTGGCACCCGAAAGCGCTGCCGAGGCGATAAGGGTCGATGGGGCCGATGTTCGAGCGGTTGAGTCCTTGACCGACGCCCTCGGTGTCCTATTGCGCGGCGAGCCCGGCCTGCCGATTCCTGTCGATTCCCCCGGACCGGAATCAACGGGCGACCTGTCCGATGTTCGTGGCCAGGCTCTGGCCCGGCGGGCGCTTGAAGTGGCCGCCGCAGGTGGTCATCACTTGCTCATGTGGGGGCCACCTGGATCGGGTAAGACAATGTTGTCCCGCTCCTTGCCGGGAATCCTCCCACCACTCAGCCCGGCTGAGTCACTTGAGGTGGCCCAGATATGGGCAGCGGGAGGGCGGGGGGCTTCGAGCCGTGAGTATCGGCCTTTTCGAGCTCCACACCACTCCGCGACTCCGGCCGCGTTGATCGGTGGTGGCAGCGGGATTCCGGTTCCCGGCGAGGTTTCCTACGCCCATCATGGAGTGCTCTTTCTCGACGAGGTCGGCGAGTTTCCTTCCCAACTGCTGAATCATTTGAGGCAACCACTTGAGGAGGGCACCGTCACGATCGCCAGAAAAGGCGCTTCGGTCCGTTTCCCGTCGAGCTTCCAACTCGTGGCCGCTACCAACCCGTGCCCCTGCGGGTTCTATGGCGACCCGCTGGTTCCGTGCGAGTGTCCGCCGCAGGTGGTCGATCGCTATCGTCGTCGATTGTCTGGTCCGCTCGTCGATCGATTTGATGTGCGAGTCGCAGTCCCTCGTCCCGACCGGACCGAACTAGTTGGATCACCTGGGGAGCCGTCGGATGCAGTTGCAGAGCGGGTTCTGGCAGCGCGCAAACGCCAAGATGCTCGGGGCTGCATCAACCGAAACCTGACCCGTCGCCAATTGGACCAGGTCGACTGGCACGCCGACGCACGCCTGCTCGTTGACCGCGCCTTCGATCAGTTGGCGCTCACTGCCCGTGGGTATGACCGGATCCGTCGAGTAGCAAGAACCGTGGCTGATCTCGACGAATCGGATGTAGTCGGTCCACGCCATGTCGCTGAGGCACTCGCGTATCGAGGTTCGTGGTGAACGAACGGGATGCCGCCCTTCAGCTGGCCTACACCGGCATGCATCCTGACCGCCGCATTAAGTTGTGTCTCGAGCGCGGCGGTCCGCCCGGTGTACTCAGGGCGATAGTCAAGGGTTCGGTATCGATGCCTGACACGGCTGTCGAAGCCAGCCAGGTGCCAGCCAGCCAACGTCGTGAAGCCCTGGCCGAAGCCGGGACGACCGCGTTGTTTTTGGGTGACCGCGACTATCCGGCCCGACTGGGTGAACTCGCCAACCCGCCTGCCGTCTTGTTCGTTGCTGGACGCCTACCGACCGAGCCGGGTGTTGCGATCGTCGGCACCCGGAAGGCGACCGGGTATGGCGTACGTCTGGCCGAGCGTTTCGGGCGGGCGTTGGCTCGGGATGGTCGAACGGTCGTGAGTGGCCTGGCCAAAGGAATAGATGCGGCAGCACATCGCGGAGTGGTTGACGAGCATGGCCGAGGGATAGCCGTACTCGGCAATGGCGTGGATCGTTGGTATCCGGCGTCCAATCGGCAGCTGGGTGAGCAGCTGCTGATTGATGGGGCGGTCATTTCGGAATATCCACCAGGCACCCGACCGTCAGCGTGGCGGTTCCCCCCACGGAACCGGATCATCGTTGGATTGGCATCCATCGTGGTAGTGGTTGAGGCAGGCATGCCAGGGGGAGCGATGATCACCGCCCGCATGGCAGTCGATGAGCATCGTGAACTCTTTGCAGTTCCGGGTGATATCGGACGGGTCTCGTCGGTGGGATGCAACCTGTTGATTCGCGACGGTGCCTGGCCGGTGCTCGGCGTCGATGACCTCCGTGAAGCGGTCGATCGGGTCCTCGGTCCGGTGACGGCTGTCCCTGACCGGGCTCCCGAATCGGCGCTTCTCCAAGCTTGTGACGCGGCTGGTACGCCGATCGACGAGTTGGCAGTCCGTCGCCGCCAGACCGTGGCCGATCTGCTCGTCGATATTACCGAACTAGAACTGGCTGGCCTGGTCCGTCTTGATGGCGGCTGGGTCATTCCGTCCTAGTGGCGTGTCACCGGCGCTTGACAATCGTAGAACGGAAAGCCACTATGCCGGACAATGAACGTCGCTCGGTTTAGCTCGTACTATTTTTTTGGCCCCACGGGGTCGAAGTAGACGCGCTAGCCACCGCACCTTGAACTTCGATCCCGAGCCCCAGGCTCGGGTTTTTTTTGCCCCGAGCGGCTCACCATGGAGGACAGCCAGATGACAGACAAAGTGAACGCACCGTCAACCTCGGTCGATGACACGCACATCAAGGAAATCGCTGCCTTGAAGCGACCATCCCAACTTAAGGTTGAGATTCCGAACGACGCCCAACAGTTGGTGGCTGACACGCGTCGAGACATCGCTGAGATTCTGCACGGGCGCGACAAGAAGAGGCTCCTGGTCGTTGTCGGCCCGTGTTCGATCCATGACGTCGAAGTCGCTGCCGAATATGCCGAGAAGCTCATGAACCTCAGAGAACGTTATGGCGATGAACTGCTGATCGTCATGCGTACCTACTTCGAGAAGCCGCGAACTACGGTCGGATGGACCGGACTTGTCTACGACCCGCAGCTCGACGGATCCGAAGATATCCCTACCGGTATCGAAGTCTCGAGGAGACTGCTTGCCACGATCAACAACATGGGGATGCCGTGCGCTGTTGAACTGTTGGACCCGATCACCCCTCAGTACTTTGCCGACTTCTTGTCCTGGGCGGCCATCGGTGCCCGAACCGTCGAAAGCCAGGTGCACCGCCAGCTAGCCAGTGGCATGTCGGCGCCGATCGGATTCAAAAACTCCACGGATGGACGAGTCGACGTTGCGGTGCACGCCATGAAAGCCGCCGAACGGCCCCACAGCTTTTTCAGCGTGAACTTTGAGGGACAGCTCGCCATGGTCCGTACGAACGGGAACCCCGACACCCACATCGTCCTGAGAGGCGGGGCCAGTGGCCCCAACTACGACGCTGCCGCGGTTCGGGACGCAGTCGCTCGTGGAAAAGCCCAGGGTATCGAGCGTCCAGTCATGGTCGATTGTTCCCATGCCAACTCCAGCAAGGATCATCGGCGCCAGCCGATCGTCGCCGAGGAGGTCCTCAGCCAGTTCCAGGCTGGTCAAAACGGCATCATGGGCCTCATGGTGGAGAGTCACATCAATGCCGGTCGCCAGGACTGGGCGCCCGATGTCAAGCTCGACCATGGCGTGTCTATTACCGATGCCTGTGTCGGATGGGACGATACCGAACTGCTCCTGGAGTCTGCGGCCAAGGTCGTGGCCGGTCGTTGACCCGGCTGTCATCGCAGACGAAGATGCGAGGGTGCCGCACATACCTGATCCGCCCGGATGGGCGCTTGACCCGCTTGAGCGCTACCTGACCCGGCTGAAGGTTCAGCGAGGTCTCTCCCAGCACACGATTGATGCCTATCGGAGGGATATCAGTCAGTTCCTGGCCTACTGCGATCGTGGTTCGATTCGTTCGGTTGTCGAGGTCGACCGGCGCTTTATTCGACGGTTCCTCGCCTACCTCGACACGGTCGGGTACTCCCGGGCGAGCATCCGACGCAAGTCTTCGGCGGTGAAGGGCTTCTTCACAGACCTGGCGTTGCGATCCGAGGTGCCTGTGAACCCTGCCCAGCAGCTAGCTCGCACGAAAAAGCCTCAAAGACTCCCAAAGGCGCTGCCACAACGGGCGGTTTCCCAGATCATTGACGCCATCGATGGCGACGATCCGGTCGACCTGCGAGATCGGGCGATTTTCGAAATGCTCTACGCCACCGGACTCCGTGTCTCTGAGTTGGCCTCGCTCACGACCGCGATCGGCGGGGCAGATTCCCTCGTCGTGCGAGGTAAAGGTAACAAGGACCGGGTTGTCCCGATCGGATCCCCCGCCGTGCGCAGCGTCGAAAGGTGGCTCGCCGAAGGGCGTCCGGAAATGCTCGGTGATCCTGACATCGACTCGTTGTGGATCGGCATTCGAGGAAGATCCCTCGATACGCGGGGCATACGGCGTATCATCCAACAGCGTGCAGGAACCTTTCCACACGCACTGCGCCATTCGTTCGCGACGCATCTCTTGGAAGGCGGAGCAGACTTGCGGGTAGTGCAGGAATTGTTAGGGCACGTTGAATTGGCGACAACGCAGCTTTACACTGCGATAACTCGAGACCACCTCAAGGCGACATATGAGCGAAGCCACCCGCGGGCATAAAGCATCTGATGAGCATGTTCAGGCAATGTGGGTGGACTTTAAGTCCACCGCCTCTGAACGAGCTCGCGAAGGTCTCATCCTCCATTATTCACCCCTCGTCAAGTTCGTCGCAGGTCGCGTCGGCGTTGGCTTACCGAGGAGCGTCGAACAGTCCGACCTGATCTCATACGGGATTTTTGGCCTCATCGATGCCATCGACAAGTTCGATCTTGAGCGCGGCTTTAAGTTCGAGACCTACGCGATCAATCGGGTAAAAGGTGCGATTCTCGACGAACTAAGGGCACTGGACTGGGTGCCACGCTCCGTGCGCGCCAGGGCTCGAGAGATCGAACGGTCGCTCCAAGAGCTCGAACACAAGCTGCAGCGAACCCCATCCGAAGAAGAACTATCGGCCAAGATGGAAATGCCGTTGAGCCAACTTCAGGACACGCTGGGAGAGATTTCTTCTCTCGGACTCGTGGCTTTGGATGAGCTACTCGGACGCGATTCTGACTCTTCTTCGGTCGGTGACGTCTTACCCGACCCACGGGGCCTTAGTCCCGAAGCCGCCTTCCAGGTTGAGGAAACCAAGCGGGTGGTGGCTGACTCGATCAACCGCCTTCCAGACCGGGAGCGGTTGGTAGTTACGTTGTACTACTACGAGGGTCTGACGCTCGCCGAGATCGGTGAAGTCCTCGGCGTGACCGAATCGCGGGTTTGCCAGATTCATACAAAGGCCGTCATGAGCCTTCGTAACCGGATGGCTGTCACGAACTGACAGATCGGCCGACGTATCCGTGGGCTACACTTCCAGCGACTCGAGATGAGTCCCGCCCGAAACGAGCGGAAAATACACACGCACCGGTAGAACTTCCATTGGTCAGACGACGTCTGCGGAAGGTGGCCCCGCCGCTGGCAATTTCTTGCCCATCGGTGCGGAGGAACAACCATAAGGAGCAGCATGTCTGTTGTCACGATCAAACAATTGCTGGAAGCTGGCGTCCACTTTGGCCACCGCACCCAGCGATGGAACCCGAAAATGAAGCCGTATATCTTCGGCGACCGGAACGGGATTCACATTATCGACCTTCGTCAAAGCCTCGAGAAGGCCAACGAAGCTGCCGAATTTGTGAAGAAGGAAGTCGCTGCTGGCGGAACCGTCATGTTTGTCGGTACCAAAAAGCAGGTCGCCGGCGCCATCGCCGAGGCGGCAGAGCGGGCGTCGATGCCCTACGTGAATTATCGGTGGCTCGGTGGCATGCTCACCAACTTCACCACCATCCAGAAGCGAATCTTTTACATGCGCGAACTCGACCGCATGCAGGAAACCGGGGAGAACTCGGGTCGCCCCAAAAAGGAACGCCTGAAGCTCAGTCGTGAATACGACAAGCTGCAACGGAATCTCGGTGGTGTCGCTGACCTCAAGTCCATCCCGAACTGCTTGTTCATCATTGATATCAACGTTGAAGCGACCGCTGTCAAAGAGGCGAACCGTCTTGGTATCCCGGTGATCGCGGTCGTCGACTCGAACTGTGATCCGACCGGAGTCGACATTGTGATACCGGGCAACGACGACGCCGTGCGATCCGCCCAACTGTTGGCTGGAATCATCGCCCAGGCGGCGATCGATGGCAAGCAGCTCGTGGGCAAGTCAGACCTAGAACAAATGACCGAAAAAGACGCCAGCTCGGAACCAAGTGACGACGCTGTCGTAGAAGCGTAGGAACCGATATGGCTGAATTTTCCGCAAAAGACGTGCAAGCGTTGCGCCAGGCGACATCCGTTGGAATGATGGACGCCAAGAAGGCGCTCGTCGCATCTGGTGGCGACTTTGATCTGGCGGTCACCTACCTGCGCGAGAAAGGCCTGGCGGCCACGGCCAAACGGGCCGAACGGGACGCTTCGGAGGGCTGCATCGGCAGCTATCTTCACAATCAGGCGGGGAGAGACGTCCAGGGAGTACTGGTGTATCTGTCGTCCGAAACCGACTTCGTGGCCAAAAGCCCGGAGTTCGTTGAAATCGCCAAGGACCTTGCTATGCACATCGCGTGGGGCAAGCCCGACTTCGTCACACGCGAAGAAGTGCCTGCCGAAGATCTCCAGCATGAGTCTGACATCATTGCCAACCAGGCAAAGAACGAAGGCAAACCCGATGGGGTTATCCCGAAGATCGTTGAGGGCCGGCTCGAGAAGTATTACCAGGACCGGGTTCTGCTCGACCAGACCTTCGTTAAGTCGGACAAGTTCGATGGCACGGTTGGCGAGTTAGTCCAACAACTCGCCGCCAAAATGGGTGAGAACATTGCCATCAAATCATTCTGTCGTATCGCCGTGGGAGAGAATTAGGCGTGCAACGTCGACGGGTCCTTCTCAAACTCTCGGGTGAAGCGTTCGCTGATCCCGAGATCAAGTACGGGATCGACCCCGCAACGGTTCGGCGGGTAGCCGCCGAAGTGGCCGACGCGATTTCTCAAGGCGTAGAAGTCGCGATTGTCGTCGGTGGAGGCAACATCTTCCGTGGCGTATCGTCGGCTGCCGCTGGCATGGATCAAGCCAGCGCCGATTACATGGGCATGTTGGCCACCGTCATCAACGCCCTCGCTCTTCGAGACGCTCTTGAAAAAGCAGATGTCGAGACCAGGGTCCAGTCCGCTATCACGATGCAGCAGCTGGCCGAGCCGTATATTCGACTGCGGGCGATTCGTCACCTTGAGAAGGGTCGGGTCGTGATTTTTGCGGCAGGAACCGGCAATCCATTCTTCACCACCGACACGACGGCCGCTTTGCGTGCCGCCGAAATCGGTGCTGATGTGGTCTTGAAAGCCACGATGGTGGACGGGGTTTATGACTCCGATCCGCGTACCAATCCGGACGCAGAGTTCATCCATGAGATCGGTTACATGGAGGTGCTCGCCCGGGATCTCAACGTCATGGACCTGACCGCAGTTACCCTGTGCAAAGAAAACAATCTTCCGATCCGAGTGTTTAGCCTTCGAGAACCAGGAAACATCACGAAGGTTGTGGTCGGAGCCGACCTCGGGACCTTGGTGCATTAGGAGAACGCATGATTGACGAACTTCTCGCTGAAGCCGAACAGAAGATGGATGGCGCAGTCGAACATGCGCAGCAGGAGTTCACGACGGTGCGTACCGGACGGGCCAATCCGGGCATTCTTCATCGCATCATGGTTGATTATTACGGTGCGCCGACTCCGCTCCAGCAACTAGCCACGTTCTCGGTCCCAGAACCGCGCATGCTCGTTGTTCAACCCTTCGATAAAGGGTCGCTGTCGGACATCGAAAAGGCGATCAGCAGTTCTTCTCTTGGTCTTAACCCTTCAAACGACGGCTCCATCATCCGGCTGGTTTTTCCGCAACTGACCGAGGAGCGCCGAAAGGAACTCATCAAGGTTGTCAAAGGAATGGCTGAGGACGGCCGGGTCGCGATTCGGAGTATCCGTCGGGGCATCAAAGACGATCTTGAGGAGCTCTCCAGCGACATCGGCGAAGATGATATCCGGAGGGCTGAAAAGCGCCTCCAGGACGCCACGGATCGTCATACTGCCCGGATCGACGAGCTGTTAGGTCACAAGGAGCAAGAGCTCCTGGAGGTGTAGCCGATGGCTGATGATTCTGAGGGCGATCTTCCGTGGATCGCAGACGACATTGCAAACGACGAAGAAGAGACCGACCAGTTGGAGCTCGACGACATCGCCGAGGCCGCTGAGGATCATCCTGTAGCGCCCGACCCGACACCATCCGACCCGACGGACGACGATTCGGATGAGTTCGTCCCTCAGGCCCCGAGTGAGTTCGACGAGTTCTCACGTGATGATTACCTCGCAAACACCACTACCGAGTACCAGGATCTCGCCGAAGAGATTCGCAAGATGGAGTCTGAGACGGTCCAGATGCAGGCTGTCGCTGCTCCGCTACACGGCGTGGACAGCGGCGTGGTCGGGTTCGAAGACGTTACGGGAACCGTTGAGGTTCCGATCGAGCGCACCAAGGCGAGTGGTGACCTGCCGGTGCGAATTGTTTCCGGGCTCACCCTGGTCGGATTACTGATCGGGTCAGCGATTTTGGGCGGATGGTGGTTCGTCAGCTTTATCGTGCTGGCGGCGATCATTTCGGTTGGAGAGTTCTACTCGGCAACCCGAACCGCCGGCTACAAGCCCATCGCGCTGTTCGGGCTTCTGGCCGCCATCGGCGCTCCGATTGCCGGCTTCCGGGCTGGACCGGGCGGCGTGGCCGGAACCGTGGTCGTATCGATCGTGGCTGTTCTGGTCTTCTATACGATGCTGATACGTCGAGATCCTCTGGACAATGCCTCAGTGACCATTTTTGGCATCGTCTGGATTCCGGGGATGCTCGGGTTTGCCACGGCCATTGGTGCGACCACCGAAGCCGCTCAGCTGATCATTGGACTCGTCTTGATATCGGCGGCGGTTGATACCGGATCATTCTTCGCCGGTCGCGCCTTTGGAAAGACGCCGATGGCACCTGTGTTGTCGCCAAACAAGACCTGGGAAGGTTTGGCTGGCGGAGCCGCCGGCGCGGCGGCCATGACGTTGGTCATCTCACTCCTCGAGTACTTCTCGCTATTCATTCTGCCTGGCAGCCTGTGGCTCGCCCTGGCCATCTTCATCACCTCTCCGCTTGGGGATATCGCTGAGTCAATGATCAAGCGGTCACTGGGAATCAAAGACATGGGTTCGATCATTCCCGGTCATGGCGGGCTGCTGGACCGGGTGGACGCGCTGCTATTTGCGGTGCCCATCGGGTACTTCGTCTACCAAACTCTCGGCTACCTGTAGACGATGCCCGTCGGGTTGGTCATCCTCGGTGCCACCGGCTCAGTCGGCACTCAAACCTTCGACGTTGCTCGACAACTGGGCGTTCCGGTTCTGGCCATTGCCGCTCGCTCAGGGTCAGACGAACTGCACGCACTAGCTAGCCGATGGCCCGACGCCAGGATTGCGGTGGCCACGCCGACTGGCGATGAACGGATCAGGTTTGAGGAATCCTTCGGGAACCGGGCGATGTTCGGTCCTGCTGCAGTTCTCGACGTCGCCACCACGTCAGGGGCAACGGTCATGAACGGGATCGTTGGTTCCGTAGGGCTGGCGGCGTCGGTTGCCGCTCTCGATGCGGGGAATCGGCTGGGCCTTGCCAACAAGGAGAGCCTGGTAGCGGGCGGTCCGGTCGTTCTGGCCGCTCAGAAGCGCACCGGTGCCGAGATCATTCCGGTGGACAGCGAACACTCGGCGATATTTCAGTGCCTGAAAGGTGAACGGCCCGATGATGTCGCCAGGATCGTCCTGACCGCATCGGGCGGTCCGTTTCTTGGCCGGACCCGATCGGAACTCGAGGATGTAACTCCCGCCGAGGCCCTCGCTCATCCGACCTGGGACATGGGCAGGCGAATCAGCATCGATTCGGCGACGCTCGTCAACAAGGGACTCGAAGTCATTGAGGCGCATTTCCTTTTCGGGATGCCGTTTGATCGCATCGATGTGGTCGTCCATCCGCAGAGCATTGTCCACTCATTGGTCGAGTTTGTAGATGGGTCGTCCAAGGCGCATGTCGGGACTCCTGACATGCGAGTCCCTATCCAGTACGCGGTGACCTACCCGGAGCGGGCGGTTGGACTACTGCCTCCGTTCTCACTGGCCGGCAAGAACCTGGCCTTTCTGGAACCCGATCGAGCGACTTTCCCCGCACTTGATCTGGCCTACCACGTCGGGGCATTAGGCGGATCGGCGCCGGCGGTGTTCAATGCCGCCGATGAAGTTGCGGTCGAAGCATTTCTCCAAGGCCGTCTTTCATTCCTGGGCATCGTTGACCTCATCGAACGAACCCTGTCGAAAGTTGCTCAGGTTGAGTTGTCAACGGTCGAAGATGTACTGGCCGTCGACGCCGAGGCCCGTTTGGTGGCGACTCAGTTGCTTTCAGGGGCGTGTTAACCTGACACCACGCGCAGATTGGAGATCTGGCTAGTGGGTGGTATCGCTTTGATGGTTGGTGGTTTGTTCTTCTTCGTGATGGCACACGAAGCCGGACACTTCATCGCCGCCAAACTCACAAAGATGAAGGTAACCGAATTCTTCTTCGGGTTCGGGCCGCGTCTCTATTCGTTCTTCCGGGGCGAAACCGAGTACGGCATCAAGGCGATCCCGGCAGGCGGATATGTTCGTATCATCGGAATGAATCCGCTCGAAGACGTCCCGGCCGAAGATGTTGGTCGGACCTATCGGGAAAAGAAGTTTTGGGAGAAAGCCTTCGTAGTCCTGGCCGGTGTGACCGTGAACATGGTGCTGGGCTTCTTGATCTTTTTTGGCACACTATTGGCCTACGGCAACCTCGTTGAAGCCGAACTGGTACCCACCGTCTCGGCCGTGTCCGGACCAGAAGACCAGGCATCGAGTCCGGCCCAGGTGGCCGGCATTGAGATCGGCGACACTATTCTTCGGGTCGATGGGATCGACACGGCTGATTGGGGAGCCGTCGTCGATGCGATCTCGGTGCGCCCCGGAGAGACTGTTGAACTTCTGATCGACCGGGCCGGCCAGCAACTCACGCTGTCAGCGACCCTGGCCACCCGCCAAGCCGAGACCGGGGAGACCCGCGGTTTTCTTGGTGTCTCGCCATCTGAAGTTGTCCCCGAGGTTGGCGCCTTTGAGGCGGTAGGCCTGGCCGGGCGTCAAACGGTTAATTTGGTAGGCCTGAGTTACGGCTTCCTGTGGGACATGGTGACAAACCTCGACGGCCTCGCCAAAGTGTTTGTCGGTGGAGAACTAGCCCAGGAATCGCGCCCGGTATCGATCGTTGGGATCGGCCAGATCGGCGCTCAGGCCGGCGATACGATCGGATGGAGCACCATCTTCCTGTTCCTCGGCTACATCAATGTGGTTCTCGCCGTGATGAATGCCTTGCCGCTATTTCCCCTCGACGGAGGCCACTTTGCCGTCGCCTTGTACGAGAAAGTGTTCAAACGGGAGGCCGATATCCGGAAGCTGATGCCCGTCGCGGCGGTCGTGCTCGGCCTCTTCATCTTCATTGGCATTGTTTCGATCTATCTCGACGTCGTCCAGCCGATTCAGTTCTGATGTTTGAACGACGGGTAACGCGCCAGATATCGGTCGGTGATGTGCTAGTTGGTGGGGGAGCGCCGGTCAGTGTCCAATCCATGACAACCACCAAAACGGCCGACGTCGATGGAACCCTGGCCCAGGTTTACGCGCTGGCCGGGGCAGGAGCCGACATTGTGCGGATCACCTGCAATGACGTCGAAGCCGCCCAGGGCCTTGCCGAGATCGTCCCGCGTTCCCCGGTCCCGATCGTCGCCGACATTCACTTCCAGTACAAGCTCGCCCTGGCCGCGCTAGAGGCGGGCGTCGCTGCGCTGCGTCTCAACCCTGGCAATATCCGCAACGAGTCGCATATCAAAACGGTTGCCAAAGCTGCCAAGGAGCGGGGCGTACCGATCCGGGTTGGAGTCAACGGTGGCTCGCTCGACAAGGATCTCCTCGAAAAGTACGGCTCCGCGACCCCGGAGGCGCTTGTCGAGTCGGCGCTAACCGAAATCAGATATCTCGAAGACGTGGATTTCACCGACATCAAGATCTCGGTGAAACACAGTCATGTACCGTCAATGGTTGCTTCGTATCGCTTGCTCGCCGACACCGTCGATTATCCACTCCACCTGGGCGTCACCGAGGCGGGGCCCCTTCCAGGTGGTCTCATCAAAGGGGTTGCGGGTATCGGAACCCTCCTCAATGAGGGTATCGGCGACACGATCCGGTTCTCGCTGACCGCGGATCCGGTTGAGGAGGCCAAAACCGGACGGGCGCTCCTGGAGTACCTAGGACTCCGGGAACGGAAGGGCCTCGACCTGATTGCCTGTCCGTCATGTGGACGCGCCGAGGTCGATGTCATCGAGGTAGCTCAGCGGGCTCAGAAGGCATTAGAAGCAGAGAACCTGCCGATCCAGGTTGCGATCATGGGATGCGTTGTGAACGGCCCTGGCGAGGCACGAGAGGCCGATATCGGGATTGCCGCCGGACGCGGTAAGGGCCACATGTTCATAAAGGGCCAGGTGGTTCGGGTCGTTCCAGAAGATGAGATGGTCGAGGCACTGATCGACGAAGCCCGCAAACTGGTCGAAGAAGGCGTGGAAGCCCGGCTGGCAGCGGCTGACTCCAACGCGGAACAGCTCTCCCGGCTGGCTCGAGAACAGCTTGTTGAGATACAGGGAGACGCCAATGATGCGGCTTCCAAACGTGCCCGGGTCGCCGAAGTCGCTTCCGGTTAAGCCAGGTCGGGTCGACCTACTCGTCGACTAACCTCATCGGGAACTCACGAGGAGAGACATTCTGCGCTGGTCACAGGCCTTCATTCCGACGCTTCGCGACGACCCCGCCGAGGCAGAGGCCGCCAGCCACAAGCTTCTGGTTCGGGCCGGGTTCATCCGTCAGCTCATGGCTGGCTCATACTCGCTGCTCCCGCCGGCCATGCGGGTCCGCGCCAAGATCATGCAGATCATTCGCGAAGAGATTGACCGGATCGGCGGGCAGGAGTTCTTGCTGCCAGTTCTTCATCCGGCCGAACCCTGGCAACAATCAGGCCGCTGGAACTTGATAGGGGAGGAGCTTTTCCGGCTCACCGACCGCAAGGATGCCGACCTGTGTTTGGCCATGACGCACGAAGAGATATTCACCACTCTTGCGTTGGAGCTGAACTCGTACAAACAGCTTCCCCAACTCTGGTACCAGATCCAGACCAAACTTCGGGACGAACCCCGTCCCAAGTCTGGGGTGTTGCGGGTTCGGGAGTTCACCATGAAGGACTCCTATTCGTTTGATGTCGATGAAGCTGGGCTCGACCGTGCGTTTCGCAACCACTACGAAGCCTATAAGCGGATCTTCGACCGCCTTGGTATGGATTCAATCGCGGTGGAAGCGTCGTCGGGCATGATGGGCGGAGCCGGATCCGTCGAGTTCATGGTCCGGTCGGATGCCGGTGAAGATTGGATTGTTCTATGTTCGGCTGGCGACTACTCGTCGAATGTTGAGACTGCCACTTCGGTACTTGCCCCAATCGAGGACCCGGTGTCGGCTCCGCTTGAGAAGTTTCCAACTCCGGGGGTCCGGACCATCAAAGCCCTCGAAGACTTCGAAGGGGGAGCTCCCGCCGACCGTCAGATCAAGTCGCTGTTTTACCTCGTTGGCGAAGAATTGGTCATCGTTCTCATGCGTGGGGACCACAGCCTCGCCGAACAGAAACTGCTTGACGGGCTGTCAGTTATCGAAGCGCGCCCTGCGACAGCAGACGAAATCTTTGCCGCGGTAGGGGCGCATCCAGGCAGTCTTGGCGCGGTGGGGGTGGATGGTTATCGGATTGTGGCCGACCGAGGATTAGAAGGCCGCGTCGGAATGACGACCGGTGCCAACGAGGATGATTTCCACTTGCGGAACGTTGATATCACCCGCGACATCAGTGTCGACGACTGGCTGGATCTGCGCGAAGTCGTGGCAGGCGAGCCTTGCGTCAACTGTGGCAAGCCGTTAGAGGTTGACAAAACGATCGAGATCGGACACATCTTTAAGCTCGGTCGCAGGTATTCGGAACCTTTCGGTGCGGCCGTCCTCGACGAAAACGGGAAGGCGACCGCGATGTTCATGGGGTCATACGGCATTGGCGTCGAGCGCAATATGGCGGCCGTCGTCGAGGTGAACCATGACGATAAAGGGATCGTGTGGCCTATGAACGTGGCGCCGTACGAAGTTGTGGTGACCGTCCTCAGGCCGGAAGACGCCGACACGATGGCCGCCGCAAGCCGGATCTACGAAGGGCTACGAGCCGACGGTGTTGATGTGATCCTTGACGACCGCAAGGAGCGACCCGGGGTCAAATTTGCTGATGCAGAGCTGGTGGGTTTCCCGCTGCGGGTGACCGTTGGCCCCCGCGGAGTCGAGTCAGGCCTGTTCGAGCTCGTGACCCGGGCCACGAGTGTTGTCGAAGAGGTACCGGCCGATGAACTTGTGGCAGTCATCCTCGACCGGGTAATGGCAGCCAAGCAGTAGCCCGGCGAGGCCACGTGGGGGATCCGTCGGAGGTCTCTTCTGATATACTCGCAGCAATACATCTTGGACGCTACGGACGAAAGTGGGCGCCCCGCCCACTTTTCTTTATGCTCCAAATGAGGAAGATACGCCGTAAATCACGGCGTGGAGGCCAGCGTGAGTGATGCTCCAAAGGAGCTATGGGAAGTGATTAGTGCCTATTTAGAGGCAGAGCGGATCGAGCTTGACGACCTTGAGTTGTTGGGCGGTCAGTCGCGCAAACGGCTCAGGGCAACGATCGAATCGGAGACAGATCTCGATGTCGATACGCTCGGTGAAATTACGGCCGGTATCTCCCGTATTCTGGATGATCATGATGTTATCGCTGGAGGCTACGACCTCGAGGTCAGCTCACCGGGGTTGGAACGGAAACTCCGGCGGGCCGAACAGTTCAAGAAAGTGGTCGGTCAGCCAATCACGGTCAAGACCCGATTAGAAGTCGACGGAAAACGACGCCATGATGGGGTCTTGATGAGTGCGACTGAGACCAGTTTTGAGTTGAAAATTGATGAGGTGACCCGGACGGTCGGATACGACCAGGTCAGCTCTGCACGGGTGGTGTTTGTCTGGCCGCAGACCACCAAACCTGGCAAAAAGACGTAGGAGGACAGCGCATGAAGATGGATCAGGCAGTAATGGACGCGCTGGATTTGGTAGCCACCGAACGCGGGGTGGCCGTTGAGACGATCCTTGACGCGCTCGCCAACGCGCTGGTTTCGGCGTACAAACGTTCACCAAGTGCAGCCGAGGAAGCTCGCGTCGTCATCGACCCGGACAGCGGAGACATTGTCGTCTACGCCCAGGAGCTCGATGAGGACGGGAACGTCACGGACGAGTGGGTTGACACCCCAGATGACTTTGGTCGCATTGCGGCACAGACCGCCAAGCAGGTCATCTCCCAGCGCCTCCGAGAGGCGAAGCGGGATCAGGTATACGAAGTATATGAGACCCGTGAAGGTGACCTCATAACGGGGATAGTCCAGCAAGTCGATCACCGTTATTCGATCCTCGACCTGGGTGATGCGGAAGCGTTGATGCCTGGTTCAGAACGGATCCCGTACGAGCGGCTTGAGCGTGGCAACCGCGTAAAGGCCATCATCATTGAAGTTCGCAACGATGCCAAGGGTCCGCAGATTATCGTCAGCCGGTCACATCCTGATTTTGTCCGTCGGATGTTGGAGCTTGAGGTTCCCGAACTGATGGACGGAACCATCGAAATCGTATCGATTGCTCGCGAGCCCGGTCACCGGACAAAAATTGCCGTGAAGAGCAATGATCCAAAGGTTGATCCGAAGGGCGCCTGTGTTGGTGCTCGGGGTGCCCGGGTGCGCCAGGTCGTCAACGAACTACGAGGCGAGAAGGTTGACGTCGTCGAGTGGCGCGAAGACGTCGGTCAGTTTATCGCTGAAGCCCTTGGCCCTGCCAAGGTGCAGCAGGTGAACATAAACGAAGAAGACAAGATCGCGACGGTTATTGTCGCTGATCACCAGTTGTCCCTTGCTATCGGTAAGGAAGGGCAAAACGCCCGACTGGCTGCCCGGTTGTCTGGCTACAAGGTGGACATCCAGTCCGATCAGCCCGAGGCACCAGCCGAGGAACCAGCACCAGCCGAGGAGCCAGTGGCGTCTGAGGAGCCAGTGGCGTCTGAGGAAGCGGCAACAGCCGACCAGCCAGCCAATGAAGACGAAGCCGCAGTGGCTGGGTCTGACGAAACAACCGTGTCAGACGAAGACGCGCAAACACCAATCGACGGGGATTCTGAAGAGTAATGGCCAAAGCACGAATCTATGAGATAGCCCGGGACCTCGGTCTCGAATCAAAAGACGTACTCGCCAAGGCTGAGGAGCTCGGACTGCCCGTTAAGACGGCGTCGTCGGGACTCGAGGCCTCGGATTCTGCCGTCCTCAAAGCGGCTCTTGCGCCGAAGGCCCCTGCGGCCAAAGCGCCTGCCGCTAAAGCGGCTGCCCCGGAGGCGCCCGCCACTGCGGCGCCCGCCCCGAAGGCGAAGCCGGTAAGCGAGCTAAAACCGGACCCTGTCCCGGAGCCAGAGAAGGCCGCTGAGCCAGTGCCGGCCGCGGTCGCAGATGCGGTTGCTGAACCGGAACCCGCCGTGGAGCCGGAACCTGAAGTTGTCGCGTCGGACCGTGGTTCCGTGACGGTGCTCGTTGGTATAACGCCTGCTGGGTTCGGAGAAGTCATTGGGCGGCCGGGCACCGAGGTGGTGGCGGCACTCATCCAGATGGGCGAGATGGTTGGACTCAGCAATTCCATCCCGGCCGAAGCCTTTGAGCTTCTTGGTGATCACTTCAGCGTTGCGGTTACGGTCGAAGGTGGCGACGAAGAGGAAGAGGAAGTCGTCTCCCTCATCAAGCCGAAACGAGTGTTTGATGATGCTGAAGGCGACCTCGTTGCGCGTCCGGCGGTCGTAACGGTCATGGGCCACGTAGATCACGGAAAAACAACCCTCCTCGACGCGATCCGGCGTACGAGTGTGGTTGACGAAGAGGCCGGCGGGATCACCCAGCACATTGCTGCGTATCAGGTCGAACACGAGGGCGCTGTCACGACCTTCCTGGACACGCCCGGTCACGAAGCGTTCACCGCGCTGCGAGCTCGTGGAGCCAATGTCACCGACATCGTGGTGCTCGTCGTCGCGGCCGATGACGGGATCATGCTGCAGACGCAAGAGGCCATCAGCCACTCGAAAGCCGCTGAGGTTCCCATCATTGTTGCCATCAACAAGATGGACGTTCCCGGTGCAGATCCGCACCGGGTACGGGCCCAGCTCACCGAGTACGGGCTGGTCGCTGAAGCTCTCGGTGGTGACATTCCGACTGTTGAATTGTCTGCGCTGTCAGGCGAGGGAGTCGATACGCTTCTCGAAGTCATCGATCTCGTCTCGCAGGTCGAAGACCTGAAGGGCAACCCGAAGCCAGCCGCTTCGGGGACCGTGGTTGAAAGCCAGTTGGACAAAGGACGCGGTCCGGTCGCAACAATGATTGTCCAGCGCGGAACCCTCAAGCGGGGCGATGCTCTGGTCGCTGGAGCGGTTTCGGGTCGGGTTCGGGCGATGCTCGACTACAACGGAGACGAACTCAAAACGGCCGGTCCTTCGACCCCGGTTCTCGTGATGGGATGGTCTGACGTCCCAACGGCCGGTGATGCCTTTGATGTGACCAAGAACGAACGTATCGCGCGCCAGCAGGCCGCCGCCACCCTCGAAGTTATGCGTCAGTCCGAGCTGGTCGTGCCAACGGCCCGGGAGCGGTTGACCCAGCTCCTTGAGCAACTTCGAACCGCTGATGAGGCCGAGCTGCGCCTCATCGTCAAGACCGATGCCCACGGTTCCATGGAGGCCGTGCGGGAGTCGACGAGCAAGATCACCCGCGAAGGTGGCGTTATCAGCATCGTCCACGGAGCGGTTGGTGGTATCACTGAAAATGATGTGAGCTTGGCCGAAGTGACCGAAGCCCTTATTTTTGGTTTCAATGTTCGACCTGATGCCCAGGCTCGCAAGGCTGCCGAAGCCAAAGGTATTCAGATCCGGACCTACAACATCATCTATGAGCTGCTCAACGACATCGAAGCGCTGCTAGTTGGTCGTTTGGCACCCGATGAGGTTGAAGCTGTTCTCGGATCGGCTGAAGCACGTGAGATCTTCAAGGTCCCGCGTCGCGGCAACATTGCGGGTTGCTACATCACCGAAGGAACGATGACCCGGGGCGGGCGCGTGCGCCTCCTGAGAGCCGGTGTCGTTATCCACGATGGAGTAATCGGATCGTTGCGACGATTCAAAGATGACGTCCGTGAGGTTCAAGCCGGATTCGAATGTGGTATTTCGCTCGAGGGTTACAACGACGTCAAAGAAAGCGACGTTATTGAGGCGTACGAGGTCCGAGAGGTGGCTCGCTCGTAGCTGTTGTAGCCGCCGTCGTGGTTCTCGAACTCAGGTTTCCTGAGGTACATTCGCTCAAAGAAAAGCGTCGAGTTCTAGCGAAGTTATCGACGGCTATTCGAGCTACGGCTGACGCAATCACCGCCGAGGTTGCCCACCAGAACACCTGGCAACGGTGCGCTCTTGCCGTGGCGTTTGTGTCATCCAGTCAGGAAGTAGTCGACTCAATGGTTGCGAACGTGGTGGAATGCGCCGACAATCAGTTGAATATCGAGCTCATTTCGAGTGCGATCAGTTACCTAGAACCGCCGGAGGCGTAGATGTCAGACCGGATGCGAAAGATCAACTCCTCTGTGCATCATGTGATCGCCAATGAAGTTGAAGAATTGAAAGACCCGCGCCTGGGTTTTGTCACGATCACTGGCGTGGACACGGCGCCAAATCTGAGAACTGCCCGGGTCTTCTATTCGGTGATCGGGCCGCCCGAACAGCAAGCCGCTACGCAGGCTGCCCTCGATTCGGCTGCCCCGAGGTTGAGCCGGGCCATCGGGTCGTCGATTCGAATGAAATACACCCCGACTTTGAGGTTTGAAGTCGACGCAGCCATCGAATACGGCGTACGGATCTCCCAGAAGCTGCGCGAACTCGACGAAGAAGAATGATGGATCGTGGTTTTCTGCTGGTTGACAAACCGGCAGGTATGACTTCCCACGATGTGGTCGCCCGAGTTCGCCGGATCATTGGTATCCGCAAGGTAGGCCATGCCGGCACTCTGGATCCGGCCGCTACGGGGCTGCTGGTGTGCGGAGTCGGTCCGGCTACGAAGCTCATGCGCTTCGTCCAGGATCTTCCCAAGGAATATGTTGGACAGATCAAGTTCGGTGTGGCTACCGACTCGCTCGATGCCGACGGGGAGGAAACCTACCGTCACCCGATGACCGTAACCCCCGATGACCTGGAAGGACTGGTGGAGCGTTTCACGGGAACCATCCTGCAAGTTCCCCCGATGGTCTCGGCTCTCAAGGTGGGGGGCAAGCGCCTCCACGAACTCGCCAGGGAAGGTATTGAGGTCGAGCGTGAGCCGCGTCCAGTTGAAATTCACTCGTTGCAGATACTCGATGTTCGTCCCGGGGAATACTCGGAGGCGGTCATCCGGGTGGTCTGTGCGAAAGGCACCTATATTCGAGTACTGGCCGATGACCTGGCGAAGGCGCTCGGCGGCCGGGCTCACCTGACGGCCCTCCGCAGGCTGAAGACCGGTAAGCTTTCGGTGGACAGTGCCGTGACGCTGGAGCAGCTTGAAGCCCTCGGCGAACAGGGAAGCTGGGACTCCGCCATGCTTGCCCCGTTTGAGGCGTTGTCGGCCCTGCCGTTCTGCCTGGTTCGATCCGAAGTAGCCGACCGGGTCCGTAACGGATCGAGGCTGACCCCTGCCGAAGTGCCAGGGGAATGGTCAGAAGGCGACTATGTGCGTATCGCCGACACCGGCGAAAACCTTCTGGCCGTGCATCGGCTGGTTGCGGGGACGTTTATTCCTGAGGTGGTCCTTCCGTGAAAGTTCTCACCGGTGACCCGGCAGATTGGGAACGGGCGACGCAACGTGCGGTAGTCGCCGTGGGGGTCTTCGATGGTGTACACCGGGGCCATCAAACCGTGCTGGAAGAGCTGGCTGTCCTGGCCGAAGCGCAGTCCGGGCTCATACGCGGTGTGTTGACCTTCGACCCACACCCGCTGGCGGTGGTTGCCCCGGATCGGGCGCCCCAGCTTCTCGGGACGATTCATCAGCGACTCGGCCGTCTCGAAGCTCATGGTGTTGATGTCGTCGGCGTTTTACCGTTCGCCCAGATTCGCTCGATGGACCCGGACCAGTTCATCAAGTCCGTGTTGGTCGACGCGTTCGGGGCTGCCGCCGTGGCGATCGGAAGCGATTTTCGATTCGGACTTGACCGGTCAGGAGATGTGCAGACGTTGAAAACCGCCGGGGAAATGTGGGGGTTTGCGACCGATGCCGTTCCATTGCTATCTGAGGACGATACGCAGCTGTCTTCGACACGCATTCGCGCCCTGATTGCGGCTGGCGACGTGGAAGAAGCGGCGGTCCTGCTTGGTCGACCGTATGCCATCGAGGGACCGGTGGTGCGCGGCGAGGGACGGGGAAAGACGATTGGGATTCCAACCGCAAATGTGAACTATGAGCCGTCGATCGTGCTGCCGGCGACCGGCGTTTATGCGGGATGCGTCACCTTCGAGAACAATCGGATCCCGGCAGTGACGAATGTTGGTATCCGGCCAACCTTCGATGGCCGCTCGGTAACCGTCGAAGCACACCTAATCGATTGGGACGGCGACCTGTACGGCCGCATGATTGAGGTGGAGCTGACTCATCGGCTTCGTGAAGAAAAAAGGTTCGATGGCGTTGAGAGTCTCGTTAAGCAAATCCGTTCGGACGTACTGGCTGCCAGGCGGGTGCTCGGCGGCGACGGCGAGTAGGTTGCTCCTATGACGCGTCGGTTGGTTCGTTCAGCTTCGCCATTCGAGGAACGGTACGGGTTTTCGCGGGCGGTCCGTACGGTAAACGTGATTCGCGTCGCTGGCACTGCCCCGATCCCACAGGATGAGTCGGACACCCCGGAGAGTCCCTTCGACCAGATGCTCCTGTGCGGTCAGATCGCCCTGGCGGCCATCGAGGAACTGGGCGGTGCGGCTGGTGACGTCGTCCGTACCCGAATGTACATCACGGATGCTGCCTACTCAGACGAGGTCGGGCGGGCCCACCACCAGCTATTTCAGAGTTCAACACCGCCGGCCACCATGGTTGTTGTGGCGGCCCTGCTCGACCCGGCGTGGAAGGTCGAAATCGAGGTCGAGGCTTCGTTGGAGTGACGGCGGCTGACATCGCCGATCTTGAGCGTCGGGGATTGGAGGCGTTCTCTGGGCTCGTCAAAAGGCCGATTGGGGAGTGGTTCGTGGTTGTTGGGCCTTCATCGGCCAGGAGGGCCAACTCGATCTATCCGATCGGGGATCCTGGACGAGCGCTCGATTCGGCTCTCGGGGTTGCCGGCGAGTTTCTGCGATCACACGGCAAGTCGGTTTTGGTCAAGGTCGCTGCTGCACCAGGGGAAAGGCACGACCTCGAACCGCTGCTTCTTTCGGGTGGTTTTTGTCCCGAAGCGCCTACCGAGGTCCACACCATTCGGCTGTCACGACTAGATCTCCGCCTGTCGGGTAAGGCGTTTATCGAGGAAGCGTTGCCGGTGTCTGGCGGACCAACAGCTCGGGCCACCGCGTCCATCCCGGGTGGGTTCGCGCGAGGTCGAGCGGTGGTTATGGACGGATGGATCGGTATATTCGACCTGGAGACCGAACCGGGTGTGCAACGGAGTGGTTTAGGCCGCACGGTGCTCGGGTCCTTGCTTGCCTGGGGCGCTGGCCAGGGGGTAGAACGTGCTTTCCTTCAGGTCGAGGCGACCAATGTCCCAGCCAGGGCCCTGTATGAATCGGCCGGGTTTCAGCTGGCCTACACCTACGCCTAC
>JAGXFS010000085.1 GCA_024637275.1 Acidimicrobiia bacterium
AACCCTGGCCGCCCGATCGGACCTCGACGTCGAAATGGATCTCGGGGATGGGATATTCGCCACAATTGACGAGGCGGTGGCCGCTGCCAAACGTGCCCAGGTCGAGTACGCCAAAATGGGGTTGAAGGCCCGGCACGACATTGTTGACGGAATCCGGCGATCGATGTTCGAGCACGCTGAATCTCTGGCTCGCCTTGCTCACACGGAGACCGGTCTCGGTCGGTATGAGGACAAGGTCAAGAAGAACCTGCTCGTGACAACGAAGACACCCGGTCCCGAAGACCTCGAACCTCAAGCGGTAACCGGCGACGGTGGTATGTCTGTCACCGAGTGGGCTCCGATGGGGTTGGTCGGGGCGATTACGCCGACCACAAACCCGACTTCGACGATCATCAACAACAGCATTTCCATCTTGTCAGGCGGGAACGCGGCCGTGTTCAACGTCCATCCCGGAGCCAAGCGGGTCTCCGCAGAGAACATCCGGCTGATCAATCGGGCAGTCGTGGCCAACGGCGGACCGGCCAATCTGGTTACGGCCATCCCCAACCCGACCATCGACAGTGCCAAAGAACTTATGGTGCATCCCGACATTCGGGTGCTTCTGGTGACTGGTGGTCCGGCAGTGGTACGTGAAGCGCTTCGGACTGACAAGCGAGCGGTGGCTGCTGGACCGGGCAACCCTCCGGTAGTGGTAGACGAAACGGCCGACATCGAACGAGCCGGGCGAGCAATCGTCGCTGGCGCGTCATTTGACAACAACATCATCTGCACTGATGAGAAAATCGGCATCGTGGTCGACACCGTAGGGGATCGACTGATCCGGTCGATGGCCGACGCTGGTGCCTACATTTTGAAGGCTCACGAACTCAAGCGGCTCGAGCGGGTCATTTTCAAAGAGATGGGTGCACCGAACAAGCCCGGGGTGATAAACCCGGCCTGGATCGGCAAGAACGCCGGAACGATCCTCGCCGAGATTGGCATCCAATCAGATAAAGATATTCGGTTGGCCGTTGCAGAAGTTCCCAATGACCACAGTCTGGTGTGGACTGAACAGATGATGCCGATCTTCCCGGTGACCCGGGTGAGCAACGTGGATGCCGCTATCGACCTGGCGATTCGGGCCGAGCACGGGTTCCGCCACACCGCTGGCATTCATTCGACGAACGTTGAGACGATCACCAAGATGGCTCGAGCCATGAACTGCTCGATCTTTGTGGCAAACGGATCATTCTTCTCGGGCCTCGGCGAAGGTGGCGAAGGTTATGCGTCGTTCTCCATCGCCAGTCCGACCGGCGACGGTCTCACGAGGGCCAGGACTTTTTCGCGGCCCCGTCGGGTCAACGTCGTCGGCGCCTTGCGGATCGTCTAGCGAGTGCCCGACACAGTTACGTTCGGAACCGCCATCGCTCTGCTCGAGTACGCCTCGATTGCGGATGGGATCGAAGCAGGCGATGCGATGGCGAAGCGAGCCGCGTTGACCGTTATTCATGCCGGAACGGTCCACCCCGGTAAATACCTCGTTCTGGTTGGCGGCGGGGTGGCTGATATCGACGAGGCGCTCGACGCCGCCTACCGACTCGAATCCTCGTCGTTGATCGACCAGATGTTCCTGCCAGATCCACATGCTCAGCTGGTGGCGGCCCTAGCGGGAGAGCGATCAGTGGGCGACGGAGAAGCACTCGGTGTGATAGAAACCACCTCCGTATCTTCGGTCATCCTGGCCGCAGACGCCGGCCTCAAAGGTGCCAGCGTGGTTTTGCGAGAGGTTTACCTGGCTGATGGACTCGGCGGAAAGGGGTACCTTTTGTTCTCTGGTCCTCTCGTTGAGGTCCAGGTGGCGGTGGAATTGGGATCTGAGCGGGTTTCGGCGGACCTCGTCGGCCGGCGGGTGATCGCCCAACTCCATGAGGAGATGAACGTGAATCTGGTTGGCGACGGGCAGTTTTCGTCACGGGTGCGGGGAGCGTGATCTGATGCATCTTGGACGGGTTATTGGGACGGTCGTAGCGACCGAGAAGACTCCGAACCTCGACGGAGTCAAGTTTCTTATCGTCCAGCCACTTACGCGGGATAGCGAACCGGACGGCCGCGCTGTGATTGCTGCCGACGCGGTGGCCATGGCTGGTCCAGGCGAATTGGTTTATTTCGTTGGATCCCGTGAAGCCGCCCAGGCGATGCCCGAGACCTTTGTGCCGATCGATCACGCGATCGTCGGCATCGTCGATCAAGTTCACGTTGAGCCGCTGCCCAAGGTCTCTCCGAAGAAGCGGCCGAACGATCGGACCAAAAAATGAGACTCGCGCGTGTTGCCGGGACGGTCGTTTCCACTTTCAACTCACCGGTCTTCGACGGACAACGGCTACTCATCTGTGACTACCTGAGCCCTGACGGCGAAGCTTCGGGCGGATATGTGATCGCCGTCGATGTCGTGAGCGCCGCCCCAGGCGAAACCGTCTTGATCCTCGACGAAGGCACCAGCGCTCGCCAGATTATGGGGATCCCTGGGGGTCCGATCCGGGCCATGGTCGTAGGCATCATCGACGAGATCGCGTACACCTAGCCTGCCCGTGACTGGCCACTGCTGCCTGTCTAGGGATCACCGCACCCCGCTGGGCCTACCGCGGCGTCGGCTGGATGACCTGGAACACGGCACCTTCTGGATCCTGAGCCACGATGACCTGGCCGAAGGGCGTGTCGAAGGGACCGTTGAGGACCTTGCCGTCGGCTTCGGTGATTCGCGCGACAGTGTCGTCGATGTCGGCGCTGGCGAAATAGACGAGCCACATGTTGGGCATACGTCCATGAGCTTCGGGATCCTTGAAGAAGAACCCTGCCACTCCCTGCCCGTCAACGTCGAGGGTTGTATACGGCTCCTGAGCGCCGATATCGGCTGAACTGTGCGACGTGCCGAGAACTTCGTCATAGAACTTCGCGGCCGTCTCGATGTCGTCGGTGAAACATTCATTCCAGGTCAATGACCCGGGTTCGTCTTTGACCGTGGCTCCGATATGGTCGTTGGCCTGCCACAAGCTGACGGCTGCCCCGGTCGAATCGGCGATTACGGCCATGCGTCCGGAGTCCATGACGTTGAACGGGGGAGCCATGACCGAGCCGCCAGCCTGCGCCACCTTTTCAACCGTGGCGTCGACGTTGTCGACGGTCAGATAGGTGTTCCAGGTAGCTGGCATCTGAGGCGGTCTCCCATCAGGCATCGGCGAGATGGCGGCGACGTCATGACCGTCGAGGCGGGCCATCGTGTAGTAGATCCCGTCTCCGACCGGATTGTCCTCGTACGACCATCCGAAGACGCTCTGGTAGAACGCTTTGGCACCGGCCTGATCTCTGGTCGTCAGGTCCGCCCAACTGGGGGTGCCTTGCTGGTACGAGTCGATCACGGGCATGGCTTCTCCATTGTTTAGGGACTGTTCAGGGACCAGGTCGGGCTTGCCGACCGGTGTTGATGCTACGACGACACGGTGGTTAGGGAGCGATCGAGCAATGCGATAAAGATATCGATGTCGGAGCTCGTCGTTACCAGGGGAGGGCGCAGCTTGAGGATATGGGCATGTTCGCCGTCCTTGCCAACCAGCGCACCGTTCTCGCGCATGACTTCGAGTAGTTCGAGGGTTGCCGCCGTAGCTGGCTCTTTGGTCGTCCGGTCGGTCACCAGCTCCAATCCGCCGAGGAGGCCGCGGCCCCGCACATCGCCGATCAGCGGTTGGGTCTCGGCCAGTTTCCAGAGCTGCTCCTGAAGGTATTCGCCCATCGCCCGAGAATTCTCGACGAGGCCTTCCCGCTCCATTACGTCCAGAACCGCCAGTCCTGCCGCGCAGGACACCGGGTTGCCTCCGAAGGTCGAGAAGAGCCGGACCTGAGCCTGGAACTCGTCAAGGATGGCTCGGCTGGTAATCACGACGCCCAGTGGATGCCCGTTTCCTACCGGTTTGCCGAGCGTGACGATATCGGGTCGCATGCCCAGCAACTCGTGGCCCCACATGGCGCCGAGCCGACCGAATCCGCTTTGAACCTCGTCGGCAATCACGAGTCCACCGGCCGCCTGCACGGTGGCCGCTATGGCAGGCAAGAAATCATCGGGTACGTCCGGGATGCCGCTGGAGCACATGGCGGAGTCCACGATTAATGCTGCCGGGGTCATGCCGCGCACAGCGAGTCGTTCAATCGCCGCCTTCGTGTCGCTGGTCGCCATGGTGGCCGTCGTCATTTCCCGCCGGTAGTCGTCGGGAGCTGGGATCTCTTCGACGTGGGTGGCGCGGTCGAGGCCCTTGGCGGTCGTCATGTCGATGCCCGCCTGGGTGATGCCGTGGTAGGCGTTGTGCATGACGAGGAGGCCGGCGTTGCCTGATACCACCTGGCTGATCTGCCAGGCAACATCGTTGGCTTCGGAGCCAGAGTTCACGAACAAACACACGTCCAGATCGTCACCGAGCGTCGCGGTCAGGCGGTCGGCGTATTCGACCGAGTTGTTATACAGATAGCGGGTGTGGGTGTTGAGTGCGGCCAGTTGGCGCGACACCGCATTGACGACGTGGGGATGTCCGTGGCCGACGGTTGGCACGTTGTTGTAGAAGTCGAGGTACTTGTTGCCGTTCGATCCGTACAGCCAAACGCCTTTTCCGCGTTCGACGTGCAGTGTCTCCTTGTAGAAGTGTGGAGACTTCTCGCCCATCACCCGCTCGCGTTCGGCCCGGAGCTTGGCGCTGTCAAGAGTGCCGTCGATCGGCATCGGAAACCGGGTGGCTCTTCGCAAACCGATCCGCATGTCGGGAGCGGTTGCCAGCAGAGTTTCGATCTGACTCCAGAGCTGGACTTCGTAGTCGTGATATGCGGGCACGAGGGGCCAGAGGGCGTTGCGGGCGGCCACGATCGTGGCGGTCATGGCCATGCGCCCGAGGATGAGATCGACGAGGACATCAACCTCGCCTTCTTCGAGCGGAAGCACCGAGTCATACCCAACGGCTACGTCGAACAGGCCTTCTGGAGACAGCGACGGGCGACCGGTCAGATCGGTAGCGACTGCCAGATCCATGATGAGCGGGCCGTACACCATGTCGCCGAAGTCGATGATGCCGGCGATCTCAGTGGGTCGGCTCGGGGCGATGACGAGGTTGCCGGTGTGAGCGTCCTGGTGGACAACCTGATGCCGCATGCGAGCGGTGCGCGGGAGGACCTCGTCACGCACCTTCTCAAGGATGCCTTCGACGTTGCGACGAGCGGATGGATCAGAAATGCTTTCGGTGTACTTGAGCAGCTTGGGCATCTGAGCCATGGCCCACGGGTGGTCTTGATTTGCGGCGGGGTGAAAAAAACCCCGCAACGCAAGATCGAGGCGGGCGAGCATTGCTCCGCTGCTTCGGCGGAGTGCGGGCGTGTCGAGTTCGGGATGCGTGCGGATCGTGTCGCCCGGCACAAATGACATGAGCCTGACGACGTACGTCGTGCCGTCTTGGTCTTGCAGCTGTCCTGTGTCATCTCCGCTCAGCGTCGGAAGGGCCCGGGGCACGGGAAGCTCCGGGTCGCGGGCGGCAATGTGATGGAGCGCCTTGATCTGGAGATCGATGACCTCCAGATCCTCGTCCGCGTTGCAGACCTTGAACAGGTAGGTGCCGTCGGCGGTGACGACCCTGGTGTTCTGGTCGCGTTCGCTGTCCAATTCGGTGAGGGAGCCCTCGAGTCCGTAGGTCTTGAGGAGAGTGCTGGCAATCAGTTCGGTTGGGACCTGGGGGGGATTGCGATCCATGAATTTCACATGGGCGACGATAGCGCTGCCGAAGGTGCAGGCCGTCGAATTTGCGTGTCAAGGTCGCTTGTCCTATAGTCAAGGAAACTTGACATCACGAGAGCGGCGTTAGCAGAGCCGGATAGGGGAATGACATGACGGACCATATCGAGCAAACCGAACCGAAGACCCGGCTCGGGCGGATCCACGGCTACTTGCACTCGCCGGGGGACAGCTATCAGCTCCTGGGATGGGCGTTGGCTTGGGCGATCGCCTTCGTCGGAGCTTCCTGGTTCTTGCGCAGTGATCCGGCGATCAGCGCGGGTGCCGCTTGGATCGTGGCCGTGGCTCCGAATCTTCTGGCGCTCGGTGTGGTGGTCGTGTATCTGCGGTTCCTTCGCAACGCTGACGAACTGGTTAGGCGGATCCAGTTGGAAGGTCTGGCGGTCGGGTTCGGTGTCGGAGTGGTCCTTTCGATGGGATACCAGCTTCTGGAACGGGCTGGAGCACCGGAGCTGAGCTTCAGCGACCTGGCGGCAATCATGATGTTCGCCTTCGTCATAGGTGTGGTGCGCGCCAACCGGCAGTACTCGTGAACAACAACCTGCGCGTCCTGCGGGCTGAACACGGTTGGAGCCAAGCCGAGCTGGCGATTCGACTCGAGGTCTCTCGTCAGACAGTCAATGCCATCGAGACCGGCAAATATGATCCGAGCCTTCCGCTCGCCTTCAAGCTGTCCCGACTGTTCGGCCGGGCGATCGAAGACATGTTCGACGATGGTCCCATCGGCGCGACATCAGGAACAAGCGCTGTCACCAAGCGTGCCAAAGCCTGACGGCGCGAGAACCGTTTTCGCCCCCTTCGCTCAATCGAGCGTGCATCCAGGCTCGATATTACGAACCGTAAGCACATTCGTTGGTCCACGGGGTGAGGCGTCCAGTTGTTTCGAGAACACGTCGCGCTTAGGGAAAGGGATGTGCGGCAGCCCGTCGGGGGTGTGTCTCCGCCATGCGGCCAACCACCACCAGCCCCGAAACAATCGTGAGGGCCGCGACAACGCCGATTGCCGCCCGGGCATCAATAGTGTCGGCAATCACCCCGGTGAGCACAGCTCCGACTGCAAACCCGGCGTCACGCCACAACCGATAAGCGCCCACCGCCGAGGCGCGCCAGGTGGGATGGGCGACGTCGCCTACCGCGGCCAGGAGCGTCGGGTACACGAGAGCGGTGCCGAGTCCGAGGACGAGGCCAGCAATTATCCACATCCCGAAGGACGATCCGATGGCGATGCCGGCGATGGCGATACCTTGCAGGCCCATACCCCCGGCGATCATCCATTTGCGTCCGAACCGGTCGCTCATACCGCCGGTCACCAGCTGCCCGAGGCCCCACACGGCGGGGTAAACGGCTGCCAGAATCCCGATCTGTGCGATAGATAGGCCGGCGGCAGCGTAATAAATAGGCAATAACCCCCACGCCATGCCGTCGTTGAGATTGTTTACCAGACCCGCTTGGCTGACGGCTGAGAGCGACCGATTTCGGAAGCTGGTTTCCACAAATACATCTTTGGTCGACATTTGGCCAGTGTTTCCAACATGGTTCGCCGCTTCGTGCTTGACGTGCGAGTGGGTCTCGCGCACGGCGAACACCGATAGGCCCAAACCGAGGGCTGCAAATACGACGCCGAGGTAGAACGGTTCCGGACGGAGTCCGGCCACGGCAGCGATGTAACCCGTCGCCAGGGCTGCGGCTGACACTGCCAGATAGCCCGCCGCCTCGTTGATGCCCATGGCCATTCCCCGCCGTTCGGGGCCGGCTAGGTCGATCTTCATGATGACGGTCGCTGACCATGAAAGTCCCTGATTCATCCCGAGGAGAACGTTGGCGGCTATCACCCAACCCCAGGTTGGAGCCCACATCAGCAGAAATGGGATCGGCAGACCGATCAGCCATCCGGCAATGAGTACCGGCTTTCGGCCGAACCGATCAGACCACGTCCCCGCGAAAAAGTTGGTCGCAGCTTTAACGAGCCCGAAGGCGACGATGAAAGTCAAAGCCGCGGTGAAACCGCCGAGTCCGAATTCTGATTCTGCGAGTAGCGGGAGCACCGTGCGCTCTTGACCAAGCATTCCACCGACCAGGGCGTTGACGCCGACAAGCAGAGCGAACTGGGGGAGATTGGCGCGAATGCCGAGTTGTACCTGACTCACCGGTATCTAGCGATTTCCTCGGGTCCCGCAGTAGTGACGGCCAAGGTTTCGACGCCAGCTCTGGCGAGAAGGCTCGCGCCAGTCATGGCCCGCTGTCCGTGACCGCAGTGGATGACTGCTGGGGGTAACTCATCGGCCGGCCCCAACGTCAGGGCGCCAAGTTCGACATGCATGGCTCCATCGACGTGACCGTTGTGGTATTCGTTGTCCTGGCGTACGTCGAGAACCGCATCGGCGGGGTCGATCTGGGCCGCATCCACCAGGTCAATCGACGCGACTTCCTGCCCGGAGGCCCGCCATTGGTCGAAGTTGATTTTGCCCGACAGGTTTTCGAATCCAATGTTCAAAGCCTGTCGCACGAGTTCCCGCTCGTCCTGATCTGCGTCGAGCACAAACCCGAGCGGAGTGTCGGACTTGAGCATCCAGCCGAGCCAGGTTCCGAAATGATCTCGCAGTTCGTTGGAGATGGATCCGGGGATGTGACCCTGCCCGAACGCGACGATTGTTCGGGCGTCGACGATGGTTCCTCCTTTGGCGATAAGTTCATCGATTGCATTGATGTCGAGAAGGGAGAGGGTTGGCAAGTCGACTCCGTACACCAAAGGACCTGCCTGATTGACGGGCCGAAGGGTGAGGAAGTACGGCGGGAAGGTGCCTAAGCCTCCCATCAAGCTGCCGACAAAGTCGTCCTCGCTGCTGGCGAGAACTGCCGGGTGACTGCTCCGTTGGCTACCGATGGTCGTGCGGCCGGTTCCGTCGACCGAACCAGCTGAACAGAACGATCCCGCGCCATGCGTTGGGTGGAGTTCGACATCGTCGGGCAACGAATCAAAAATATTCCGCACTGATTGATAAGCAAGGCGCGCCAGAGGGATAGTGAGGTCCGGTGATACGAGGTCGGGTCTTGCCACGCCGCCTGCCATGAGCGTGCCGCCAGAAAAGAGCGCTAGCGGTTGTTGGCCGTCACCAAGGAGGTAGGCAACATGCTCTGGAGTGTGCCCGGGGGTGGCGATGACCGTGAGCTCGAAGTCGCCAACCGAGAGCAGGGTTCCGTCGTCGACGGGGGTATGGGGGTAGGCGAGCTGGGCGGCAGACGGTGCGATCAGGCTGGCGCCGAGCGCGATCAATTCCCTTGCGCCTGAGACGAAGTCGGCATGCAGGTGGGTCTCGGCGACGTGGCGGATCGTGATTCGGTGTTGTTTAGCTACTTCCAGGTACGGGCGCGGATCGCGTTCGGGATCGACCACGAGCCCCGAGCCGTCGCCGAGATCGACGAGATACGCCGTATTGCCGAGACCGGCGTCGGCGATAGGAATGATCTGCACGATTGCTCCATTCAAGCGGTTACTTGAATATAACACCCCTTGGTTCAAACGTCTGCTTGAATATCGATTATGTCGATCGGGAGCCGTGCAGCCAAAGACGCGTTGTATGACAGCTTTGCTCGGGTCGCAGCTTCGCTTGGATCGGGTCGGCGCCTTGAGATCATTGATGTGTTAGCCCAGGCGCCCCGGACCGTCGAAGATCTCTCTGTCGCCATTGGCCAGAGTGTGGCGAATACCTCGCACCACCTGCGTCGGATGGCCCACGACGGCCTGGTCCTCAGCGAGCGACACGGGCGGCAGGTGGAGTACCGGCTGGCGTCTCGCCACGTCCATGATCTATGGCGAAGCCTGCAATCCGTCTCTGAGGAACATCACGGTGGCCTGGAGGAGAAGGCAGTCGCCTATCTCGGTGACCGGTCGGAAATCGCCGTCCTCGACCGTCAGGCTGCCGTGGAACGGATGCGAGACCCGGGGACGATCGTCATCGATGTCCGCCCGCGGGTCGAATACGAGGCGGGCCACGTCGCAGGAGCCCTGAATATCCCCCCTGACCAGCTTGAGGAATTGTTATTGAAACTTCCCGACGGAGAAGTGGTCGCGTACTGCCGGGGCCGTTACTGCTCCTATGCCGATCAGGCCGTCCGTTTGCTTGTCGCTGCTGGCCGCGTTGCCTATCGCGTCGACGATGGCTTTCACGATTGGACTCCGTAGGAGCATGCCGGTCGCCGCGCCATCATTCTGCTCGACGCGGTAAGAACCCTTTTTGTATCACTCACGAATCGAGTGTGCACCACGCTCGATATCTCGAACCGTAGGCACCCTCGTTCAGGCAGCGAGGGCTACCCGGGGAGTTCTCGGGCGGCGATGTAGTCGATCTCGATGAGCCATTCGGGGCGAGCTAGACCCGAGATGTACATGAGCGTCGAGGCGGGCCGGTGGTCGCCGAGGGCGGTGTCACGGACCGTCTTGGCTCCGTCGTGGTCCGCCCGGTCGACGAGCAACATATTGAGTTGCACGATGTCTTCGATGGTCATATCCGCGTCTGCGAGCACTGCCCGGATGTTGCTCCACACCAGTTCGGACTGGCCGACGATATCGGTGGGTGTGGTGCCGTCGCCGTCGACGCCGGTCTGCCCGGCCCCGAACAGCCAGCGGACCGGACCGCTGAACTCGACGCCGTGGGCATAGGTGGCGAAGGGTCCGGCAATCTGGGGAGGGTTGATCCGGCGCATGATCAAGCCTGATGATCGGCGACGAGCACCGACCGTCCCGTCGCCGCGCTCTCGATGGCTGCCGACAAAACGGCCACAGCCGCCAATCCGACTTCGCCATCGGTTTCCACATCGATTTCGCCCCGGATTGCCTGAGCAAAAGTCGCCATCTGTTCGACCACCGGGTCGTTCGGTTCGAACTCGACCTGCTCGCGGGTCTGATCGGTTAGACCTTGCTTGAACAGCATGCGCCCGTCCGCCTCCATGTAGGCCGCCCCGCCGTCGCCGAACACCGACAGCTTCGAGAGGACCGGAGTAAAGAATGAGGTGACAAGGGTGCCGAGCGCCCCGGACTCGAATTCGAGCGCCAGAACGGTTGTCTCGTCCAGAGATGTCTTTCGCCCGGCCCGGGTGTACGCAGACACGGCCTTGATCGGACCAGCGAGATAATGCATCGTGTCGATCTTGTGGACCCCAAGGGACGTCATGCCGCCGAGTGGGCTTTGTTCCGGGTTCCAACGCCAGGCTTCGGCCGGCATCTTGTGGCCGTTGGGGATCGACTGGTGGGTTTCGATCATCTCGATATCGCCAAGTTCCCCGTTGTCGATCATGGCTTTGATCATCCGGTTGGCGGTGGTCCGTCGCCGCTGGTGCCCGGTCTGGAGTAGGACACCGCCAGCCTTGGCCGCCTCGATGGCGGCCCGTCCGTCGGCGGGGGTGAGGGTCAGGGGCTTTTCGACAAACACATGTTTGCCGGCCGTGGCCGCTGCCTGGATCAGAGAGAGATGGCTCTCATGGGAGGTGGCGATGATCACGCCGTCGATGGTGTCATCTTCGAGGATCGATTCGAATGAATCGGCAGCCACGAAGCCCCGGGCTTCCGCAAAGGCCTCGCGAGATTCCGGGGTCCGGGCAAAGCAGGTGACAACTTCTCCTTCACCGCTGGTCGTGACGGCATCGGCCAAAATGCCGCCCCACCATCCCAGTCCGATACTCGCTAATCGTACTTTTTCAGCCACATTTGCTCCTTTGGGACCCGCCAACGGACGTAATCATATATCTTGTCATATTGGCATGGTCCGGGAAGGGCAGCATGGAACAGACGATTAAGGGCGGAACAGTTGTCGGTCCCAATGGTCTGGGGGTCGCCGACGTGGCGATCCGAGGCGGGCAGATTCAGATCGTCGGACCGGAACTCGAGCCAGTCGGTGAGGTCATCGACGCCTCGGGTTTACTCGTTTTGCCGGGTATGGTCGACTCCCATGTGCACCTGATGGATCCGGGACCGACCGAGCGGGAAGACTTTCCGACCGGAACCAGGGCGGCGGCCGCCCACGGGGTCACCACGATCATCGAGCATACGCACGCGCATCCGATCCGTTCCGTGGCCGACCTCAACGACAAAGTCGCCTATCTCGCCGGCCGATCCAATGTTGACTTTGCACTCGCCGCTCACACCTGGCCCGACCGGATCGAAGAGATGCCGGCGCTGTGGGATGCTGGAGTGGCGTTCTTCAAGATGTTCACCTGCACGACGCACGGCGTCCCGGCGCTGACCGGGGCGAATCTTCTGGGTGCTCTATCGGCAGTGGCGATGGTGGAGGGCCGTTGCCTCATCCACTGTGAGGACGAATCGATCACCGCCGAAGCAGAGCGAGTGTTGAAAGCCGCCGGGCGAGATGACCCTGCGATCCTCTACGAGTGGCGGAATCGTGAAGCTGAGATCGTGGCGCTGGCGGCAGCCTCGGCGCTGGCCGAAACCACCGGAGCGAAGGTGACGTTTGCTCATGTTTCGAGTCCCGACGCCCTCGCCGTAGTGGGGGCCGCTCGTAGCAGGGGAGCCGATGTCGCCGCAGAGGCGTGCCCGCAATACTTCACCATCCACGAAGACGAAGTGCTCGAACAGGGTGCGCTACGCAAGTTCACCCCACCAGCTCGAATCCGCAACGACCGTGAAGCGACGGCGATGTGGGATCGGGTGCGGTCCGGTGGTTATTCGCACTTTTCGACCGATCATGCCCCATCGACATTGGAGCAGAAGATGTCCGGTGGTATCTGGGAGGCGCCGTTCGGGCTCCCCGGGATCGATACGACGCTGGCGTTCCTTGTAGACGCGGCGTTGCGCGATCAGATCACGATGTCCGATGTCGTACGGATGTACTCGACGGTGCCAGCCGAGCGGTATGGGCTAGGGCCGCGCAAGGGACGGATCGCTCCTGGCGCCGACGCGGACATTGTGCTGGTCGATCCAGACGGTTCCTGGACAGTCGAGGACTCCGACATTATTTCGAAAGCCGGATGGAGTCCGTACTCCGGTCGAACTTTCCGCGGCAGGGTCGTCGCCACCTATCTGGGCGGCGTGGAAGTAGGCCGCGACGGCGTCGCCCACGAGGAACGTAGCGGACGGTTTGTGAATCCAAGGAGACTCAATGATCGTTGAAACCCCGACCGGACAGGTCAGTCTTGAGCAGGTTGGCAAAGGTCCTGACCTGGTCTTGCTTCACTCGCTGTTGACCGATCGACATGTATTCGACCTGGTGGTTCCGAAACTGGCCGAGACCCACCGGCTCAGCCTGGTTGATCTGCCTGGGTTTGGATCCACCGCACCCGCGGAACCGAACATGGACGCGTACGGCGACTGTATCGGCGGCTTGCTGGAGGCGGGCGATTACGACCCTGCCACTGCCACCGTTCTCGGCAACGGTCTCGGCGGGTTTACTGCGCTAGCAACGGCGGTCCGCCACGGTGAGAAGTTCAACAAGCTGATCCTGGTCGGCTGCGGATCGTCGGTTCCGCCGGGAGGAAAGCCAGCGTTTCTGGCCATGATCGACAAGGTCGAGCAGGGCGGCATGGAGGCGGTGGTCGATCTGGCGATCGCCCGGATCCTTCCCGCCGATTTCATGGCTGATAATCCGGACATGGTGGCTGAGCGCCGAGATGTATTGCTCCGCACCGATCCGGTCGCCTTCCAAACCGCCAGTCGGGCAATCCATGATGTCGATTACGACGCCGACATGGCCAACATCGCCAACCCGACGCTGCTGGTGGTTGGCAGTGACGACCTGGCTACTCCGCCATCACTCAGTCAAGCGCTTGCAAAGAGCATTCCCAATGCGACCTACATCGAACTCGCAGGCGTCGCCCACGGCCCCCAACTGCAGGCTCCTGATCGTTTCATCGCCGCCATTGCATCGTTCCTGGAGAAATAGAGAGGTCAGCCTCGACTCCCAGATAGGTTCGCGGTCGGGCACGGACCAGCGAAGTACTGGCGACATTCGCTGTCTGTCATGACCCGGGTCAGGCGCGAGCGAGCGATGTCCGAGAGTTCATCCGAGGCAAATGTGACGACGCGAACATTGCCCTCTGGCCACAAAACCATAAGTTGAGGAAGGGTCGGATGGAAGGCAATTTCGTAACGCCACTGTTCGCTCAGTTTCTCACCGATCTGGTCGATGAGTGCGCCGGTCTGGAGGTCCCAGACCTTGGCGGGTTCATTCCATGGGGCCGTTGCGACCATTCTCCCGTCGGGCGAGATGACGAGCGCCAGGATGATACTGTCATGAGCGTTGATTGTTCGGTCGTGCTTAGCTGTCTCTTCGATCGGCAGGCCAGCCATTACTTTCTTGAGATCGGCGACGTACACCGTTCCGCTAATTGAGCCAATAACTAATTCCGTTCCGTCTGGCGTGAAATCAACGAAAAGTGATGAGTATTCCTCGGCCAATCTGGCGACTTTGAACGTTTCCGTGTCAATAAGCGCCGAACTTAGACCGCCGGTGGCCGCGAAGACGAAACCTCCATTCGGTGAGAATCTTGCAGCGAAGATACATTCGGTGAGGATGTCGCCGCTTATGGATCCGCCCGCGATATCGACGAGCCTCACGTGACATTCATATTCGACCTCGGGCACTATTTCTTCCTCCCAGACGATGAGCGCCTTCGAGCCGTCGTCGGCCACCGTCCGGATCTCCCACTCTTCGGGTGCTGTGTAGAGCGTTTCCCCCGATGAAATGGAATCGACTCTCCAGCGCCCATCGGCAAGTTGAGGCGCAGCAACGAATTCGCCGTTTCTACTGATTTGGGGCGTCGCAAAGACGCTGTCGATGGCTGGTGCAGTGAGAACGTGAATGGCGTTGTCGCCGGTGGCTGCATCAGCGATCACATAGCCGCCATCACCCGAAACTATCAGGCGGTCCCCGGCAAACCTGGCCCAGTATGCGCCGGGCAGAGCCGCATCCCAGCCCCCTACTTCAGATCCCACTGCGCTCGATACGTCGAAGATCACGGTTTCGCCGTCGAAGTTGGCGCTAGCGAGCAAATCCGTCGCCCCGATCATGCCGTAATGCCAGGACCAACTTGATCCGAGTAGTTGTGAGATCTCTTTCCCGGTGGCGGCGTCAATCAAACGCGTACCTGACTCTCCACCAACGATGAACCGATCACCCGAAGGTAGCCACTCAGAGCGAAAGTTGCGATCGCCGACCGTACGGGAGACCTCCTGGCCGCTTGACAGATCAACGACAGTCGAGAATTCTTGATCGGCGACTGCCATCAACGACTGATCCGGCGACCATGATACGAAACCCGGCAAGAACCCCGTTGGGTAGGAAGAGATCGCCGACCAGTCGGCTGGATCGACTATGTGGAAACCCCATTGCTCACCTGGATCGCTCTGTTCTGAATAGAAAACGTACGCCAGTCGACCGTCTGCGCCGAAGTCTGGGGACCCACTAAGAGCCTGACCTTCATATGCAATGGCTTGCTGCTCGATGGACCAAACTTCCATCCCAGTTTCCGTATCGAACGCGATGTACTGCCCGTCGGGGCTGAAAACGATGGGGGTGTGTTGCTGTGGATGGACTTGTCCAACACCGACGGGGACGGCACCTCCCTCTACTCGATCCCATAGATCGATGGGCGGCGATGCACCCAAGTACGCTATCGCTAATGCGTCGCCCTCAGGGCTGAACGCTACCTCGTAAGCGCCGTCTGCTCTCGCTGGATAGGCCTCGACTTCCTGACCATCGGAGATGCGGACGACTTTCACCCCGCCAGCCCCGTCAGACGTCGCCAAGAATTCCCCGGTGGTGTCAACATCCACAAAATCGCCGCCTGAGGTACGAAAGACGATGTGATCAGCGGCGATCGCCCGGTGCAGAACGGCTTTGGCTGCGGCAGGAACTGGTTCCCCGGCCGCTTCGAACGAGTCGACCGCCTCAATTGCCAAGAGTAAGCCGAGTTCTGGGTCAAACTCGATCACCTTTTCCGCTTCAAGGATGATTCGTCGAGCGTCGGCCAACGATCTGCCCTCCCTAGCTTGAATCCCCTGAACCCAGGCGGCGACGGCGAGGACTGACGCGAGGACGGCGGCTGCGGCGAAGCCGGACATGATGATCTTGCGGCGGCGGCGGCGTTCGGCCGTGTCCCGGTCCCGGAGGGCAGTCGAAGATTCGAGGAAGCGGTGCTCGCTGTCGGACAGTCGAACGAGTGGGTCGGCCGCCCACTCTTCGAACTGGGCGAGACGTCCGCCAGTCGGAAGCAGATCTTCGTGCTGGTCTCCGGCTGTCCATTCGTCGAGGGCGGAGGTGAAACGTCGCTGGATGATGAGGGCATCACGCCTCTCGCCGACCCATTCCCGGAACAACGGCCATTCTCGCAACAAGGCTTCGTGGGCAACTTCAACGGTCGGGCCGCGGGTGATCGGATCGCGGTCGAAGGTGAGCAGCCTGGCCGATCCGAACGCATCAAGGACCCCGTCGAGATCCGCTCGGTCTAGGCCAAGCGTCTCGAGTTCCAATCGACGAACCCGCCGGCGTACATCGTCGGCTTCGTCGGACACGGTCACCAGCCGCAAAAACACTTGCTCGGCGACGATCTTCTCGGGGGATGACAGTTCGTTGTAGGTTTCTGACGCTCGCCTCCCGATCGCGCCGACGACGCCACCGCTCTCTTCGTAGGCGCCCAAACGGATGTGGCCATCGGCCGAACGGTGCACGAGGTCGGTGAGAACGAACTGCATCAGGGGCAGCGCACCTGGCGTCTCCTGAACATCCGAGACGATGCGCGGAGCCAAACCGGGATCGAGTCTGAGTCCGGCACCGAGCGCAGGACGCTCGATGGCTTGGCTCAGGGCCGCGGCGCTCGGCACGCCGACTGCTAGCAACGCACTCGATACGTGTTCGGCGAGGAGGTCATCCGAAAGCGGTCGATCGAAGAAATCTGCCCGCATGGTGGTGACGACCCGAAGTCGCGACTTTGGATCGGTGACGGCGACCACCAGCGATTGCGTGAATGCCCGGCGGATGGCATCTTCGGCGACGAGGGTGTACAACTCTTCGAACTGGTCGATGACCAGGACGAGATCGCCCTCCAGACCTTGCAGGAGTCGCTTGACGATCCGCATCAACCCGTGGTCGTCGGTCCGTAGTTCGGCGGCGAGGTCACCCATCGGCTCCGTTGCCAATTCCCCCAGGACCGTCGCCAGTTCGTCGAACGGATGCCCGCCGGGGACTGTCGTGGCCGTCAGCCACATTTCGGATCCACCGACGGCACCACGAGCCAGGGCGGGCAGAAGTCCAGCCCGAACCAGTGAAGACTTACCTGATCCGGACGGACCGACGACTGTCACGAGCCGGTGTTTGGCGATGAGGGTCACTAATTGGTCGATTTCATCATCGCGACCGAAGAAGTCTCTGGCGTCGTTGACGTCGAACGCGGCCAATCCTTTGTACGGGTTTCGGATCGACATCTGCGTCAGCGGTGCGGCAAGGGCTACGTCGCCGACCGCTGTCTCGATACGGGCAAGAAAGTCGTCAACGGAAGCCGGTCGAAGATCCCGCTCCTGGGCGATCGAAGCCTCCAGGACCTCGGCGAGTGGCTCGGACATCTGCCGGAACGAGTCAGCGCCAGGCTCAGCCCCGGTGAGCAGTTCGATGGCTACCGAGCCGAGCGAGTACACGTCGGTTCGAGCATCAAGCGCCTGGCCATCACGATCTTCAGGAGCCCGGTAGACCTGCGAGCTTGGCAAAACGCCAGCGGCCCGTTCCACGGCTCGAATGGCCATACCGAAGTCGGCGAGATAGGCGTTGCCTTCGCTGTCTAGGAGTATGTTTGCCGGCTTGATATCCCGGTGAATGACGCCCTGGCGGTGGGCGTAGGCCAGAGCAGATCCAACCTGGCGAAGGATGGGTAGCACCCGCTCGATCGGTAGTGCTCCAAACGGAGAACCGGCCAGGCTTTTCCCCGCCAGATACGGCATTACCAGATAAGCGCCTTCGTGGTCACGCCAGAAGTCGTAGAGGGAAACGATGTGGGGATGTTCGAGCTTGGCAACGAGGCGGGCTTCACCTTCGAAGCGCCGCACGAACTCCGGATGATTGGCGAATTCCGGACGCACGACCTTGACGGCCACCTCGCGACCGACCGACGGTTGGTAGGCCCGGTACACAATGCCGAACCGTCCCGCCCCAACCCGCTCACGTATTTCGTAGCCCCGGATCGCATCGCCGAACTGCCGATTGGTGTCCGGCGATGCCGCGTCGACCCGGAGTGTTGGGAACTGCGACGGCAGTCCATCCGCGACGAGTTGAAATACTTGCTGGGGAGCCCCCAACCCCTTGAAGCGATGTTCGCCAAGGTTGAGGACCTGGATACCAGCCTCGCTGCGCAAGGATTCATTCGCCGTAGCCGACAGGACGATCTGGCCACCATGAGCCGCTGACATGAGCCGGGCCACCCGGTTAACTGGCGGTCCGAAGAAGTCTCCGCCCCGGGCCTCTACTTCGCCGCGGTCGATGCCGATCCGGACTTTCAACTCGCCAAGCACGCCCCAGTCAAAACCTTGCATCGACCGCTGGATCTCGACGGCTGCCTGAGTGGCCGCCGGAACGTCGGGGAACACGGCCAGGATCCCGTCCCCGGTGTGTTTGAAGATGCGTCCGTCAGCCGTCTCAATCGC
>JAGXFS010000086.1 GCA_024637275.1 Acidimicrobiia bacterium
CCCATCCGACCACGAACGAGACGCCGAGCGGCCCGGTCTGACGAGGGAAAACGGGCTGGCAGACACCGTCCCTTCTGGCTTCGGCAGTCCCGCCGCCCATTCCAGTCCTAGGGCATTCGCCAGCTCATGAAACCCTCGTTTAGGACGCTTGACCAGACTCTCATAGGCGACCGTCACCACGGCATCCCCCAACATCGCCCTGGCGGTGACGGCCACCGCCGCTTGATAAGCGCCATGCCACGCCCAGAACGAACGGTCGGTGCCCTCGATTCCGGCGAGCACGTCACGGGCCGGGGACTCCGGGAATCGAGTGGACACGACCACGTTGGGTTCCCAAACCCAACCCAGCTGAACATGGGACCGGCACACCGCAACGGGATGGCGTTCTAACAAGACCACCTGGGCGTCAAGAGCGCCGCCGATCGACGCTGCCAGCAACGGACTCACTTCTTTGACGACGAGTCGACTGTCTCGCACCGAAAGCTCCTCCACGAGGGAGGAATAGGCTGAACTCGCCAGAGACTCCAGACTGAAGGGATCCACGCCGGCAGCCAACAGCCCCTGGGTGATCGGCTCTCGCTCGTATTCGACACCATCAGCCCGGCCGAGAACCCACCCCACCCAGCTTGAACCACTCCGCGGCAAGGATGTCAGCAGGATCGAACGCGCCACCTAATCGACCTCAGGTTTCTGACGATTCCGCTTTCGTTGAGACCTGGCACGCTTGTCCGAGAGTCGCGCCTCGTGGGCTCGTCTCGGAATCCGGGTCGGTTTTCTCGTCGGACGGGGCCGGAGCGCTTCAGCGATCGTATCGGCCAACCGTTTGCGCGCCATCTGACGGTTGCGCCACTGAGACCGGCTTTCGTCGACGGTGAACGTCAAGACGCCGTCGTTGTGTGAAAGTTCGAGGTCGAGGGTCTGCTTCTCGGTCTCGCGGAATGCAACCGACTCGAGAACATTAAACGACAGAATCGCCCTCGTGTTCGAACGGTTGGCGTGCTGCCCGCCCGGCCCACCGGAAGGACTGAAGGTCCAGCTGAGCTCACTCTCTGGAATCACATGTTTGGGGTCAACCCGCAAGTCATCGTTCACGCGAACAAGTTTCGCACAGCCTGACGTCTGATCTTCCCGAGTGAGGTGCGCGGCAGAGATTCGACGGATCGCCAGGCTTTGGGAATTTTGTAACCGGCCAGAGATTCGCGCAGTTGGTCGGACAGCTCTTCGAAGGACACTTCGCCCGATATTTCAACCGCAGCGGCGACAATTTCGCCCCACGTCGCATCCTGCAGTCCGACGACGGCGGCGGCCCGCACCAGTTCAAGGGATTCGAGTGCTTCCTTGACCTCTTCGGCCATCACGTTCTCGCCCCCGCTGATAATCACGTCCGACGTGCGGCCGGTAATGCGGAAGCCACCGTCGACAGACTCGCCGCGATCGCCTGTAACGAACCAGCCGTCATCCGAGCGGGCTGGAGCGTCGAGATACGTGCCGGTGACCATGGGACCGCGCACCTGGATTTCGTTACCATCCACCAGGCGCATCTCGGCTCCAGGAATCGGCACCACCAAACGCCGGGGAGCCTCTCCGACTACCGATGTGGCGATCTGAGAACCTGCTTCGGTCATCCCGTAGGTCGAGAGCACACCCAATCCGCGGGCATACGCACGATCAAGGAGGGACTGTTTGGCGGGCCCACCTCCTACCAGGACCGCCCGCACGTCATAATGCCGCTCGTCAAAGTCGAGAACCGTTGCCAGCTGGGTAGCGACGAATGACGCGAGGGTCGCCTGACCGAGTCCAGCGGCAACCGCCTCCGCCTCGAAGCGGTCATGCAGGAGCACCGTGGAACGTCGAGCAGCGCATCTGACCAGAATTGCGGCACCGCCGACATGAAAAACGGGCAGAACGGCCAGCCACACGTCCTCGGAAGTGTGGCCGAGATGTCGAGCGGACGCGGCTTGGCCGGCATCGACGTTCTCCCAGCTGAGGACGACGCCTCTCCCCTGTCCGCCAGATCCCGACGTAAATACGATCAGACACTCGCTGGCTGGTTCGTGTGGCGAGCCCCGATGGGGCTGGCCCGTTAGTTGAAGATTGATCGAAGGCACCAACCACTCTCGACCGTGTGGATCAACAATGAACGATACGGCCGACTCGGCGAGTTGATCCACGACTTCGGGTTCGGTGAGTCGAGTATTCACGAGGACACAGGCCGCTCCTACTCGCCATATAGCAAAGAGCGCCACGACCGTCGCCAGGTCATTGTTTGCCCACAAGGCAACGCGGTCCCCCCGAGTCACTCCGACATCAAGCAACCCACCGGCCATGCGAGCCGCCCGATCGTCGACTTCGGCGAACGAATGCGCTGCTCCATCGATGATAAGAAACGTGCGTTCAGGGTCGACAGCAGCTGCGTCAGATAACCAGTCTTCAATCACAGCATCTACAGTATCTGCCTGACGCGCAAAGGACGATCATGGTTTCCGAGTTGTTCGACCCGCAAGCATGGGACGAGGTGGATGGGTTCGACTTCACCGACCTCACCTATCACCGCGCCAGAGCCCATGGAACCGTGCGCATCGCCTTCAACCGGCCCGAGGTACGCAACGCTTTTCGCCCCCATACGGTCGACGAATTATTTCGGGCGCTCGACCATGCCCGGATGACCAGCGACGTCGGCTGTGTGCTGTTGACCGGCAATGGTCCATCCCCCAAGGACGGCGGGTGGGCCTTCTGCTCGGGAGGCGACCAACGCATCCGCGGCAAAGACGGTTACAAATACGAGGGCGACCAAGGCCCGGACCCCGCCCGGCTCGGTCGGCTCCATATCCTCGAGGTCCAGCGACTCATCCGCTTCATGCCAAAACCGGTCATTGCCGTAGTGCCCGGTTGGGCAGCGGGAGGTGGGCATTCGCTGCACGTGGTTTGCGATCTGACCATTGCCTCACGCCAGCACGCCATCTTCAAACAAACGGATGCCGACGTCGCTTCCTTCGACGGTGGCTACGGGTCGGCTTTGCTCGCCAGGCAGGTCGGCCAGAAGTTCGCCAGAGAGATCTTCTTCATCGGGCGCGACCATGACGCAGAAGAATCGTATCGGATGGGCATGGTCAACCTGGTCGTTGACCACGAGGACCTCGAGAAAGCCGCGCTCGAGTACGCCGAGGCGATCAACGGCAAAAGCCCGACGGCGATCAGGATGCTCAAGTACGCCTTCAACCTTCCAGATGAAGGTTTGGTTGGCCAGCAACTGTTTGCCGGCGAAGCCACCCGACTGGCGTACGGGACCGACGAGGCTCAGGAAGGTCGAGACGCGTTCCTTGAAAAGCGCGATCAGGACTACAGCCGCTTCCCCTGGCACTTCTGACAGTGAATTCCCCGTGGATCCAAGCGGCCCGGCCGGCCACGTTATGGGCCGCTCTCGCACCCGTGCTGGTGGCTGGCGGACTGGCCAGTGGAGACGGAGTATTTCGCTGGGATGCGTTTCTTGCCGCCGCCCTGGGTTCGGTCGCCATCCAGGTAGCCACCAACTTCGCCAACGACGCCTCGGACGCCAAACGGGGCGCTGATACTGAGGAGCGCATCGGCCCAACCCGCATGGTTGCAACCGGTGTCATTACGGAGCGACAGATGTGGACGGCTACCGCACTGACGTTCGGAGTCGCGGCTCTCGCAGGCATCTGGCTGATCACCATCGCCGGCTGGATTATCGCGGTCATCGGAGTCGCCTCCATCCTGGCGGGGCTTGGTTATGTCGGCGGGCCCCGACCATACGGGTACCGCGGCCTCGGTGAGGTGTTTGTGTTCCTCTTCTTCGGCATCGTCGCTACCGTGGGTTCACGGTTCGTGCACGATCAGACTTTTCCGCTCGATGCCTGGCTTCTCGCCATCCCCATGGGGTTTCTCGTCACGGCCATTCTGGTGGCCAACAACATTCGCGATATCGAGACCGACCGGGCAGTTGGGAAACGCACCCTGGCTGTCATACTCGGCCGCCCGAGAACCAAACAGCTCTATGCGGGACTGATCTACGGCACCTTCGTTGCCATCACGATCTTCGGAACACTTCGTCTCACCCCACTGGCCACCTTGATCGCCGTTTTCTGGCTGCCCTGGGGGGTTGGTTTGGTGCGGACCATCTACAGCGAAACCTCAGGCGTTGCCCTCATCGGCGCGCTCAAGGGAACTGCCCGACTCCAACTCCTCGTCGCGTTCTCATTGGCGTTGGGGGCATCGGCCTGAGGCACTCAGGTCACTGATAGAGGAAATGGCTTATGCGATCGCCAAGTTCGGCGGGTGCTTCCCCCACTACGGCATGGCCCGCCCCTTCGATAATCGCCAACTGTGAGTCCTTAATGGCGGCGTGCATCGACCTGGCAATGGCCACATACTTTGGATCATCGGCACCGGCAACGATGAGCGTCGGCACAGCCAAATCGGACAACCGGTCGCCAAGATAAGGCTGCGTTCCTTGGCCAAAACCGACCAGTGCTGATGCCAGACCCTGGGCGGAGTTCAGCAAACGTGTCTCCCGATCGACCGCCCGCCAGATCTCATGGCGCTTGCCAAGACCGGCGAACAGTGGATTGGCAAGCCACTGATCGACGAAGGCCTCAGTGCCGTCGTCTGTCAACGTCGCGGCGAGACGCTCGTCGCTCTGGCGGCGGTCATCCCGCGCCGCTGCGTCGCCGATGCCGGGTCCGGCCGAAATCAACACCAAACGCTCAACAGGTCGCTCGAGTGCGTAGCGGAGCGCCAGTCGACCTCCCATCGAGTACCCGATGAGCACCGGAGGTTCTTCGGCCGCCAGCCACTCGATCAAGCTGGTGACCGACTCGAACGTCGTCGGGAGGTCACTCGAACCTCCATGGCCAGGTAGATCGGGAGCTTCAATATGGCGAGGCAAGTAATGAGACAGTTCGTCGAACATTCGACCTGCCTGAGTAAATCCGTGCAATCCGATCAGGGCGCTCACCCACCCATTGTGCCACCCCGGGCTCAAGCGTGGCATATCGGCCAACTAGCCTGACCCGGTGCCAAACAGAAACTACCAATTCTCCATGCCGTTACTCGGCGCTCTGCGTGACCTGGGCCTTGCGCATGTAGCGCTCAGTCCCGGTTCACGTAATACTCCCCTGGCTATCGCCGCTGCCGAAACGGCCGGTCTGGAGATTTCGGTTCACCTCGACGAGCGCAGCGCTGCCTTCTTTGCGCTCGGAATGGCTCGCGCCACCCAACGACCGGTTGCGTTGATCTCAACCTCGGGCACCGCTGCGACGGAGTACTCACCAGCGGCCACCGAAGCGCGACTATCGCACATCCCGCTGGTCATCCTTACCGCCGACCGACCTCAGGAACTGCGCGACACCGGCGCACCCCAGACCATCGATCAGGCCGGACTGTACGGAACGTCTGCCAAGTGGACGCATGATGCTGCTCCCCCCGACCCTGCCGCCGATCCAGCCCGGTACGCCGTTCGTTTGGCCACCCAGGCATGGACCATCGCCCAGGAAAGTCCGGCGGGACCGGTCCACCTCAATCTGGCATTCCGGGATCCGCTGGCACAGCAGGCTTCCGACGAAACCGCGCCCCCGCCGCCGGCAACACCTACCGTCCACCTTGGCACACTCATCGCCGCCGACGGTGCTCTGCTGGCCATCGCCCGCCAGGTGAGTTCGAAGAAGGTCCTTATGGTGGCAGGACCTTCAAGCGACCCGGAGACCCCCGCTGCACTGGTCGAACTGGCCGAGGCCCTCGGAGCTCCCATCCTGGCTGACCCGCTGTCCGGGTTACGGGCTGGTCACCACCCGGTCGAGCAAGTAGTCGGAATGGGCGATGCTCTCGCCAGGTCGGGCCGTCTGGACGCCGACCTGCGACCTGACGTCGTGCTCCGGTTCGGCCCAATCCCCACATCCAAAGCCCTATGGACCTGGCTGGCGGCCACCGACGTGGCGCAAATATGGATTGATGCGGGCAGCTGGCGTGAGGCCACGTCCAGTGCTTCGGTCATAGTCCGGGCAGAGACCACGGATACTGCTCGACGACTCGTGGACCTGGTCGAACCAGCTGCGCCGCAATGGCGAACCGTCTGGGCGGAGGCCGAGTCGGGTGCCCTGGAAGCGCTAGGAACCCTGCCATGGCCATCAGAGCCTGCCGTGGCCGCCGCCATGGCAGATGGAATCGTGGACGGGTCTTCTCTGGTTGTCTCGTCCTCGATGCCGATTCGCGACGTTGATCTGTTCTTCGGTGTCCAGGATCGCCCGATCCGGGTTTTCGCCAATCGAGCAGCAAACGGTATCGACGGTGTCATTTCCACGGCGCTCGGGGTGGCAGCTGATGGCCGACCAACGTACCTGCTCATCGGCGACGTGGCGTTCCTTCACGACGCCACCGCCCTCGTGAGTGCCCGCCGCCTGGGACTTTCGATCACCATTGTTCTGATCGACAATAACGGTGGCGGGATCTTTCATTTCCTCCCCCAAGCGGACTACCCGGAGCATTTCGAGCATCTACTCGCCACACCCCACGGCGCCGACCTGGTGTCTCTGGCCGAAGGGATGGGTGCCACCGTCGTGCAGCCGGCCACGGTCGAAGACTTCATCGGTCACCTCACGACACCGAACGGCGTGAAGGTCATCTACATCAAAACCGACCGCACCAAAAACGTCGCGCTCCATAGAGAGCTACTCGACAGGATCTGATCCGGATCGAGGAGTCTAGGCCTCAGCGAGGAGGCTCATCATGGTTCGGAACTTCAGCCGGGTTTCTTCCAACTCGGCGGCGGGAACCGAATCTCCCACGATTCCAGCTCCGGCGTACAAGAGCGCAGTCCGCCCCTGGATGAGCGCACATCGGAGCGCGATTGCCAACTCTCCGTCACCCTGGCGATTCGCCCACCCAACGGCACCGGCATACCAACCCCGGTCAATGACCTCCTCCTTGGCGAGGAACCGGTTGGCTTCGTCCCGGGGACTCCCCCCGACGGCCGGCGTTGGATGAAGGAGCCCTGCGAGGTCGATGACATGCGTCGAGTGCATCAGCGTGCCGTTAACCTCCGTTGACAGGTGTTGAACGTGGGCTGTCTTGCGGAGCGACGGGCTGTGATCCACATGCAAACCCGTGGTGATTGCCTCCAGCCGTTCGGTGATGTCATCAACGACGAACCGATGCTCGCGCCGATCCTTGCCTGACGACATGAGCAACTCCCCGAACGCCCGATCCTCATCCTCGTTGCTCCCCCGCGGCGCCGAGCCGGCTAGCGGATGCGACCGAACCTGATCTCCGCGCCGCTCGACAAGCAGCTCCGGTGAAGCACCAACGAAGACGCTCCCCCCTTCCTGCCAGCCGAACACGTAGCACTCGGGGTAGGTGAGGCGGAGGCGGGACACGAGGTCAAACGGCCGGTAGGGAACGTCAGACGTCACCAGAACTGACCGCGCCATGACGACCTTGTCGACGGTCTTGGCGTTGATAGATTCCACAGCATTGGCTACCGACTCTTCCCATTCGGTAGGGGCTGGCCGGGACTCTATTGACAGATCGGTTGTACGACCGGTTGCTGGCCGGCCCGGATCAACCAACCGTGACAGGACCTCAGCCAGCGGCGCCCACGTCCGCCCTGGCGGTAGAACCACGACCAGTTCTGAGGCCTCAGGCGTACCAATCACGCTGATGATTGGAATAACCGAGACGGCCGGTCCGAAACCGTCCCACTCAGATCCCAGACCACCTTCGGGAAGGTACGAAATCCCTGTGAATGCCCGCTCGTCAATCAAGCAGGACTCCAACTGCTGAGTCAGGTCAGCAAACCTCGAGTCACCATCGACACCGTCAGACCGCCAGGCAACCCCAAGTCCGCCCGCCTCATCGAGGTTGGGCCGCCCAAAATAGGCCGCGAAGGGAAACAGATGAGCGCCGGAGCGAACCAGGGAGAGCGGATCGACCCGGACGCTAGCTCTGGCTACCCGGTAACTCGCGGCGTCGCCCGCCCCGAGTTGGGATCCAAGCGCTTCGACCGTGGAAGGAGAAAACATGACAGACAATGTTAGGGCCTTGGCAGGCTCATGATTCACGCTCGAATCGACCCAGCGCGCTCATGATCACGGACGCCAGCTTTCCTGGCTGTTCCATCGGAACAAAGTGCCCCGCCCCGGCGACATAGGCGAGTTGCGCTCCGGCGATCCGGTCCCGGAGTATCTCCACATATCCGGGCGGGTAGGTATCGGTGTCCTCTCCCACCACCAGCCAGATCGGGATTGCCAATTCTTCGAGGCGACCATAAACGCCGTCCGACCCTGACCTTGAGAACACGTCAGCTTCGTGCCGAGGTTCGCAGGCCAAAACCCACTTGTCATCTTTCGGTACGAGGCCGCCTTCTACGTAGGCAGCCAGCGCGTCAACGACCCACATGGAGAACACCGCCTTGTCTGCGAAGTTGTCCACCGCGTCGGCTGCTGAATCGAATTCCCTCCGGCGGCGCGAGGCGCCGACCACCAGTGGATGATTCAGGGAGTCGAATGTTGATGGCGGAAAGACAATTGGTTCGACGAGCACCTGACCGAGGTACCTCTCCGGGGCGACGAGAGCACTCTGCAAAAGCGCAGTTCCGCCCATCGAGTGGCCGACACCGACGACTCGCCCACCAACCCTGGACAGGATCTCGGCAACGTCGTCGCCGAAC
>JAGXFS010000087.1 GCA_024637275.1 Acidimicrobiia bacterium
CGCGCATGCTGAGGACGTCGCCTGACCGGACCCGGTACGACGGAATGTCGACCTTCTTGCCGTTGACCATGAAATGGCCATGGTTGACGAGCTGACGCGCCTGGGCCCGGGTGGAAGTCAAGCCCGCCCGCCACACGACATTGTCGAGGCGACTCTCAAGGATCCGCAGCAAATTTTCGCCGGTGATGCCCGTCTGGTTGTTCGCTAGTTCGTAGTAGTTGCGGAACTGACGCTCCAGAATGCCGTACATCACGCGCAGCTTCTGCTTTTCACGCAGCTGGATGAGATAGTCAGTTTCGCGAACCCGACCCTTGCCATGCTCGCCGGGAGGATACGGACGCTTGTCGACCGGGCACTTCTTTGACTGGCAAAGCGGCGTGCCGGCGCGGCGACAAGGCTTGTGCGTTGGACCTGTATACCGGGCCATTTAGCCTCTCCTCCGCTTCTTCTGACGGCAACCGTTATGCGGCGACGGGGTGATGTCGCTGATGCCGGTTACTTCCATTCCCATGTTCTGGAGGGTACGAACGGCCGTGTCACGACCCGAACCTGATCCGGACACGATGACATCGAGCTTGCGGATACCGTGTTCACCCGCCCGACGGGCGGCCTCTTCGGCAGCCACCTGAGCGGCGTACGGCGTCGACTTGCGGGAACCTTTGAAGCCCACCGAGCCACCGGACGTCCACACGACGGTGTTACCCGACTGGTCGCTGATGTTGATAATCGTGTTGTTGAAACTTGCTTTCACGTGGGCCACGCCGTGAGCGATATTCTTTCGCTCGCGTCGACGAACGCGTCGTTGCTGATCAGTCACAGGAATCCTCCACCGACACTACTTAGTTACTTTTTTCTTACCGGCAATGGCAACTCGCTTGCCTTTGCGGGTGCGCGCATTCGTGTGGGTTCGCTGTCCCCGAACCGGAAGACCGCGTCGGTGCCGGATCCCCTGATAGGAGCCGATCTCAACCTTGCGCTTGATGTTCTGGCTGATTTCACGTCGCAGGTCGCCTTCGATGCGGAAGTTCTGATCGATGTAGCGACGAATCTTGAGGATTTCGTCCTCGGTGAGGTCACGGACTTTCGTCCCGGCGTCGAGGCCGAGTTCTTCGATCATCTGTAGCGAACGAGTCCGTCCGATACCGAAAATATAGGTGAGGGCGATTTCGAGTCGTTTTTCCCTCGGAAGGTCGACTCCTGCAATACGAGCCATCTGTCACTACCCCTGACGCTGCTTGTGGCGTGGATTGGGGCAGATCACCCATACGCGGCCGCGCCGCCGGATGATCCGACACTTTTCACACATCTTCTTTGCTGAAGGCCGTACCTTCATTCCTGCTCTCCAGTTCCGTGGTATCCGCCCAAAACACGCACCTCGGGCTATATCCGGGGCTATGGTGGCGAGACACTCGACCTGTGGTCCGATCAGAACCTCGTCAACGGCGCCACATCGATGGAGGCACAACAAAACGGGGTCCAGGACCGAACATTGAGGTTAGCCGCGTTAGCCGGTCCCCCACAAATCCGCTTGCAATTCAGGTTGAGCGGTGAGCACCCTCACCCCATCAGGCGTTAGCGCCACCGTGTGTTCCCAGTGCGCAGACATCGAACCGTCGGCCGTGCGCACCGTCCATTGGTCCTCCTCGACGAACGTTTCATGCGTTCCCAGGTTGAACATCGGCTCGATGCAGATCGCCATCCCTTCGCGCAATTTCATGCCTGATCCGGCTCTCCCGAAGTTCGGCACATTGGGTTTTTCGTGCATGTTCAGACCAATTCCATGACCGACGTACTCCTGGACGATTCCGTACCCGTGCCGGTCGCCCACCGCCTGAACTGCTGCCCCGATGTCACCAATCCGGGCGCCGGGCTCGACGGCCTTGATCCCTGCCCACATGGCCTCTTCCGTACTGTCGATGAGTTGGCGGACCTCGGGAGCCACTACTCCAACGCCAAACGTGATCGCCGCGTCGGCGTGGTACCGCTCAAAGATGGCTCCGGCGTCCACCGACAGGACATCGCCTTCCTCGAGGGGTACGTCATTGGGAATCCCGTGCACGATGACGTCGTTCGGAGACGTGCAAATGGTGGCGGGGAAACCGTGATAGTTCAAGAAGGAAGGCACACAGCCATGCTCTTTGAGAACCTCGGCCGCAATGGTGTCCAGTTGGTGGGTGGTGACTCCCGGTTTGGCCGCCCGCCGGACCGCCCGATGAACGGCTGCCACCGCCAAACCGGCGCGAGCCATGCGTTCAAACTGCTCCGGTTTCTTGATGGTGATCATCAGATATCGAGCGTAGCCGCAATGGCGGCCTCGATTTCGTCGAGATCTCCCAGTCCGTTGACCGGGTGGATTCTCAAGCCTCGGCTCGAGTAGAACTCGACGAGCGGTTCCGTCTGTTCGCGATACACCAGGAGTCGATTGCGAACAACATGTTCGGCGTCGTCGTCACGCTGAACCAGGGCTTCTCCATCTACGTCACAAATGCCGGAGACTTCGGGAGGGTTGTCATCAACGTGATAGACGTGCTGATTGGGGCACGTACGACGTCCGGAAATTCGCCGGACGATTTCGTCGTCCTCGACGCCGATGTACACGGCACCATCAAGCGCCTCGTCGCCCAGACGCTCGGCGAGGGCTTCTCCCTGCGCGATCGTGCGGGGGAAACCATCCAGAATGAATCCGGTGGCAGCATCCGGTCGGGCGATGCGATCCTCCAGCATGGCGATAACCAGATCGTCAGACACCAGATCACCGCGAGCCATGACTTCTTTCGCTAAGAGCCCGAGTTCGGTCCCGGCCGCCACGGCCTCACGGAGCATGTTTCCGGTGGCGATGTGCGGGATGCCGAGGCGCTCGGCCGTCCGGACGGCCTGAGTTCCCTTGCCGGCGCCTGGAGGACCAAGAAATAACAGTTTCATTACGTGAGAAAGCCTTCATAATTCCGCAGCGTGAGCTGAGACTCGATCTGTTTCATGGTCTCAAGGGCCACACCAACAACGATGAGCAGCGAGACACCCGAGAAAGCCACGGTGATTCCGTAGGCGAGACCGACGAGCGATGGAGCGATCGTGATGATGCCGAGGAACAAGGCTCCCGGGAGGGTGATCCGATTCAGAATGTGCTCGAGGTGACGCTCGGTCGCCGTACCTGGCCGGACGCCGGGTACGAAACCGCCCTGGCGTTGGAGGATGTCGGCTTGCTTCTTTGGATCGAACTGGATAGCCGTGTAGAAGTACGTAAAGAACACGACCAGCGAGAACAGCAGAATGATGTAGAACCAGGTCGTGCCACCCTGGAGACCAAGGTTCTGATCAACCCAAGCGCGAACCGTCAAAAGAATCCGGTTCTCGTCCGAGGGAATCAGGGTGACGAGCAGCGCCGGGAATGTCAGAACCGACGACGCGAAGATGACTGGAATCACACCAGCGGTATTCACCTTGAGCGGGATATAGGTCGAGTTGCCACCGTAGACGCGTCGTCCCCGCACGCGCTTGGCGAACTGAATCGGGATCCTGCGCTGGCCCTGGTCCACGTAGAGGATGGCGACGATCATGATGAGGAAGATCGCCATGATCAGGAGAAACGGCGTCCAGCGGGCTGCCGGGTTATTTAGCGACCCGACGGTCTGCGTGAAAATGAAGCCGAACTGGGTTGGCAGCTGGCTAATGATGGAGATGAAGATGAGCAACGACATTCCGTTGCCAACACCCCTGGCCGTGATCTGCTCGCCGAGCCACATGATGAGGGCCGTGCCGGCGGTCATCGTCAACACGATGAGCGACGCCCGCCACCAGTTCCACTCGGAAACCAGCTGGAAGCCACCGGTGAGCTGACCTCTGCTGAAGAGGAACGAGATAGTGGTCGACTGCAGGAGCGCCAGGATGACGGTCAGGTAGCGAGTCCACTGGGTGATGACCTTTTGCCCTGATTGTCCCTCTTCCTGGAGCTTCTGCAAACGCGGAATGACCACCGTCAGCAGCTGCATGATGATGCTTGATGTGATGTACGGGAGAATCCCGAGTGCAAACACCGAGAATTGCTCGAGTCCACCACCAGAGAACAAGTTCAGCAACCCGACGATGCCGAGGTCGTTGGCCGACTCCTGGAACGCTTTGAGCTGTTCGAGATCAGCGCCGGGAACCGTCACTGCGGCACCGAACCGATAGATCACGAAGACCATCAGGGTGAACAGGATCTTCTTGCGAAGATCCGGAATGGTGAACATGTGGCGGTAAACAGCGAGCATATTTCGTACGGGCCCTTCTCCAGGCAGTTATGACGTTCCGGGAACGCCGCTAGTCGATGATCTCTACCGAGCCACCGGCAGCTTCGATCTTGGTCTTCGCCGAGGCGGAGACCGCATGGACCTGCACCTTGAGTGCGCGATCAATCTCGCCATCGCCAAGAACCTTGACGCGACCCTTCTTTTTAGCGAGTCCATCAGCCTTCAGGGTGGCCGACGTCACGGTGCTGTTGGCAGCGAACATGTTGAGATCCTCAACGTTCACGACCGCAAACACTTCCTTGTTGGGGTTCTTGAACCCTCGCAACGTCGGGATCCGACGCTGCAATGGCACGCGGCCACCTTCGAAGCCAGGACGAACGGTGTTACGAGCCTTGGTACCCTTGGTACCACGGCCGGCAGTCTTACCCCGTCGGCCACCTTCGCCGCGTCCGACGCGAATCTTGGTCTTCTTCGACCCATCTGGTGGTCGCAAGTGATGTAGCTGTAGCTGTCCCATGTCGTTCCTTACTTCTCTTCCACAGTCACGAGATGTGCAACTGCATGAACCATGCCCCGGATCACCGGAGTGTCGTCATGCTCAACCGTCTGATGCATCCGGCGCAACCCGAGTCCTCGGACCGTAGCCCGGTTCTTCGGCTTCTCGCCGATGGTGCTCTTGGTGAGCGTTACTTTTAGTGCTTTAGCCATGACTATTTACCTTCATGCGCTCGCACCATCTCGGTGGAGCGATAGGCGGCGAGCAGACCGGGAGGAGCGACCTCTTCGGGTGTCTTGCCACGGAGTCGGGCGATTACGTCGGGGCGGCGCTGGCCGACCAGACCGTTCATCGTCGCTTTGGCCGTGTTGAGATGGCTCGGAGAACCGAGTGATTTCGCCAACACGTCTTTGATGCCGGCGGCTTCAAGAATCTGACGGACTGATCCACCGGCGATTACCCCGGTACCAGGAGCGGCAGGCTGTAACAGAACGCGCGATGCGCCATGCTCACCAACGATTTTGTGAATCAAAGTCTGACCGGCCATCGGTACGAGAATCATCTCCCGGCGGGCATTTTCCATACCCTTTTGGATGGCGGCCGGGACTTCCTTGGCTTTTCCGTAGCCGATGCCAACTTTGCCTTTCCCATCACCAACGACACACAGGGCCGTAAATGAGAACCGACGTCCACCCTTGACAACCTTGGCTACCCGGTTGATCTCGACGACTCGTTCGTCGAATGCTGAGTCTTCCTGTCGTGCCATGGTTAGAACTCCAATCCTGCGGCGCGCGCTGCGTCGGCTAATGCCTTTACCCGACCGTGGTACGGGTATCCGCCCCGGTCGAAGACCACCGACGTTATGCCAGCCTCTTTGGCCCGGGTTGCGAGCAATGTTCCCACCTGTGCGGCCGTTTCGACATTGAGGGCCGTACCAACCGCCGACTCCTTGGAAGAAGCCGCGGCGAGGGTATGACCCTGATTGTCGTCGATGACCTGGGCGTAGATGTACTTGTTCGAACGGAATACCGCCAGGCGAGGACGCTGAGTCGTCCCAAGCAGCTTTTTGCGTACCCGGCGATGCCGGCGGACTCTCGCCGCGGCGCGGGTTTTAGGTCTACTCATCGGGCTACACCTGCCTTACCGGCCTTGCGCCGGACATATTCACCGACGTAACGGATTCCTTTGCCCTTGTAAGGCTCCGGCGGCCGGACGCTGCGGATGTCTGCCGCGACTTGTCCAACCAGTTCTTTGTCGATTCCGGAAATGTTGATCTTGGTCGGTTCGGGGACCTCAATCGTGATGCCATCGGGAGGATCCATGAGAACCGGGTGGCTGAAGCCAACCTGGAGCTCAAGGCTCGATCCCTTCATGGCGGCTCGATATCCGACTCCTTCGAGGGAAAGATTCTTTACGTAACCCTCGGACACGCCGGCGACCATGTTGGCGATCAAAGCCCGCACGAGTCCGTGTTGGGCACGATCGCGCGGCTCGTCGGTCGACCGGGCGACGCGCACCTCGCCTTCCTCGACCACGATGGCGATCCGGTCCGAAAAGGTCCGTTCCATTGACCCTTTCGGGCCTTTTACTTCCACCGTCGAGCCTTTTATGGCCACGTCAACGCCCGAAGGGATGACAACGGGGGCTTTGCCTATACGTGACATGTCACCACACCTCGCAGATGAGCTCGCCACCGAGCTTGCGACGGCGTGCCTCACGGTCGGGCATGAGACCCTGGGACGTCGAAACAACTACGACACCAAGTCCACCCTGAGCGCGCGGCAGCTTGGTAGCCGACGCGTATACCCGACGACCCGGGGTCGAAATCCTACGAATCCCCTGGATCACGCGTTCCTGGTTCGCACCATATCGGAGCGTGACCTTGAGCTCGCGCCCGGGTCCAGCAGGTTTTACCTCATACCCGTCGAGGTAGCCTTCGGCGACCAGCAGGTCGGCAATGGTCTCTTTGAGTTTGGAGGACGGCATTCCCGTTTCCTCCTGGCTAACGGCATTCGCGTTTCGAATGCGAGTCAGCATGTCGGCGATCGGATCAGTCATCATGAGTTACCACGAAGCCTTTCGCACGCCTGGAAGCTCACCGCGCAACGCCAGTTCACGCACGCAGATACGGCACATGCCGAACTTCCGCAGGTAGGCGCGAGGCCGGCCGCAGCGCTTGCAACGGTTGTAGCCGCGTACTTCGAACTTCGGCTTCCGTTGCTGCTTCGCGATCATTGATTTTTTTGCCATGTAATTCTCCTACACCTGAACCGGCTGCTTGCGGAACGGAAAGCCATACGCGTCCAGGAGGGCTTTGCCGTGGGCGTCCGTCTGCGCCGACGTCACAATCGTGATGTCCATGCCGCGAATCGCACTGACCTTGTCGTAATCGATTTCCGGGAAGATGAGCTGCTCGGTAACGCCGAACGTGTAATTGCCACGCCCGTCGAATGAGGTCGGGTTCAAACCGCGGAAGTCTCGGATACGTGGGATAGCCACCGCGATCAAACGATCGAGGAACTCCCACATCCGGTCACCGCGCATCGTCACTGACGCTCCCACTGACTGGCCGTCGCGCAACTTAAAGTTGGCGATCGACTTGCGAGACTGGTTCACCCGGGGCTTCTGCCCGGTGATGATCGAGAGATCTTCCATCACGCCGTCGATGACCTTGCGGTCTGCCGAACCCTCACCACAACCGACGTTAACGACGATCTTTTCGAAGGTGGGGACGAGCATCCGGTTGGCGACACCGAGTTCTTTGAACAGCGCCGGAGCGATTTCTTCGTTGTACCTGGTTTTGAGGCGAGGTGTCATAGCTCTACTCCACATTTACGACATACGCGGGTCTTGCCGGTACCGGTCACTTTCATGCCGATGCGGGTAGGCCCACACTTCTTACACACGATCATCACGTTCGAGGCGTCGATCGGCATGTCTTTGTCAATGATCCCGCCGCTGTTCTGCACCTGCGGGTTGACCTTCTCATGCCGCTTGGCCGTGGCCACATTCTCGACGATGATCTTGTTGCGATCCGGGTACACCTTGGCGATCTTCGACTCTTTGCCGAGGTCTTTGCCGGCGATAACCTTCACCGTGTCACCAACTCTGAGCCTCACTCAGATCACCTCCGGAGCCAACGACACGATGCGCATGAACTTGGCATCGCGCAGTTCGCGTCCCACGGGGCCGAAGATACGGGTCCCCCGAGGTTGACGGTTGTCGTCGATGACGACGCAGGCGTTGTCATCAAAACGGATGTACGTACCGTCAGCACGTCGGCTTTCCTTGGCCGTGCGAACGACGACAGCTTTGACAACCTCGCCCTTCTTCACGTTGGCGCCAGGAAGAGCCTCTTTGACGGTTGCCACGATGACATCACCCACGCGGGCGTAACGCCGCTTCGAGCCACCGAGAACCCGGATGCACAGAACTTCTCTCGCGCCACTGTTGTCAGCGACTTTGAGTCGTGATTCCTGCTGAATCATCTGGCACGCTCCACAACTTCTTCGATGCGCCAGCGCTTAGACTTCGAAAGCGGACGGGTCTCGACGATGCGGACCGTGTCGCCATTGCGAGCATCGTTCGTCTCGTCGTGCACGTGGAATTTTTTGCTCCGGCGCATAACTTTTCCGTACTTGCGATGGCGGACCGAGTCCACGATCTCGACGGTAACGGTTTTGTCACGCGCGTCGCTGACGACGATGCCTTGCCGCACCTTGCGGGCGTTGCGCTCAGTCATCACGCACCTTCCTTACCGAGCTGCGATGCAGCCCATCTCTTGATTTCCGATTCGCGGGCAACGCTCAGGATTCGAGCGATGTCCTTTTTGACATGGCCGATCCGGGCGGTGTTGTCGAGCTGGTTCGTGGCGAGCTGAAAACGCAGGTTGAACAACTCGCGCTTTGCTTCCACCAGTTGAACGTCCAACTCCTCGTCCGACAGTTCCCGTAGTTTTTTGGCGTTCACGAGTCCTCCCGTGTGACAAAACGAGTCTTGACCGGCATTTTGTGCCCGGCCTTGCGCATGGCTTCGCGAGCGAGGTCCTCGGGTACACCCGAGAGCTCGAAGAGAACCCGACCAGGCTTCACAACGGCAACCCAGAACTCCGGGCTTCCTTTGCCTGATCCCATGCGAGTTTCCGCCGGTTTGGCGGTCACCGGCTTGTCGGGAAAGATCGGGATCCACACCTTCCCACCACGACGGATGGTTCGGGTGATCGCAACACGTGACGACTCGATCTGGCGGGCTGTGATCCAACCGGCCTCGAGGGCCTGGAGTCCGTAATCGCCGAACGACACCTTGGTGCCGCCCTTGGCCGGGCCCCGTCGCTTGCCGCGATGAACTTTGCGGTACTTGGTCCGCTTCGGCATCAACATGGGCTACTCGTCTCCTTTGACTTCTTCTGCATCCGCGGCGACATCTTCGGTTTCCGCCGGAGCCTCGGCCGGATCTTCGGCAGGGGTCTCGGCTGCGACCTCAACTGCGGGCGCAGCTTCCGCAACCGCCTCCGGAGCCTCGACCGCCTCCGGAGCCTCGACGGCCTCGACCTCAGCTTCAGCAGTTTCAGTCACGTCGTCTGCGTCGTCCACTTCAACGGCCAGGTCTGCGGCGATGGGCGGATTGTCTACGTCAGACATCTCTTCTTTGTAGACCGATTCGGCTTCGTCAGCACTCATTACGCGCGGTTCTTCAGCCTCGGCCTTGGCAAATTCTTTCCGCTTGCCGCCACCAGCTTCGATAAGACGCTTGCCGCCACCGGCCTCGATGAGACGTGGCTTCTTTTCGCCGCCGGCCGCCTGCTCGGCGCGAGCCTTGGCAGGAACCATACGGCCGCGTGCGCCTGATGCCAGCTGGGCTTCAGCAGCAATCTTCTCACGGGTCGCTTTCAGCGTCGTGACAACGTCGCCCTTGTAGACCCACACCTTGACGCCGATGGCGCCAAC
>JAGXFS010000012.1 GCA_024637275.1 Acidimicrobiia bacterium
CGATTGTTCGCACGCTACTCGAAGACATGGCCGGGACGATCCGGTACGAACGAGTTGACGGTTGGTCGAGATTCGTCGTCGAGCTACCGGTCGCGATTGCGATCCGCGGGGCGGTCCGTAACGAATCGATCGTCGCCGGCGCTTAGTTCCAACTATTGACGTTGGTAGGGTTTCGCTGATGCGGCGTTTGATTCTCCTTCCCGTTCTGGCCCTGGCTGGTGTTTTCGCGGCCGCACCGGCATTGGCCCAGGATGCCGATGCCATCGGCCAGGCGCTTCTCGACGATGGGTTTTATGTCGAATCGGATTACTCACAATCGGGGCTCTCGGAAGCGATGGACCGGGCGGGCGCTGACGCCCCGTTTCTGGTTGCGCTCAACGACAACATCAGTGACCCTTCTGCTTTGGCCGACAGCCTCCTCGCCCGTATCGGGTTCGGGAGCGTGGTGGTGCTGACCCCGGACTCGATCGGCGGTGCCAGTTTTGACTTCGACTCGAGCGGCGTTGACGTCCGACTCGATCGGGTCGTAGATGCTCTCGGCGCGAACGACGACCTGGCGGCCGCCGTTGCGGCATTCGCGGATGGGCCCGGAGGTATAAACGGAGCTGCGGTCCTGTTGGGCGTGGGGGTACTCGGCGTCGGAGGCATCGCACTGGCTTCGGCGCGGAGCAGGCGTCGCATGGAAGACCGGGCGATCGCCCGGCTTGAGGAAGCTCGGACGGAACTCGCCCGGCAGGTCGACCTCGTGGCCAACGACATCGTCGAACTGAGCTCAGCGATTGAAATCAGCGAAGACGCTAGTGCGGAGTCGCTCTTTCGCACCGCCTCGGCAACCTACACAACGGTCGAAGAGGCGCTTCGGGATGCACCCGACCTCGAGTCCTTGGAGAAGCTTTCGGATCAGCTCGATGAGGCAAGATGGGAACTCGATGCGGCTGAAGCGACCCTTAACGGTGATGAAGTGCCCGAAAGACCGACCGATCGAACCATGGCCTGCTTCTTCGACCCAACCCACCGGGCGGGAATCGAAGACGTTGAGATTGAAACTGCTGCAGGCAACCAAACCGTGGGAGTGTGCCGGGACTGTGCAAGGCGGCTTCGGTCCTCGACGCCTCCCCAGCCAGCCTCGATTCCCGTGGATGGGCACGCCGTGCCCGCCCCGCAGGCTCCCCGTCACTCAGGTGGAGGAGGGTTCGAATGGATGGATATCTTCTCGGTCATCGTCGATGGATCGAAAGTCCCTTATTCCGTTGGTGGCGGACGAGGACCCCGATCCCCCCGGCGCGGTAGCGTGTTGGGCGGATCCGGGCGTGTTACCAGATCGGCGAGTCGGTCGAGCACCACCAAGACTTCCCGAGGAAAGACGATCAGTCGGGGGCGTAGCCGCCGTCGGTGACAGGTACGATAGAAGTAAGCCAGCGAAGGATTGTGACAAACATGTTGAAACGAATTATTGGGTACCTCAAGCAGCTGTTTCGCTCGACAGCCGAGGCTGCGATGGATCCCGAGATCGAAATCGAGCAGGCGATAACCGAGTCGAAGAAGCAAGATCAGGCGCTGCGGAACCAGGCTGCCAAGATCATCGCTCATCGCACGCAGCTCGAATCGAAGATCGAAAGGGCTGCCGATACTGTCGGCGAATCGCGAGAGATGGCCAAGAAAGCATTGCTCAAGGCCGAAGAGGCCAAAGTAGCGGGGCAGGACGAGCAGGTCTCCAAGTGGACCCAAGCTGCCACCGCTCAAGCGCTGAAGCTGCAGGCGGCTGAGAACAACCTCAATGGCCTGAAGGAGCAGTACGAGTTTGCTGTCACGCAATCCGACGACGCCAAGAAGGCTGTCCAGCAGAATGCCATGCGTCTGCAAGAGCTCGGCGCCAAGCGGTATGAGCTCGTCGGCAAGATCCAACAAGCCAAGATGCAAGAGGCGGTCAACACCGCTGTCGAGTCGATTGGCGCATCCATGGAGATGGAGGCACCGAGCCTTGAGCGTGTCGAGGAAAAGATCGAGAGCCGACTGTCCCAGGCCAAGGCTCGTGCCGAGCTTCGCGAGGCAACTCCCGAGGGGGCCGAGAACGAGCTCAGGGAGGCGATCTCGATCGCCGGTGCAGATACCAAACTCGAGGAGCTTCGTGCTGAGCTGGGAATAACCGAATAGGCGAAATTCTCTGAACCCGGTGCCGAACCAGTCGGCACCGGGTTTTTCTTTGATGCCGGCCCGGTCCGCGTCATGGTTGGCTACGAACTCGTGTCTCATTAGGGGTCGGGAGAGCGGGTGACTGTTTAGACTCGCCATAGCCCGATGACCTGGAGTTGAGCATGCCAAGAAAAGCCAGCCAGCTGTTACTCGCAGTCGGGTTTGCTTCGTTTATCGGGACGCTTGGTTTGTGGTGGTTGGGTACCTTGCCGGGTCACTTCGTCCCCGAGGTGGGCCGGGAGGTCTTCGGCAACATCGGGGTGCCGCTCCAGGCGATGTTCTATGTTGGAGTGGCAGGGTTTCTCGGTCTCACGTTCTATCTGTTCTCGCTGCGAGCTGAGAACTGGCAACGAGGTGGGGCCGACCGGCGAACCGGGCAGTGGAAAGAGCGCGTCAAGCGGCTAGTCGCCGGCCTATCCATGAAGACCCTCATGCGCGACCGGGCGGCCGGACTCATGCATGCCCTGGTCTACTGGGGCTTCCTGTTGCTGTTCCTGGGCACCGTGACTCTGGAGATTGATCACCTGCTCCCGATCAGTTGGAAGTTCCTGCAGGGAACCACCTACCAGGTGTATTCGGCCATCCTCGACGGTGCGTCGCTGGCCTTTTTGGGTGGTCTGTTGTGGGCTCTGGTCCGAAGGTATGGCCAGCGTCCCTGGCGCCTCCGCTCCAAGACCAAGCCTGAAGACGGACTCATCCTCGGCGTGCTGGCACTCATTGGGGTCACCGGCTTGCTCACCGAAGCAGCCCGAATTGCGCTCGTCGGTCGCCCGGATTTTGAGATCTTCTCCTTTGTCGGTTACCCCCTGTCGTTTCTCATTCCCGGGTCGGCGGCCGCGGGGCTACATCAGCTTTTCTGGATCACTCACGCCGCTGCGTTCGCCGGTTTCCTGATCATCCTTCCAATGACCAAGCTTCGTCACATGGTGACGTCGCCAGCGAATATGTTTCTCTCGCCGAAGGATCGCCCGAAGGGGGCGATGCGTCCGATTCCCAATCTCATGGAAAACGAGATCGAGACGATCGGTGCGGCGGTTATCGAGGACTTCAGTTGGAAGCAGATCTTTGATACCGATGCCTGCACCATCTGTGGCCGGTGCACCTCGGTCTGCCCCGCCAATCTGACTGGCAAGCCGCTCGACCCTCGTGAAATGGTGCTCAAGGTCGGAGAAGTGGCCGCATCGACCGCCCGGACGCCGGTTACCACGCCGGTTTCTCTGGCCACCGGCATCTCGATCGAAACGCCGTCGGTGTTCGAACGGGTTGACCCGGAAGAGCTGTGGTCGTGCACGACGTGTGGTGCCTGCGATGAGATCTGCCCGGTGCACATTGAGATTCTGGACAAGATCCTCGATATGCGTCGCTACAAGACGTTGATGGAAGCCGACTTCCCCACCGAACTTGGGAAGGCGTATGTCGCTATGGAGAACCAGGGAAATCCTTGGGGGTTGAGCCAGACGAATCGAGCCGACTGGACGAAGAGCCTCGAGTTCCCAGTACCGGTCCTTGGCGAGGATGGAGTCGACTCGGCCGAGTATCTGTTCTGGGTTGGCTGTGCTGGATCATTCGATGATCGCAACGTGGCCGTATCCCAGGCCACCGCGCGGCTGTTGCATGAGGCGGGGATCGAATTTGCCATCCTTGGCGCCAGGGAGATGTGCAGCGGTGACCCGGCCCGTCGCTCAGGCAACGAGTACGTCTACCAGCAGCTGGCGCTCCAGAACATCGAGACGATGGACTCCCACGGCGTTACCAAAATCATCACGCAGTGTCCGCACTGCTTCAATACGCTCGGCAATGAGTACCCTCAACTCGAGGGCAACTACGAAGTTGTTCACCACACGCAGATGCTTGCGGAATTGCTCGACGCCAAACGGCTACGGACCAAGCCGACCGGGCCCTCCAAGCGGGTCACCTACCACGACCCCTGCTACCTCGGACGCCACAACGACGTTTACAAGGCGCCCCGCCAGGTGGTGATGGCTTCGGGCAACATCGAACTCGTCGAGATGCCGCGCCACGGTACCAAGGGCTTGTGTTGTGGAGCCGGCGGAGCGCGTTTTTGGATGGAAGAGCAGACAGGGAAGAAGATCAACATTGAACGGGCCGAAGAGGCGCTCGCAACCGGCGCCCAGGAAGTGGCGGTGTCCTGTCCCTATTGCTACGTGATGATCGATGATGGCGTGAAGGAACTTGGTCGAGACGACGTCATCGTGCGGGACGTGTCGATGATGATGATGGATACCCTCGTCAAAGGGTCCCGAGTCGACGAAACCGAGTGACCGACGAAGTCTAAAAAACATTGAGGCGTCGGGCTATCCTGCCGAAATAGGGTTACCCACGCCAAAGACCACCACGAAGTGGGGACGGTGGAAGAGTGACAGACACGTTCACGTACATCGTCAGCGACCCGGCCCGATTGATGTCAACGGCGACCGTCACGATCAACGTGAATTAGGCCTAGGTTGAAACCTTCCACACCACGGCGGTACGGGGAGCGACAGCCACTCGAACCGTGGTCCCGTCTGACGTTATCCCGCCCTCACCATAGAGCGTCGTGAAGCTGGTCCCGGTGAGGTCGGTGATAGTCGCTGACTGGGCGACCCGGCTCGCATTGATTACCGTGAGGATTCGACCTGCTTCATCAGCCCGCTCCGCGACATAGAGGTCCGGGCCGGCCGCGTGGGTGCGAAACGATCCGGTCCGCAGGGTGGAGTGGTCTTGACGGAGTTTGATGAGGGCGCGGTGGCAGTCCAGTATCGACTGATCCCAGGAGGCGTCGTCCCAGTTGAATCCCTTCCGATTCTCCGGGTCCCGTCCGCCGGTTAGGCCGACCTCGGAGCCGTAGTACACGCTGGGGGCACCAGGAGAAGTCATCTGGATAACCACGGCCAGTTCCACCGCCACGGGGTCATCGCCGCACAGACTGAGAACCCTCGGAACGTCATGGCTATCGAGCAGGTTCAGGTTGGCCAGGGTGGCCGGCCACGGGTAGAGATCGATCAGGTGACTCATCCGGGATGAGAACTCTTCGCCATTCAAGGCCGGGTGGAGCGGGTAGTTGAGGTTGGTGGTCAAATGACGCGGTATCCGTTCGCCCGCCACGAAGGCCAGCGTGTACCCGGCGAAGAGGTAGTTCATGGTTCCATCGAATCGGTCGCCAGCGGAGATCCACTCGGAGGCGTCCTCCCAGATTTCGGCGACGATGTAGGCATCGGGGTTGACGGCGCGAACTCGCGTTCTGAACTCCTCCCAGAAACCTTCAGTGGCGATCTCCTGCGGGACGTCAAGGCGCCATCCGTCTGCCCCGCGCTCGATCCAGTACTCGGCGACGCGCATCAAATACTCTCTGACCGGGGGAGTCTCGGTGTTGAGTTTCGGCAGGGCGGGCATGCCCCACCAGGCTTCGTAGTTTGGTGAGCGCCCGAACGCGTCCACCGGAAACGAATGGAAGTGGTACCAGTCGGTATAGGGCGACTGTTCACCGCTCTCGATGACGTCCGAGAACTGGAAAAACCCGCGGCCCGTGTGGTTGAAGACGCCGTCGAGAACCACCCGGATTCCGCGATCGTGACAGTCTTCGATCAACTGGTCGAAGATTTCGTCGTTTCCGAGCATTGGATCAATCCGGTAGTAATCCCAAGCGTGATAGCGATGGTTGGACCCGGAGGCAAAGATCGGATTGAAGTAGATGGCATTGATCCCGAGATCGACGAGGTAGTCGAGGTTCTCGATCACTCCGAGCAGATCGCCGCCTTTGTATCCGTGATAGGAGGGCGCCGCATCCCACGGCTCGAGGCCGGTTGGTTTTTCCCAGCGATCTGAAGACGCGAATCGGTCCGGGAAGATCTGATAGAAGATGGCATCGGCTACCCAGGCGGGTGGTTGTTGGAGAGACATGCAGCGGGGACCTTACTCGGTCAGGCCGTACGGTTATGCTCCACCCCGATGATTGGATACCAAGGCGAGCCCTATTCGAATAGCTATGAGGCGGCGTCCTTGATGTTTCCCGATCGACGATCGGTCGGGTATCACAGCTTTGCGGAAGCGTTCGATGCGATTGCACAAGGCTCCGTCGAACTTCTCGTAATGCCGATCGAGAACTCAACGACCGGGAGCATCCTCCCCGTTCTGGATCGTCTCGTCGGTGGGGGACTGACGATCGTGGGAGAGCACCTGCTCGAAATCCACTACGCCTTGTTGGGTCTCCCTGGCGCCGAAGCGGCGCAGATCACAACAGTTCATTCCCATCCTGAGGCACTCCGGCAAGCTGAGGGCGCCCTGGTTGCTGGTGGGTTCGTCGCGATGCCGGAGCATGACACTGCCGGGGCCGTGCGGCTCGTCTCGGAGCTTGGAGATCCCGGTCACGCCGCGCTAGCTCCGACGAAGGCAGCTGCCGCGTACGGTCTCGAGGTGCTGGCCGAAGGGGTGGTTGACCGCCTGCACAACACAACCCGATTTGTGGTGCTGGCTGTTGGAGAATCACCGTTTGCCTCCGATGCCAACAAGACGTCGGTTGCGTTCACTGGAGCTCACAAGCCGGGTGCTCTGGCCCTGGCCCTCACCGAGTTGGGGTTGAGAGGGGCGAATTTGACCCGGATCGAGTCGCGTCCGGGTGATGAGGCATGGCAATACCGCTTTTTTGTTGACCTGCTCCACGACCCTGGCCGGAGTGGATACGATCGTATCTTCGATCCCATGCCGTCGGCCATGGAGTCTGTTCACCATCTCGGTACCTACCCGGCCGGGAGGCCCACCACTAGTTGATAAAGCTTTCCAGCTGCCCGATGAATCCTTCGGGTGACGGTTCAGCGCGAACCGAAGCGCGCCGGACCTCAGGGTCATAGGCGATCGACGCCCACGGCTCCAAGCCCAGAGCATGTCGACAGGCGCGCAGCATGTCCTCCTGCTCGGTTCCAATCCGGTTGAGGAGAACTCGCGGTGGGTCGGCCCTCCACCAGGCTGCCAGCGTGGCTGCCCTGACGAGACCAATCGGACTGGCATCACACACGAGGATCGTGTCCGTGGCGATTTCGAGGATCGGATCGTCCTCGTCGGGGGCACCGGCATCGACGACGATGTGTGCGCCTAGGTCACGGGCGGCCCAGAGGATGTCGCGGCGCATCCGCGGGTCGATCCTGGAGCCGCGTAACGTTCCGGCGAGTACCTGCAAGTCACCCGCGGCCTGGAGCGCATCGACGGGGATCATGCCGGTCGCCCGGGTCCCATCAATGGCGTCGTCAACGTTGGGGAAAGGCGGTAGCCCCAGTCGGAGGGCGACCGACGGAGAGCGATCGTCGAGATCAACGAGGAGCGTTCTGGTCTTTCGACTGACAAGTCTGGCGATCGCTACGGCACACTCGGTTCTCCCGGGTGCACCAGCCGGACCCGAGACGACCGTGATGCGAGGTCCGTCCAGAAACCGGCTCGGGAAGGCTGCCAGGCTTCGAGCCGTACCCAGGAGCACTTCGGGTGGTTCGAGTGCACTCAAAACCGCGTCGGCTCCAGCCGCTTCGAAGAGTTGACGACCCGGCGCATCGGTGGCCGGGTGGATGCCGATGACCCTGATACCACGGGCCTGCCACGCGTTCACGCAGGCTGGTGTCATCCACGAGGTTTCCGATCCCCCAATAATTACTTCTACGTCCAAAGGCAGGTCGCCCGGATCGTAAGCCCGACAGACGAGCCGAACTCCTCCAGAGCTTCTCGCTGCATCAGCGAATTGCTGCTCCCAGGGTTGGGCGCTGAGAATCGTGGCGACCTTGGGTCTCACGTCAGGTCCGAAATGTGCAGCTGGCGACCTGGTCGAGCAGAGCAAACGTTTCGGTGCCGGAGCCGATCACCAGGACGTGATCAGCCCCGACCGCTATCAGTCGACCGGCGAAGGAGTCGCCATTGGTGAGGGTCACGTCGACCATCTCTTGACGATCTTCCGCCTCGAGTAGCCGGTCACGGAGGGTGCGACGTCGACGCAACGTGGCGCGAGCGGCTTGTTGTTCCGCGTCAAGAACCGCGTCGAGTTGGTGGCGCAGAGTCCGCGAGATGTCGACAAGGTCGGGATGTCGCAAGGGGTCCATGGGGTTCCGATCTAGATGCTATGCACTGTAAACTATCGTAAAACGGTGATAAATCCGACCCGACTAGAAGAAATGTTTTCGCGTTCTAACGGTCAGCCGTCGGTCGTTGGTACCGTATTGATTGTGACAACCCGACCTTCCACCACACTTGAGGACTCCACCGTCACGACACCGGTGTGGCAGGTGATCGTCTGGGATGATCCAGTCAACCTCATGGTCTACGTCGTGTATGTACTCCGAACGTTGTTCGGGTACCCGAAGGAGAAGGCGACCAAGCTCATGCTCCAGGTCCACAACGAGGGCCGATCGGCAGTGGCGTCGGGACCCCGTGAGAAGGTGGAGATGGATTGTCATCGTCTGCATCGCTACGGGCTGTCGGCCACGATCGAACGAGCGTGAGCGAGGCATTCGGACTCGACGCCGGTGGTATCAAGGTCCAATTGGCGGACTGGCAAATCCAGCTGCTCAGCGATGTCTTGGCACTCGTCGAAGATTCGTCCGACGACTCGGCCCTGCCAAGCTCCGCCTATCCGGATCGGCCAGTCGATGACGCCGACTACCGCCGACTTCTCGCATCCGAGCGTCACCAAGCCCGGGCCGCCGATCAATCGGCTATGAGCCTCACGCTCGAAGAAGCTGAGGCTGGGGTCTATCTGAGTCGGGGAGAAGCGGAAGCGTGGTTAAGGGTTCTTGGAGAGAGCCGCTTGCTTCTGGCGAGTCGGCTCGGGGTGACGTCGGCTGTCTGGGAAGAGGACGAAGAGACAGAAGAGTTGGCCGTCTTGCACTATTTGTCGTGGCTACAGGCGAGCCTCGTTGATGTCCTATCAGACGAATTACCCGACAGCGACTCGACCGATGCCGGCGGATGAGGTTCGCTGCGGATTGAGGCGATGGTGATCCCGTTAGCCTGATCCCATGTCCGAGCCCATCGCAGAACTATTGACGGTTACCCCACATGATCTTGCCCATGGTGGGGAATCGGTGGCCAGGGTTGATGGCAAGACCGTTTTCGTGGCCGGTGTAATGCCAGGCGAGCAAGCAACCGTTCGCATTGTGAAAGATAAGGGTTCTTGGGCGAGAGCTGAACTCGTCGAAGTCACGGTACCGTCGCCCGATCGGATCGAGCCGCCCTGCCAACACTTTGGCGTCTGTGGAGGGTGCCAATGGCAATTCTCCCCGATCGAAACCCAGACCACCTGGAAGCAGGGCGTCGTGCAGTCCCAGCTTGCCCACCTTGCCGGCCTTGCAGATGTCGTGGTGCGCGAAACTGAAACTCCGGGTCCTGCCTTCGGGTATCGAAACCGGATGGACTTCAAGATTTCCGGTGGGCGACCAGCCCTCTATCAGGGTGCTTCAAAAATTGAGGTTCCCATCGAGCAGTGTCATCTGTTGGTTCCGTCGCTTGCCGAGCTCTACCAGCGTCTCGGCAACGTGGACGGCCTGAATTCGCTCACTATCCGAGCCGGGGTCAACACTGACCAGCTCCTGGCAATCGTGACCGGTCGCATGCCTGAGTCTGCCAAGGAATGGGATGTACCGATTGCCCGGGTCCGGCGAGGTACTCCGTCCGTCGAGGTGGGCCAGATGCATCTCTACGAGGAGGTAGCCGGTCACCGTTACCGGATAACGGCCAATGGATTTTTCCAAAACAACACCTGGGGGGCCGAAGCGTTGGTCCGCCTGGTTGGGGAAGCGCTCGAACCTGACCGTGATGACGTTTTGCTCGATGCGTATGCCGGCGGAGGCCTGTTCTCCGTCGCTCTGGGAGGGTCTGTTTCGCAACTCATTGCCGTTGAGACCTCGCCCCTGGGTTTGCGCGATCTCGAGCACAACCTGGAGGAGGCCGACGGCCCGGCTGCTGACATCGTCGCCATCCCATTTGAAGAGTCGGCTGGCGAATACGACGATTGGACGATCGCCGTCTGTGATCCTCCCCGAACCGGACTCGGCGCAGCAGGTGTGGATGCGCTTATCGACGCCCGGCCTCGTCGGGTTGCCTATGTCTCGTGCGACCCGGCGTCGTTTTCCCGAGATGCCCGATTGATGGTGGAGAAGGGCTATTCGTTGGAGTGGGTTGCTCCGGTCGACTTGTTCCCGCAGACCTATCACGTAGAGATGGTCGCGAGATTCGATCTTGTCGGGGCGGTCAGCCCGATTTAGCTGCTACATGAAAGATTTACACCGCCAGGGCGTTACGGCCTGCTCCGACTGCGGTAGGTTCCGGAGTGAGCACCTGCACGCCACGGAGGAGTCCGCATGAAGGTATCGATGACGGTCAACGGGCGGCTGGTCAACGGAGACGTTGAGCCCCGCACTCTCTTGGTCCATTTCATACGAGAAGAGCTGGCCCTGACTGGCACTCACATTGGCTGTGAGACGTCGTATTGCGGCGCCTGTACGGTCCACGTCGACGGGGAAGCCACCAAGTCATGCACGATGCTGGCGGTGCAAGCCGAAGGCGCCGACATCATGACTATCGAGGGAATGGCCAAGGGAGACGAACTGCATCCGGTCCAGGAGGGGTTCTGGGAGCGGCACGGCTTGCAGTGTGGCTACTGCACGCCCGGCATGATTATGTCTGGTGCGGCGCTCATCGCCGCCAACCCCAGTCCCACCGAGGATGAAATCCGTCACGGGATCGAAGGGAACCTGTGCCGTTGTACCGGTTATCACAACATCGTCAAATCAATTGAATACGCCGCAGCAAAAATGAGGGGCGAGACGCCGCCGCCCGCCGATTGGGAAGAGGTCTCCGCATGACCGCCACGATGAGTCAGGTCGGAGGCATCGTCAGAAGGAAAGAGGATCCCGCGCTCATCCAGGGCCGTGGCGTGTACGTCGACGACATCAAACTCAACGGTGAGCTGACCGCCGCTTTTGTTCGGAGTCCGTTCGCGAGAGCTCGTATCACGTCGATTGACACATCTGCCGCCCTGGCCATTCCCGGAGTACGGGCTGTCTACACGATTGAAGATGTTCGGTCGCTTGGACCCCTGCTCGCCCAAATCCCGATCGGCAAGCTTCGGCCGCTGCTGGCGGACGGCGTAGTCAACCACGTTGGTGAGGCGGTGGCCATGGTCGTGGCCGAAAACCGGTATCAGGCCCAGGACGCCGCTGAGGCGGTTCTCGTTGAATACGATCAACTCCCGGCCTCGGTTGGGTTGAAATTCTCCGCAACCGACGAAGTGAAGATCCACGATGACCTCGACTCGAACATCCTGCACACCTGGGTCTCGCACGACTGGTGGCCGGGCGTCTTCGAATTGGAAGATCATCGTCCTGCGATTGCCGCCGCCAAAGAGCGCGACGACGTGGTCATTGTGTCCCAGGAGATGGTCAACCAGCGACTTATCCCCGTAGCGATCGAACCGCGGGCCGTGTTGGCCGATTGGAGTCATGGTTACGACCGGGTCACGTTGTACACGTCGAGCCAGATTCCGCACGCGGTCGCTGGAGCGATCGCTAAGACGTTCGGGTTGCCCGTCAACGGAGTGCATGTAATCGCCCCTGAAGTGGGTGGAGGGTTCGGGTGCAAGTTGAACGTCTATCCAGACGAGGTTCTGGTGTGTTTCGCCTCCCACAAACTGGAGGCTCCGGTCCGTTGGACAGAAACCCGCCGGGAAGCCGGTTATTCGACCATCCATGGTCGGGGCTGGATTGGCACCGCGACCATCACCGGGACGAGAGACGGTGAAATTCTGGGCTACGAGTTGGATGCGCTGGCCGACATGGGCGCCTACAGCCAGAACTTCACCGTGGCTATTCCGGTGTTGGGCCTGTATGTGGCGAGCGGCCAATACAACATCCCTCTGGCCTGGAGCGTGAAATGTGTAGCCACTAATACCCAGACCACCGATGCGTATCGAGGCGCCGGTCGCCCGGAGGCTGCCTACTACCTCGAGCGGGCCATCGACATGTTCGCGACCGAGATCGGCATGCACCCGGGGGACGTGCGTAAGAAGAATTTCTTCAAGAAGGAGGATTTCCCTGCGACGGTGCCGATTGGGCTGACGATGGATTCGGGCGATTACGTCACCAATCTCGACAAGTTGCTGGAGAGTTCCGACTATGCCGGCCTGAAGGCGATGCAGACGCAAGCCAGATCGGAAGGCCGATATGTCGGAGTCGGACTGTCCACGTACGTCGAGGTCTGTGGTTTCGGACCTTCCATCCTGGCTGAATTCGGGTTCGGATGGGACGGCTACGGCCTTCCTTCGTCCTTTAGCGGTTCTGGGCTGGTTCGAATCAACCCTGACGGCTCTGCCACGGTCTTCATCGGGACAGGTCCGAGCGGGCAAGGGCACGAAACCACCTGGGCTCAGATCGTCTCAGATCGATTGGGAATCGCCATGGAGATGATTCGTGTTGCGCACGGCGACACGACAGACTCACCGATGGGGATCGGAACCTTTGGGAGTCGTTCGGCAGCGGTCGACGGAGCGGCAACCTATGAGGCCGCTGAGAAGGTACGGTCCAAGGCCTCAGAGCTGGTTGCTCACATGCTTGAGGCGTCTGCTGAAGATGTCCGGTTCGCTGATGGCGGTGCCCACATCGTCGGGACTCCTGGTCACAAGGTCACTTGGGCCGAGATTGCCGAAGTGGCGTATAAGCCGCATAAAGGCCCGGAGGGGATGGAGGCAGGGCTCGAAGCTCACGCCGTCTTCAGCCCCGGCAACGCGACGTGGCCATTTGGTTCGCACATTGCCGTGGTGGAGGTGGATGTCGAAACCGGCAACGTCGATATCTTGCGGTATCTGGCCATGGACGATTGCGGCAACGTCATCAATCCGATGATCGTCGACGGTCAACTCCATGGGGGTATTGCCCAGGGCATCGGACAGGCCTTGTTCGAGGAAGCCGTCTACGACGAGAACGGCAATCTGTTGTCCGGGTCGTTGGTTGACTATCCACTTCCTACCGCGAGCGATCTACCGATGTTCGAACTCGACCGGACCGTGACACCCACCGACGTGAATCCGCTTGGGGTGAAAGGTATCGGCGAGGCAGGAACCATCGGGTCAGCCCAAACCCTCGTCAACGCGGTAGTCGATGCCCTGTCGCCACTTGGGGTCAAACACATCGACATGCCCATGCGACCTAAAAAGGTTTGGCAAGCCATTCAAGACGCCCAGGAGGCCTAGTCCCATGTATCCGAGAAGCTTCGAGTACGTAGCCGCCGGCTCCATCGAGGAAGCCGTTGGCGTCCTGGCATCGAATCCGGGCGCCAAGGTGATGTCGGGTGGCATGAGCCTGATTCCGATGATGAAGTTGCGTCTGCTCTCGCCAGAAACGGTCGTGGACATCGGCCGGATCAGCGGTCTCGACACGATTGAGGACAAGGGCGACTACATCTCCATCGGTGCCCTCGTGCGGCACGGTGCGGTGGCCAGTTCTGGCCTCATCGGCGAGCATGCCAAAGCACTCCAGCAGGCCGCGTCGTGGACGGGAGATCCGCAGGTTCGTAACCGTGGGACGCTCTGTGGCGCTTTGGCGCACGCTGATCTGGCAGCCGACACACCGGCTGCTGCATTGGCGCTCGGCGCCACGATGGTGGCTCAAGGGCCCGGTGGAACTCGAGAAATCGCCGCCGGGGATTTCTTTGTTGATTCGTTGATGTCGGCATTGAGCCCCGACGAGATCCTGGTCGAGGCCCGCATCCCGAAGCGGGGCGGCGGGTCGGCGTACGACAAGCTCGGCAGGCGGGGAGGTCATAGTGACTACGCCGTCGCCGGTGTCGCAGCCTGGGTCGCGGTTTCGGGCGGTGTCGTCACCGATTGCGCCATTGGGATCACCGGCGTCGGCACCAAACCGATGTTGGCCGCCGGGTCGATGGAGGCGATGACC
>JAGXFS010000088.1 GCA_024637275.1 Acidimicrobiia bacterium
AGGTCGCCGCAGAGAATCACCTTCGAGTCGGAGCTCATCCGGGTGAGGATGGTTTTGAGCGTTGACAGTTCCAGGTTCTGTGCCTCGTCGATGATGACGATTTCGCCGGTGATGGACCGCCCCCGCAAATAGGTAACCGCCGCCATCTCCATCTCGTTGTGGTCGACGAGATCCTGCACGGCTGCCCGAGCCTCGTCGGGCGTGGAGTCGGAGAACAGCGCATACAGATTGTCGTAGATCGCGGCCATCCAGGGTGACAACTTCTCGTCGAGGTCCCCTGGCAGATAGCCGACGTCCTGGCGACCGACCGCGATCATCGGCCGGTAGACCGACAGCCGCCGGTAACGATTCTGCTCAACGACCTGTTCGAGCGCCGCTGCCAGTGCGAGGAATGTCTTGCCTGCTCCGGCGAGACCCATCAACGAAACGCATGAAACATCGGGGTCGAGCATGAGGTCGAGAGCGAAGGTCTGCCGGACGTTCTTCGACTCGATCCCGAAGGCGTGCTTGGCTCCAGGAACCCTGGTGACAACGACCTCCGGCTCGGATTGGGCGACCCGGGCCATCCCCGATTGTGAGGTGCCGGAGCGCAGAACGACGAATTGGTTGAGGAGCAGGTCGGCGCCAGGCAGCGTGACTTTTCCCTCCTGGAAGAGCCGGTCGATGAGGTCCGGTTCGACGGTGATCTCGGCCACCCCCGAGTACAACTCGTCAACCTGGGCGGTGTCAGCCCGATAGTCCTCCACGTCAAGCCCGAGCTGAGCTCCCTTAATACGAAGCGCCGTATCCTTCGTCACGAGGACCGCGTCCTTGCCATCGTCGGCAAGATTGAGACAACACGCCAGAATCCGATGGTCGGGCGTCGTGGGGTCGAGGACATCGGGGAGGCGAGGCGAATGAATCCGATTGAGCTCGATCCGGAGGGTTCCACCTCCCGGCAAGTTGACCGACTCTCGCAATCCTCCCGGCCGAGAGGCGCCTAGCTCGTCGAGTAACCGGAGCGCCTTCCGTGCGTTGGCTCCGACTTCGTCGAACCTGGTCTTCTTGCGATCCAGTTCTTCAACGACGACGAGCGGCAAGACGACATCGTGTTCATCGAATCGCAGCAGGGCGTGAGCATCGGCCAGTAGTACACAGGTATCAAGCACATAGGTGCGGGTCAACTGATTCACCCTCTTTGATTGCCAACGTATTCCTCCAAAGTACGACGCTGCGCGCGCATCTCCAAGCATTTCGCCCGTCTGGGTGGTCGGGTCGGATAATGTGCGGACATGGACGTGACGGTGGTCGGAGCAGGAGTGATTGGCCTCACCACCGGTGTCCTGCTCCAGGAAGCCGGCATCAGCACGCGAATCCTCACCGATCGGCCGGTGGCCGGAACGACGTCTAACGCAGCCGGAGGCATCTGGTATCCGTACAACGCACCGGACGATCCCGAAGTCGAAGGTTGGATGCGCGACACGCTCCTCGAACTCACCGTCCTTGCCGACGACCAGCCAGACCTCGTTCGGCGTTGCGAAACCCGCCAGTACTTTTACGAATCGGTGGCCGACCCCTACTGGTCAACCATGCCGGATCTGTTCCGACTTGCCGACCCGTCAGAGCTGCCGGCCGGACGAACCCACGGTTGGGTCTTCTCGAGCGTGATCATCGACACCCCCCGTTACATTGAGTGGCTTCGGCAACGGTACGAAAGAGCCGGCGGGGGAATACAGCAGCAAGAAATCTCCTCGCTCGACGATCTCGACGGGCTCATCATGAACTGTGCCGGGCTTGGCGCCAATCAGATCGCCTCCGACCCAAGCGTCTATCCGATTCGCGGTCAGGTGATCCGCATCGCCAACCCTGGCCTTCAGTTCGCCACCCTTGACGATGAAAACCCGGCTGGCCTCACGTATATCTTGCCCCGCTTTGATGACTGCATCCTCGGCGGGTCATCAGATGTCGACGACTGGAACCTGGAGTCTGATGCCGAACTCACCAAGGCGATCCTTCGTCGTTGCTCAGAAGTCGAGCCACGGGTCGCCGGAGCTCAGCTCCTCGACGTCCGGGTTGGCTTGCGTCCCGGTCGCCCTTCGATTCGCGTCGAACGCGAAGATCGGCTCGATGCAACCGTGGTCCACAACTACGGGCACGCTGGAAACGGGTTCTCAACTTCGTGGGCGACAGCTCGACACGCAGTCCGGCTCCTGCAGGCCTGACCTGCCGGAAAGCTTCGCCAGAAATCTCTCTACTGGCGGGGCATTTCGGGACAGCCGAAAAGGGCCATATCGGTAAAGTTCTGACCGACTTGTGCCGACAATAATCATGGATGCCACCGATTGGCGGTGGGAATTGTCTGTGAATCAGACGAGCGGTTCAATCGTTGTTGTAGGACGTGAATGCATTGGTCCGTCATCCTCCCGTGAATACGGAAGCAATGGACTGGGATGCGATAAGAAAGCTGCGCAAGAGTCGTGTTTACGATGAGCAGTCGTTCAAGTTACACAAGCCGCTACCGCGGCTGACCGCCCATCGAGCCGTCAAGGCCCTCCGAGACATCGAAGCCACCAAGGGCGCGGTCTCCGAAGACGGTTCTCAGTTCAAACGACCGGTCCTCGCTATGGACACCGTCGACTAATCGGCCTTCAGACCTTCCAGATGCGGAGCGACGCCGTAGTCGGCTAGACGATACCGCCCATCCTGCAACACCACGTGGGTGAGTCCCGTATTCGGGACGATTCCGGTATTACGAAACTCCCGGTTGCTGCCGCCAAGCACCGAGATCACGAACGACCTGATTGCCGAACCATGTGACACAAACGTCACGTCCTCGGTGCCATGGTTGGCCATGATCTCATCAACGGTGCGGCGAAGCCGGACCATCAACTCGGCGACGTTCTCACCGGTCTCGCCACGTTTGAGATCTTCGCCACCCTGGAAGGTGCGTTCGAAGTAGTCGCCCCATCGGGCCTTGACGGCTTCCACTTCGAGTCCTTCCCACTCACCCATGGCAATCTCCATGAGTCCTTCAACGTGGGTCACTCCCCGACCGTCGAGGGTTGCGGCGGTTTGAGCCGCTCGTCCCAACGGGGAGGCGTAAATCGGCCCTGGTGGTGAGAATATCGAAGCCAGGGCAGCGGCCTGCTGGCGACCTCGATCGTTGAGGCCCCAGTCGCCCTGTCCCTGCCACACCTGCCGAACGTTGGCATCCGTCTCGCCGTGACGAACAAAAGTCAATATCGAACCACCGCGCTCGGCGGCCGTGGCGGCCTCGCCGTGGAGACGGCCGAGATGGCTGCCGTCGTTGTACCGATTCAAATGCCACGAACCAAAGCTGTGCTCGAAGGTCGTGAACGAGGTGTTCGTCGGAGCGATAACTGGAGCGTCGAATCCATGGGAAATGTTCCAATGATCTGCAATCAGGCTCAATATCGACCCACCATGAGTCACGACCAACGCTGATCCGTCATCGCCGATACGTTCGGCCAATCGATCAAATGCCTTACGCACCCGGCCAGCTAGCTGGGCGAACGACTCTCCCCCGCCCACCACGACATCGTCGCCGCGCATCATCGCAGCCATATCCTCAGGGTGGGCTTCGGTAATCTCCGCGTACGTGCGGCCGCTCCAATCACCAACGTCGATTTCGCGCCAACCCGGGTCGACTTCGAAGGGCAAGCCGACGAGTTCGGCCGTTTGCACGGTTCGAGTCAGGTCCGAAGCCACAACCAGGTCATAGGCGTCGGGATCTATCCGCTTGGTCGCCTGGCGCACCTGCGCCTGCCCGATCTCGGACAACTCCCCAACGGCATGGCCCTGCCACACGTGGGCAGCGTTCAAATCGGTCTCGCCGTGGCGCATGAGCGTGATTCGCATCCGACCAAAGTAGCGGGAAGGTCCTTAAACCAAAAAGGCCGACCCGACAGGTCGACCCTTTTGGTTTACGTAACGCTTTAGAACGCCGAAGCGAAGATCAAGCTGACAATCGTCATAACCTTGATGACGATGTTCATGGCCGGACCGGAGGTGTCCTTGAAAGGATCGCCGACCGTGTCACCGATAACGGCAGCTTTGTGAGCATCCGAACCCTTGCCACCAAACGCACCAGCTTCGATGAACTTCTTGGCGTTGTCCCAAGCACCACCGGCGTTGGCCATGTAGATGGCCAGCAGGAAGCCGGACACGAGCGCACCGGCTAGGAATCCGCCCAAAGCCTCGACGTCGATAAAGCCGATGACCAAGGGGAAGATGACTGCCAGAGAACCCGGAATGACCATTTCTCGCAACGCACCGGTCGTGGCGATGTCGACACACTTGGCGTACTCGGGCTTGGCCGACGGGTCACCGTCACGAAGTCCGGGGATCTCGCGGAATTGGCGACGGACCTCTTCGATCATGGCGTAAGCCGCGCGGGTGACCGCATCGATCGTCATGGCCGAGAACAAGTACGGGAACATGGCTCCGAGGAACAGGCCAACAATCGCCCCAACGTTAATAAGGTTGATCGAATCAAGGCCGACTGCCTTCGTGAACGTCGAGAAGAGGGCCAGTGAAGTCACCGCAGCCGAAGCGATAGCGAAACCCTTGGCGATGGCTGCCGTCGTGTTACCGAGCGAGTCGAGTGCGTCGGTCGCTTCGCGAACCTCTGGGTCGAGGTGGGCCATTTCGGCGATGCCGCCGGCATTATCCGCGATCGGGCCGTACGCATCAACGGCGATGGTAATGCCCAAGGTGGCCAGCACGCCGATGGCGGCAATTGCGACACCGTAGATGCCACCTTCGGACGGGAACGCCCAGTCGCCTGCCGTATAGGCGCCCCAGATGCCTGCCGCGGTAACCATTACTGAATATGCGGCCGAGCGCTTGCCTTCGGCGATACCAGCGAGGATCACGGTGGCCGGGCCAGTTTCGGCTTGCTTGGCGATGCCTTTGACCTTCTTGTAGTGATCGGACGTGAAGATCTCGGAGATCTTCCCAACCGCATAACCGACCAGAAGGCCAACAACGACAGCTAGCCAGATACCGACCGGCCTCACGCCCTCGATGCCGCCGAAGACGAGATAGGCCAAACCGAGAACGCCGATTCCGGCGGTAATCATGGCGAAGTTGGTGCCACGGTGGAGGGCAGCTGCCAGGTCATTGTCACTTTTCGCCTTGACGAGGAACGAGCCAATGATGGAGGCGAACATGCCGAGGGCTGCCACGGCCAGCGGAAAGATGATGGCCGAAACTTGTAGCTCGCCGCTGAACACGATCGCCGAAAAAGCGATTGGAGCAACAAGTGATCCGACGTACGACTCGAAGAGGTCGGCGCCCATGCCGGCCACGTCGCCCACATTGTCACCGACGTTATCGGCGATAACGGCCGGGTTGCGGGGGTCGTCTTCAGGAATACCCGCTTCCACTTTTCCAACCAGGTCAGCGCCGATGTCGGCAGCTTTCGTGTAGATACCGCCACCAACACGAGCGAACAGGGCGATCGATGATCCACCGAGGCCAATGGCGGCGATGATTTCGGCAGCCTTATCAACGGCCATGCCATTGACGTTGACGAGGAAGAGCCAACCGAGAGACACGCCGAGCAAGCCAAGGCCGGCGACGGTGAAGCCCATGACCGCTCCGCCGCGGAACGCGACCGGCAAAGCCGCAACGATGCCTCCCGTGCGAGCAGCTTCGGTGGTTCGGGCGTTGGCGGCGGTGGCGATGCGCATCCCGATGAATCCCGCCCCGAAGGAGAGGGCGGCGCCGAGGATGTAGGCGATAGACCGCTGCCATCCATCTTCGAGCAATGTGGCGATCAAAATGGCCATCACAGCCACGAACACCGAGACCCACTGCAACTCACGCTTGAGGAACGCCATGGCGCCCTCTCTAATCGCTGCCGCTAATTCCACCATGCGGTCGTTTCCCTGGCTAACCGCGTTGACCTGCTGTGCGTAGAAGAAGGCAAGTCCGAGTGCGGCAACTCCAGAGAGAACGGCCAGAATGACATACGTCGTCATCGAGCTTCTCCTGTTGTTTTTTGACCGACGGCAGTATAGGTCCCCGAAACTGGGGTTCGGACAGGCGCACGCCCACCGGTATGATCTCGTGCCTCATGAAAACTCTCACTCTTGTTCTCGCGTGCTTCTTGACGCTGTCCGCCTGTGGCTCCAGCGCCAACGACACCACAACCACCTCCCCGACCATCGCCCCTCCACCGACAACGCTGGCTACTGCAACCACGGTGGACGTATTCGACGTCACCATCACTGGTAGTGGACCATCAGGGTTCGTTGAGGCGATCGGCGCTGCCTACCTGTTCGCTGGTGGATCAGGGCCACAGCCCCTGGCCACTGAAGCGTTTGCTGCGCACCTCGGCACGGGGTCGGACGCTGGCGACATCACGGCGACCTACGAGACCACCGTTGCCGAACTGGCCGAAGGCTGGGTCGGGGTCGGCGTATGGAACGAAGACATTGTCCTAGCCACCTCTCCGGACGGCGAAGTCTGGACGTTGGTCGGAGGTCGCCTCACCAGTATGGGGCTTGCCCCTTTCTACGGAGACGCCGCCCACCAGTTGTTTATCATCGGATCCGATGCCCGAACCAAGCAAGATCCCCTGAAGCTGCGGGCCGACAGCCTGCACATCGTCACGATCGCCGCCGACGGCTCCTCCGCTTCCATCGTGGGGTTACCTCGCGACTCCTATGTGGAAGCGCCTTACGGCGGCAAGACCAAGTTCACCAACATCATGTCGGGTCGGGGTCCGGAAGTCGTCGTCGAGACGGCGGAAACGCTCACGGGCCTGGACCTAGACGGCTACATACTGACCGGGTTTTCCGGGTTCGTGAAGCTCGTCAACAACTACGGCGGATTCGAAATCGACATTCCGTTCAACATGGCCGAGCCCAAGTCAGACGCCTACTTCACGGCTGGCAAACAAATGATCGACGGCTTTCAGGCCCTGGCCTTCGCTCGCAACCGCACCCTCAAAGGTGGCGACTTCACACGCTCGTTCCATCACGGGGTGATCATGCAATGGGGACTCGCTTCGGTCATTGGGAAAGGCCGCCTTGATATCCCGAACGATCTCGCGCTGCTCGACCAGTACACCTTCACCGACCTGACGCCGGAGAAGCGCCTCCTCGTTTTGGCTGCGCTGTTCGAACTAGACCCGTTCGAGATCCCCAACGTCGTGGTGGACGGAACGGCCGGTATGGCAGGTGCCGCCTCGGTCGTCTTCTTGAACGACCCGGCCTTCGAGATGTTTGCCGACCTGGCCGACGGTCGCCTCGACGACCCGGGCGAATAGCAATGGCGTCGCCACGTCCTCTCCTCGGTGTCGCCCTGTGCTTGCTATTCCTGGTGGGTGCCTGTTCCGGAACCGAGGTATCCCAAACAGCGCCGCCGATCGCCACCACTGCCCAAACGACAACGACCACCCCTGTAACCGCCACATCTGCGGCTAGCCCGCAGTCCACAACGACAGTCCCGCCTGCCACGATCACGACCACCGAACCGCTCGCCCCGCTGATCGGCCTCGAAGTCGAGCAGATCGCTGAGGTCCATCGCCCGGTGGTCGCAGTGCCTTTTCCCGGCGAGACGCGCTTGCTGGTGGTCGACCAGCAAGGCGTCATCGTGATGGTCGACGACGACGGCACGGTCACCGATTTCCTCGATCTCACCGACCGGGTCGGAGCGAACGGCATCGAACAAGGGCTCCTCGGCCTGGCTCTGCACCCCGAGTTCTTCAGCAACGGGCGCTTCTTTGCCTATTACACCGCTCCTGACAACGACAGCCACCTCGTCGAATTTGGCTTGACTGCCGACGGTCTCGGGGATCCTGATTCGGAGCGCGAACTGTTGTTCTTCGAACAACCCACCGACCGGCACAACGCCGGAACGCTGGTGTTCGGACCGGACGGCTACTTGTGGCTGAGCCTCGGCGAGGGCGGAGCCGCCAGCGACAACGCCCAAAACCCTGAAACGTTGCTGAGTTCATTGCTGCGCCTGGACGTCGACGGTGATGAACCTTACGAGGTCCCGCCCGACAACCCATTCGTGGATGGTGGCGGTGCTCCCGAGGTGTGGGCGTACGGTTTCCGAAATCCGTGGAAGTTCTCGATCGATCCGGTCGAGCGGATGATCTATATCGGCGATGTCGGCCACAGCGAATGGGAAGAGATCGACGTCGTCTCGATGGACACCGGCGCCGGTTCGAACTTCGGATGGTTGCCGATGGAAGGCACGCACTGTTTCATCAGCGGTTGCGATCCGAGCCTCTACACCGCCCCGGTGCTTGAGTTTTCGCACGAAGGCGGCAACTGTTCGGTGACCGGTGGGGTCGTGTATCGGGGTCAAGCGATCCCTGAGTTCGACGGCCACTATTTCTATGCGGACTGGTGCGGAGGTTGGATTCGCAGCTTCAAGCTCGTCGATGGCGAGGCAACCGAACAGACCGACTGGTCAGATCAGCTCGGCAATGTCGGCCAGGTCACGAGCATCAGCCCCGATGCCAACGGCGAACTCCTATTCACCACCTGGGACGGTGGCGTCTTCCGGATCCTCCCCATCCGCGGCTAACCCCCTTCAACGAGTGTGCTTACGGTTCG
>JAGXFS010000089.1 GCA_024637275.1 Acidimicrobiia bacterium
GCTTGTCCAATTGCGATTCGAGGCGCTTCTGGCTGTAACCCGTCAGCCAACGGATGACTTCGTCAACGTCGGCCTTCGTGCGACCCTTCTTCTCCGCCTTCGCCACGTAATGCGGATACACGCTCGCAAAGCTCGTGGTGTAGATCCGGTGCTTCTTCTCGCTGGTTTCTGTCGCCATCGCGGGTTTGGCTTCGGGACTCATGGCAGCTGCTGCAGGGCCCAGGTGTTCCCGTCGGGGTCCGCAAAGCCAGCCATTCGAACGCCGCCACCGACGTCTGCTACTTCGTCCACGACGACACCTAAATCGACCAACGATTTTCGAACGGCGTCGATGTCGTCGACAACGAGGTGCAATCCGCGCATCGAGCCGGGTTCGGCCAAAAGCGTTGGGAGGCCTTTCGACAGGACAATGGAGCACGAAGAACCAGCCGGCGTCAGTTGGACGACGCGCACATCGCCCGTGGGCCGAGTGTCGTGGTCGACGACGAACCCGACCTTCTCTGCATAGAAGGTGATGGCGTCGTCAATATCCACCACCGGGACCGGAACGAGTTCGAGTCGCATTTCCATGCCTTCACTTTACTTGCCGAGACGCCGGCCGCTCACTGTTGCCCATCGATGCACGCCCTCGCAACCAGCCAGGTTTTACCTACCTCTTCAGGATTAAAGCGGTCCTAGGCCGGTCCCCGCTCGGAGCGGCGAACTCCGCCCGTAGCTTGCATCAACTCGATCGAGGTCCTCTGATGAGAAACGGGAACTGCCGGACCCGACGCGGCGTCCAACCAGCAAATGGAGCAACCCCTTGACGCCGGCTACGCCGAACTTCCACAACGGAGATCGAAAATGCACCTTGCAATGACTGCCATGACCGTCGCCGTAGTCTTTGCCTTGACCTCCTGCGGCGATCCGGCCACCGCCCCGTTTGCCGGGTCGAGTGTCCCGACCACCACCCCGCCGACGACGGCACCACCAGATATGGCTGGATCTGGCCTGTCAGTGGCATCTCCGGGGGAGTTCATCATCGCCTTCGAGCAGCAGATGGCCGGCACCCTCGAACTCGACGACAACGGATGCTGGTTTCTGGGCGGGACCTACGGCCGTGGCCCGATCGTGTTCCCACCAGGGTTCACACTGGCCGAGGATGGCACCACCGTCATCGGATCTGACGGCGAGCAACTCGCCGACGGCACCCCGATGGACATCTCGGGCACGATCCTCTACGCAGCCGATGAACTACCTGGCGGCCCGGACGGCAAATGGGGTAACCACCTGGCATTCTGCGGTCTGCACAGCGGCCTTGTGGTCGCATCGCAGCTGTCAGCGGCCACGGTCCCTACCGCCACCGAGGCGACCGAACTGATCAAACGGCTCGACACCTCGTCGCTTGTCACGGAGTGGCCCTGCGGATACGGATTCGCCACATCATCCGCGGACCAGCGAGTCGGCCTGATGATTGTCCCAATAGGCCCAGAATTACCGGAGGGTGGGCCAGTAACGCTGCCGGACGACCGCTTCTCTGCTGTCGTCGAGGTCGGTTCGAACCTATTCTCAAACAACTGCGACGACGTCTTCGAATGGTTCGAGCCCGAACGCAGGAGTGCGGCAAAGTTCGAGATCGTCTCTGGCACCTTCACGTACCCTGACGCAGCCGACCTGGCTTGCGGAGGTCCTCCGAAAACGATCATAGTGACCGATCTCGCCGTCGCAGTACCTGACGGCGAAGCGACGCTCGGCACCATCGAAATCACCAACAAGTCCCTCGGGTGTCTGGCTGGCTGACCACTGAGCAGTAGCGATAAACCGCCGACGCGATCCGGTAAGCGAAGCCAGCCACTCGACGGCGGGTTCCTCCTGAGAGGGCCGAGTGTCATGGTCGACGGCGGCTTTCCACGCCGAGCGAGTTGATCCTAGCGAGCAGCTAGACGCGAGAGGATCGCTGATTCACCTGGTTTCCTGGGATGAAGGGCACATTTTTTGTCACAGGGTCTAGATAGAATCGAACATATGTTCGAGACATTGATAGATCCGACATCTCAACGGGTGGCTTCCGACGCCGTTCCCGCTGACCTCGATGACATGGAACCGGGGTTGTTTCTGGCGGCCGTTTTGTCGTCGGTGGCTGTCGACGATTTGTCGGGCTACGACCGGGTCGTCGTGCTGCGGGCACATCAGAAGATGATCAACCATCATCAAGCCCGCTTATACGAGGCAATGGCGTCGGTAGAAGACCATTGCGCCGATATCTTCGACGGGGACGCCGAGATCGCTTACCTGTCCGCCTCGGCCGAAATTCGATGTGCCCTGAACCTGACCAGGCGTGCAGCCGACCGAGAACTGGATCTCGCTCAGACGCTCCGCCAAGGACTCCCGAAGGTATGGGATGCCCTCGTGACAGGAACGCTTGATGTTCGTCGGGCGCGTACGATCACCGATGGCACCGACCATCTATCAACCGACACCGCCCGGGCGGTGGTCGATCAAATCCTCGAACCGGCCGCCGAATGGACCACCGGCCAGATCGCTGCTCGCCTTCGCAAGCTGTGCATCGAAGTCGATCCCGAGGAAGCCAAAGACCGCTACCAATACGCCATCGATCAACGACACATCGAAATGCGGCCCACCGAAGCTGGGACAGCCAACATCGGTGGCTACGACCTGCCACCCGACCAGGCAGCGCGGGTCATGTCCCGTATCAACCGGATCGCCGAAAGCCTCCGGGTTGCCGGCGAAACCCGGACCATGGACCAACTGCGTGCTGACGTCTTCCTTGACTTGCTCGACGGTGGAAAACTCGCCAAAACCGGCAAGCGGGGCATTGTCGATATCCACGTCGATCTTGAAACCCTCACCCGCCTATCCGAACATCCCGGCGACCTCGCCGGATACGGCCCGGTCGTTGCCGACATCGCTCGCCAGGTCGCGGAAAACCGGCAACGCCAACAATGGCGGTACCAGGTGACCGAACAAACAGGCGAGATCATCGACCACGGCATCACCCGACGCCGACCGACGGCAGCCCAGCGCCGATACGTGGAAATCCACAACCCCCGCTGTGTGGGGATCGGCTGTCGGGCACCGGCCACCGCCTCAGACATGGACCACACCCAACCCTGGGCCGAAAACGGGCCGACCAAAACAACCAACCTCGGACCCAACTGCGCCCACGATCACTACGTGCGACACCAAGCCGGATGGACCTACCGTCGGGCCGCCAACGGCGACCACATCTGGACCACTCGACTCGGCCACACCTATCGAAAACGGAAAGACCCTCCCTAGCCGCCATCGATCATCCGGTTACGGCCGCAAAGTCACCCCAGGAACACCCCAGAATCCCAAAGCCCGTCGAAATCGGGAGGCCAGAACCTGTCCGCCCTCCTTAGGGCGACTGACCCAGGTCATACATCTGATCCGATCAACCCGGTTCACTCGGCTGCGTCGAGAAACGCTGCGACTTCTGCGGCGGTGCGGAGGCGGAAGGTATTGGCGTGCGACCAGGAACCATCGCTGGCCTTCTCCTCATACTTGCTACGAGTAGATTCGAAACGGGTCCAGGCCCAGCGGATGATATTCACCTCGGGATCCCAGTTGTAGAAGTTGGTCAACGGCTCCCGGTTGCCATTCCACAGCTCTTCGCGAGTAATCGCCCGCCTAACCGTCCTGGCGATCACCCGGCGCATGATCACCGGGCGAGACATATCCAACCAGACAATCGTGTCAGCCTGTCGCAGGTGAAGGTCACCGCTCACCGAGCTGTAATTGCCGCACGTAACCCACCGGTCGCCGGATCCGGCCATCCGATCTTGAAGTTCAGCCTGGAACTCGTCGGCGGGTCTCGGCACCCAGTCTGGCTGATGAAAGATGCCATCCAACTCGATATGAGTAAGCCCGAGCTTGTCGGACAACGCCCGCGCCAGAGTGGTCTTGCCTGATCCTGAAGTCCCAACGACAACGATCCGCACCATGCCAGCAAGAGTAGATCGTCGGGTACGCGAGGAAGAAACAGCCCCGGTACCAACGCCGATCGCGAAAAGGCCCGTTAAACGGCGAAAGCCGGGGAACGGCTCCTTGACCAATGGACCTCCGTGTCAAGGGCTATGGCCGATCAGGTTACCGACCGCTAGGTCGGCCCCTCCGACACCGTTCTCGTCCGGCTTTCGCTTGAACACCATCGTTATACGTCGAAACGAGTGTCGGCAACCAGGGCATAACGTCCCTATTGCGGACTTCCTCCCCCGTACCTATGGCCCGAGGTCCCTGGTCACAACACCCGGCTCGGGGGCAACATACAAGGTGCCTTGACAAATTGGAGTGCCGTGCCCTACATAACTGTTGATGGCAACGAAGCAACTGCTTCCGTTGCCTATCGCCTATCCGAAGTGATCTCGATCTATCCGATCACTCCCGCCTCGCCAATGGGCGAACTGTCCGACACCTGGTCGGCGGCCGGGAAACCCAACCTCTGGTCGACCGTCCCGCAAGTCATCGAAATGCAATCTGAGGGCGGTGCCGCTGGGGCGCTGCACGGCGCGCTCCAGGGCGGCGCCCTCACCACCACATTCACCGCATCTCAGGGCCTGCTCCTGATGATCCCCAACATGTTCAAAGTGTCCGGTGAACTGCTTCCGACGGTGATCCACGTCGCCGCCCGCTCGGTGGCGACCCACGCGCTGTCGATATTTGGCGACCACTCGGACGTAATGGCCGCCCGGATGACCGGGTTTGCGATGCTCGCCTCATCATCGGTGCAAGAGGCTCAAGATATGGCTCTCATCTCGCATGCAGCCACGTTGAGTTCGCGGGTCCCGTTCATGCACTTCTTTGACGGATTCCGCACCTCGCATGAGATCGCCAAGATCGAAAGCCTCATCGACGCCGACCTGCGGGCCATGGTCGACGAGGAAGCCATCCTCGCTTTCCGGGCGCGCCGGCTGAGTCCGGACGGACCGGTCATCCGGGGAACCGCCCAGAACCCCGACGTGTTCTTCCAGGGTCGGGAAGCTGCCAACCCCTATTACGACGCTCTCCCCGACATCGTCGTCACCGCGATGGACCGCTTCCATAGTCTGACCGGGCGGCGCTACCACCTCTTTGACTACGTCGGAGCTCCCGACGCTCAGCGGGTCATCGTCATGATGGGATCTGGCATCGGGGCGGCCGAACAGGCCGTGAATCAACTCGTCGCCGACGGCGAAAAGGTCGGTCTGCTCAAAGTCCGCCTGTACCGCCCGTTCTCCCCCGAAGCTCTCGTTGCAGCTCTGCCCCCGACCACCATCAGCCTCGCCGTGCTCGACCGGACCAAAGAACCCGGTGCAGTCGGCGAACCCCTGTATCAGGACGTTATAACCGCGCTCGCCGAAGAAACCGCTCTGGGCCGAACCGCCTGGGATATCGCTCCCCGGGTCATCGGCGGCCGCTACGGACTGTCCTCGAAAGAGTTCACGCCTCCGATGGCCATGGCCGTCCTCGACGAGTTGCGCCAGCCCCAGCCCAAGCCCCATTTCACCGTGGGGATCATCGACGACGTCACCCATCTCAGCCTGCGATACGACCCCGATCGCTACCATGAAGCCGACACCGAGTACCGGGCCGTCTTCTACGGGCTCGGTTCGGACGGCACGGTCGGCGCCAACAAAAACTCAGTCAAGATCATCGGTGACGCCACAGACATGTACGCCCAGGGCTACTTCGTCTACGACTCGCGCAAGTCCGGGTCCCAGACCGTTTCGCATCTGCGGTTCGGACCAAAGCCAATCGACTCGACGTACCTGATCGACTCGGCCCAGTTCGTCGGCGTTCACCACTTCGAGTTCTTCCATCAGATGAACCCATTGGCAGTGGCCGCTCCGGGGGCGACGGTGCTCATCAACTCGCCACACGGCGACAATCTTTGGGACTACCTGCCCGCCGATGTCGTAGCGACCATCGTCGAAAAGCAATTGGACGTTCACGTCATCGACGCCAGCCAGGTCGCCTCCAACGCCGGGCTCGGTGGGCGGGTCAACACGGTGCTCCAGGCCTGTTTCTTTGACCTGGCGAAAGTTCTCGAGCCAGCGGTCGCTCTCGAGTACATCAAGAAATCCATCCGCAAGTCGTATGCCAAGTTCGGCGAAGTCGTCGTCGAACACAACGAAGCCGCGGTCGACGATGCCATCGTGAGCCACCGCCGCCTGCGCATTCCCGAGGTGGCTCCATCGGTGACCGCCCGGCCACCGCGACTCAACGGTTCAGCACCCGATTTTGTCCAGAAAGTTACGAACGCCATGCTCGAAGGCAAGGGCGATCTGCTTCCGGTCAGTGCGTTACCGGCGGACGGCACCTTCCCGACAGGTACGACCAAATACGAAAAGCGCTCGATCGCTCACGAGATCCCGACCTGGGATCCGAGTCTCTGCATCGACTGTGCCAAGTGCGTCCTCGTCTGCCCGCACACCGCCATCCAGATGAAGGTCTACGATCCGGCCTTCCTCGAGAACGCTCCTGCTGGCTTCCAATCCAAACCCTGGACCGGCAAGGACTTCCCTGGCGCCTCAATGACTATCCAGGTGGCTCCCGACGATTGCACCGGATGCGGCGTGTGTGTCGACGTATGCCCGGCCCGCTCCAAGGAAGAGGCTAAGCACAAGTCGCTCGACATGACGACCAAAGTCCCCATCCTCGAGCAGGAACAGGAGAACTTCGAGTTCTTCCTGGGATTACCCGAACAAGACCGCAAGCTCATCAAGATCGAAAGCGTCAAAGGCAGCCAGATGCTCCAACCGTTGATGGAGTTCTCGGGTGCGTGTGCCGGATGCGGCGAAACCCCTTACCTACGGCTCCTCTCGCAGCTTTTTGGCGACAGACTCACGATCGCCAATGCCACTGGATGCTCGTCCATCTACGGAGGCAACCTCCCAACCACCCCGTGGACTACTAACGATCAGGGACGGGGACCAGCCTGGGCGAACTCCTTGTTTGAGGACAACGCCGAGTTTGGGCTGGGCATGCGCCTGGCACTCGACCAGCAGATCGTCGAAGCCGACGGACTGCTGGCCGGCCTGGCCTCGCAGCTACCTGAGGATCTCGTCGCCGGATTGCGGGACGGCCGTCTTGCCGACGAAACATCGGTCGAAGAGCAGCGGTCACGGGTCTTGCAACTAAAGGACCTCCTCACCGGCCTCGAGGACGTCCGATCGGAACGGCTCAGGACCGTCGCCGACGCTCTCGTTCACAAGACGGTCTGGATCGTCGGCGGTGACGGTTGGGCCTATGACATCGGGTTTGGTGGTCTCGACCATGTGCTCGCTTCGGGACGCAACGTCAACATTCTCGTGCTCGACACCGAGGTGTATTCGAACACGGGCGGCCAAGCCTCGAAGGCGACGCCTCGTGCGGCGGTCGCCAAGTTCGCCGCCAGCGGCCGACAGGTTGGTAAGAAGGATCTGGGAATGATCGCCTCGGCCTACGGAGACGTATACGTTGCCCAAGTCGCCATCGGTGCCAACAACACGCAAACGGTCAAGGCGTTCGCCGAGGCCGAGGCCTATGACGGCCCTTCGCTGATCATTGCCTACTCGCAGTGCATCGCCCACGGCATCGACATGTCGACCGGTTTCTCGCATCAGAAGGAGGCGGTGACGTCCGGCTACTGGCCGCTGTACCGGTACGACCCGCGCTCTGCCGGGGAGGGCAAGCATCCCTTCCATCTCGACAGTCGAGCACCGACGACGACCTTCAAAGAGTTCGCCGCCACGGAAGCCCGATACGCCATGTTGGCGCGATCACAACCCGAGCGTGCCGAGGAACTGTTCGGCCTTGCTCAGGATGACATCGACGCCCGCTGGAAGCTTTACGAACAAATGGCCGACGTTGAACGTCGGATCCCTGATTTGGAGGATCACGAATGAGTGCTGATCTGACCACCCGCTATCTGGGCTTTGAACTTGCCCATCCGATCGTCCCGTCGGCGTCGCCGCTGACCGGGTCGGTCGCCTCCCTTCGCAAGTTGGAAGAGGCCGGCGCTCCTGCCGTCGTGCTTCCTTCCTTGTTCGAGGAGCAGATCGTCCACGAAGCCGCAGAACTGGCCCACCTGGTGGAGTCCCTATCAGGCAGTTTCATCGAGTCCCCGGGCGGCTACTTTCCCGAACTCGACACCTACAACACCGGCCCCGACGCCTACCTACGGCTGATCGAGGATGCCAAGCGGGAGCTGCACATCCCGATCATCGCCAGCCTGAACGGATCGACCAGGGGAGGCTGGGTGCACTATGCCCGCCTCATCGAAGATGCCGGAGCTGACGCCCTCGAACTGAACATCTACGTAGTGGCAGCCAACGCAACGTTCACCGGGTCGGAGATGGAGACGCAATATCTGGAGCTGGTCGAAGCTGTCAAGGAGAAGATCAACATCCCGCTGGCAGTGAAGGTCAGCCCGTACTTTTCGGCGTTCGCCAATATGGCAAAACAGCTGGTCGACGCTGGTGCCGATTCACTCGTTATGTTCAACCGGTTCTATCAACCAGACTTCGATATCGAGGAAATGGACGTCACTCCCAATCTCGAACTGTCGACGTCGCACGACCTACGGCTCCCATTGCGCTGGATCGCCATCCTGTTCGGCCGCCTCCAGACGCAATTCGCAGCCACCTCAGGCGTTCACTCCGCCGAAGATGTCGTGAAGCTCTTGTTGGCAGGGGCTGACGTGACGATGACCACGGCGGCGCTGCTCAAGTACGGCCCGGGACACCTGACCGAACTCGTGTGCGATCTGGAACGCTGGCTCGACGACAACGACTACACGTCGGTGTCACAGTTGCGAGGCAGCCTTTCCCAAACCAACGCCCCCGACCCGGCCGCCTTCGAACGCCACAACTACATGAAAGCCCTCACCACCTTCCGATCCCCCTCGGTGGCCTAGCGACAACAAGAGGCCAGCGCTAGCAACGCAGCAGTCATTAGCCTCGCCGGATGGTCAGGCCGCTACTTCCGTCCGCTGACATCGAGGCCCGGATCTGTTCCCTGGTGGGACCGCCGGAGTCGTGGACGGCCGTCTCGGGTGGCTTCAGTTCTGCGGGGCTCTGGACGATTGACTTTGGAAACCGAAAGCTCTTCCTAAGCGGTCCTTCACTCGATGGGAGCGTACGTAGTGGCGGTCCTGAAAAGACGGGACCCCGTAAGCGGTCTCTCCTAACGTGGCTCGGGCCGCTTCCACCCAAAACCATATCGAAGTGGGCCAAAGCCGCCGACGAGCGGGGCTAGGGCACCTAGGGACTGTCGCTCGACGGGCTGATAGCCACGACGGCGATATCATCGGAAAACTCGTCGTTCGTGTGGTCGATCACCGCCGCCTCGATGGCATCGACCGCATCAAACGGCGATCCACTAACGAGGCCGGAGACGAGATCGACCAGGCGATCGATCCCGAAAAAACCGGTGTCACCCCGAGATTCGGTGACACCGTCAGTGAACATCACGAGTAGGTCCCCGGGGTGGAGAGTGATCGTTCGAGATGGAACACGAACGTTCTCGAAAACACCGAGAATCGGTCCGGTGGCTTCAAGGAGTTCCATCGAGCCGTCGGCCCTACGAAGGATCGCTGGAGGGTGACCCGCGTTGCTGACCTTGGCAATCACCGTCGAACGGGTCAGGTCAAGTGCAACATACAGTGCAGATATAAACTCAACGGCGACCGACGGATCATTATTGAGAGCTGTGTTCAGTTCGGCCAGAATCTTGGACGGAACTCGGGAATGGGTTGCGGCTGCCCGAACGGTGTAGCGAGCCAATGCGGTTCGTTTGGCGGCTTCCACGCCATGGCCACACACATCACCAAGCACGATCCCCCACCTTTTACGGCCGGTAGGAAACACGTCATAGAAATCCCCGAGGACCACTTCTCCGCCGTGAGCAGGACGATGCCAGGCAGCTACATCTAACCCGGGAACCTGCGGTGGGGTCGGCGGAAGAAGGCTCTCCTGCAAGGTTACGGTAACGGCTCGAACCCGATCGAAGGCAGCGTCTGCCAGCTGCTGCGAATGGCGAAGGGCGATCTCGCGCGACGCAGAACGCGACAGAGCATCAAGCACTTCGATATCGCGTTCGGTCCAATCGCGGCATTCGGTGTCTACCACACAAAACGTCCCAAGAATGTCGCCTTCCGGCCCTACCACCGGATATCCAGCCCAGGCGCGAACCCCCATCGAATCGACCGAAGGATTGTCGGCGGTTCTCGGGTCGTTGGCTGCGTCGGAAACGATCAGCGGTTCTTGGGTCCCAACGACGTATTGGCAGAACGACTCTTCAACGGTGTTCTGATACGAACCATCCTCAACGCCGTAGCGGCTCTTCCAGAAAGAACGCTGGTCGTCGACCAACGTAATGAACGCCAAAGGCGCTCCGATGAGCTTCGCTGCGAGATGGGACAGGGAATCGAACGACTCCTCGGGGTCTGTGTCGAGCAGACCCGTGGCGGCAACCGCCGCCAGTCGGCGTTCATCAAAGACCTTGGAGGAAACAGGCATCCGGGAAGTTTACGGCATCCCGCAGTAATCGAAAATCTGGATCATGGTCTCACAACCAGTGAAGGACCGCCAGCGCGGTCCTTCAGCTGAGGGGAGCGTATTTAGTTGTGGTCCAGATCAGGCCGGAATCCGTAAGACGGTTTCTCCTGAAGTGGCGCTCGCCCCTTCTACCCCTGGCTTCAGAACCTCAAACATCACTTTCCGAAAGAGCATGTGTTTCAGACACCCGAAAAAAGGGTACGACTCCATTAACGCCATTTAGGAGGATCAACATGAGCAAAACTTCTGTTAAAGAGAATTTGAAGGAAACGGCAGCCGATGCGAAAGACACCATCAAGGAAGCCGTAACCGAGAAGGCCGCCAACGCCGCCAGCCAGGCAATCCATACCGCTGAGTCGGTCTCAAAGAGCGCTTTGCGCAAGGCCGAAAAGGCCGCGGCCAACGCTCAGAAAACCGTATCAAAGCAGGCCAAAGCGGCCGACAAGGCTGTGCAGTCGTCTACCTCGGATACGTCCGTCACGAAGCGAGTACTCGGCGCCCTGCTCATCGCCATCGCGGTTGGACTGGTCGGCAAATACTTCAAGGGTAAGACCAGCTAAAGCAATCCAGCTAGCCAAAGCAACAGTTGAGACCGCCCCGTCCGGCGGTCTCAACTGCGTTAACCCGGCTCAACCGGCCGCGGATATGCGCAGGCAGGGCCCGGTGTAGGGTTCTCCGGTTCATGGAAAAGCTGGTCACCCGGGCGTTCGCATTCGCCTTCACCTCGAACCTTTTGATGGGTCTGACGTTCGCCCTGTTCATTCATTACGCCGGCTTCCTGGTCTCGCTCGGCGCAACCGAAGGCACCGTCGGGATCATCGTTGGAGTCGGCTCGATCGGTTCGCTCATCGTCAGACCGTACGTCGGTCAACTCATGGACAAGATCGGCCGCCGGCCGCTCATCCACGCCGGCAACATCATCAACGTTGCCGGTCTGGCCGCCCTCACAACAGTTACTTCGATCTCATGGTGGGTGTACGCGTTGACCGTCGTTCACGGCATCGCCGAAGCGGTCCTTTTCACGTCCTTCGTCACGTACACGGCCGACATCGTCCCCGCCTCCCGGCGTACCGAGGGAATGGCGCTGTTCGGGGTGTCGGGCCAGATGCCGCTGGCGCTCGGTGGCCTACTCGGAGACTTCATCCTCCGAACCAGCTCGTACACAGCATTGTTCTGGGTGGCAGCAGCCTTGGGAACAGCTGCATTCGTGATGGCGCTCCCACTCCCCGAATCCAAGGGCGTCCACACCCGCCCCAGCCTGGGGTTCCTCGTGGCGATCCGCCAGCGTGAGCTTTCGCCCATCTGGCTCATCACGGCGGCGTTCTCGCTAACGCTGATCTCGATTTTCACATTCCTCAAGACATTCATCGACACGACCGGGTACGGATCGGTCGGGGTGTTCTTCGCCGCCTATTCAACGATGGCGATTCTGGTGAGGTTGGGCGGTCGACAGCTGCCGCATCGGTTCGGTGAGATCACCGTGCTCGGAACCAGCCTGATCATCATGTCAGGCGGCATGGCGTTGCTCGGGTCCGCCACCACGACGCTGGCTATCGGGATCGCCGGAGCCACGGCCGGTATCGGCCACGGGTTCTCATTTCCGATCCTCAATTCACTGGTCGTTGCCAGATCCACGACCGAAGAACGCGGGGCCGCCCTGTCCGGGTTCCTGTCCTTCTTCCCGCTGGCCGCGCTCATCGGTGCCCCGCTCCTCGGCTGGGTGATCGAAACTGCCGGATACACCGTCATGTATTGGGGCGTCGGCGCCCAACTCCTCCTCGTCGTGGCCGGCTACGTCCGCTGGGAACGCCACCGCCACCACCAGGGCCTAGCGATGTAGACACCAGCCCAGAGCAACAAACTCGCTATTCCATGGCTTTGCGGAGGGCGGTGTTGGTTTCTGTGACACGGCGCGACAGGGAGCGGGCCATGCGACGGTGGAGTTCGGCGGCCAGGCGGGGGTTGGTGGCGAGGAGATTGTCGAGCTTGGTTTCTGAAAGGGCGTAGGCGACGACTTCCGTTTCGGCGATTACTGAAGCGTTGGCTGGTTGACGGGTGTAATAGGCCATCTCACCGACGATCGCCCCCGGACGCATGGTCCGGATCCGGGTACCGGTCGACTCAAGAACGACTCGCACCCGACCATATTCGATGACGAACAATGGATGCCCGACGGAACCCTCAGCAATGATGGTTTCGCCCGACCC
>JAGXFS010000090.1 GCA_024637275.1 Acidimicrobiia bacterium
CCGTAGGACTGCGTCTAACGTCTTCGTACCTCTCACGGTTGGTGGTGGGGTCAGAACCTCTGACGACATGCGGGCCGTGTTGCGCGCTGGCGCCGACAAGGTCGCGGTCAACACCGCCGCGGTGGCCGATCCCGCCCTTCTGGAAGCGTGTGCAATCCGCTTCGGCCGACAATGCGTCGTCATTGCGATCGACACCAAGCAGCGCGATGGCTGGTTCGAAGTCGTCGTCAATGGAGGACGCCAGCCAACCGGACTTGATGCGATCGACTGGGCGAGACAGGCCACCAAGCTCGGGGCGGGAGAGATTCTCCTCACGTCAATGGACGCTGACGGTACCAAGGCCGGTTTCGACCTCGCGGTCACCAAAGCCGTAACCGCCGCGGTCGACGTTCCGGTCATCGCGTCGGGTGGCGCAGGGACAGTGGATCACTGCATCGACGTAGTTCTCCGGGCCAATGCGAGCGCTGTTCTGGCAGCTTCCATCTTTCACCGGCGCGAGATCGAGATCTCCACCCTCAAAGCCGCGATGGCGTCCGCAGGGATCCCCGTGCGGAAGGTGGCCTGAATGGTCGTATTCAACACGGAGGGACTGATACCTGCCATCGTCCAGGACGTCGACACTGGTCAGGTGCTCATGATGGCCTGGATGAATGAAGAATCCATGCAGGCCACCCGACAGAGCGGTCTGGTCACCTTTTGGTCGCGCAGCCGCAACGAACTTTGGGAGAAGGGCGCCACGTCGGGCAACCAGCTGGGATTCGAAACCATGACTGCCGACTGCGATGGGGATGTGCTTCTGGTCCTCGCCCGACCTTCGGGTCCTGCCTGTCACAACGGGACCACATCATGCTTCGACGGTTCCCCTCCCCCGGAATTCTCCGAGTTCGGCCGCCTGTGGGCGACCATTACAGAACGGATCCGCACCCGGCCGCAAGACTCATACACGACCACCCTCTCCGACAATCACGACCTGGCGGCCCGCAAGGTTCTTGAGGAAGCCGGTGAAGTCGCCTTCGCGTCCAAAGACCTGGACGTCGGACGTGGAGACCGCCAGCGACTGATCGAAGAGATGGCCGATCTGGTGTATCACACATTGACGTTGGCGGCCGCCCAGGAGATTTCCGCCGATGAGATCGGCTCAGAGCTGAAGCGACGCAGCTAGCCGAGGAGTCCGGGAAGCACCCGCAACAACTCGGGTGGTCCCTGAACGAGCATCGTCGTGATCACCGTTTCGGACCAGCGGGCCAGTTCATCGCGGATCTTCTCGGGCGGTCCGACGAGTGCGACATCTTCGACCATGGCAAGAGGAATTGAGGCGATTGCTTCCGCTTTCTTCCCATCGAGGTACAGATCCTGGATGCGGTGAGCTTCAGCCTCATATCCCATCCGGGCGATCACGTCGAAGTGAAAATTGGCTCCCTTGGCACCCATCCCCCCGACGTAGAGCGCCAGCATCGGGCGAATGACGTCTGCGGCTTGCTCCGGATCGGGGTTGATGATCACCGGAACCGGACACGCCACTTCAAAATCAGCAAACGTTCGTCGGGCGCCTGGTCGAGAGAAACCCTCTGCCATCGCGTTCCGATAGAACTCGTCTGACCTCGGCGAAAACCAAAATGGCAGCCACCCGTCGGCGATCTCAGCAGCGAGTGCCACGTTCTTCGGCCCCTCTGCTGCCAGGAAAATCGGTAGGTCCGGTCGACGCGGGTGAATCGTGACCTTGAGCGGCTTGCCGAGCCCGCTCCCACCCTCGAATGGCAACTGATAATGCTCACCGGTGAAGGCAACCGGAGCTTCACGGGCGATCACCTGCCGAACAATATTGACGTACTCACGGGTCCTCGCCAGTGGCTTCGGATAAGGCTGGCCGTACCAACCCTCGACGACCTGGGGACCGGAGACTCCCAACCCCAGCACGAACCTCCCCTGCGAAAGATGATCCATAGTCATGGCGGCCATCGCCGTCGCCGTCGGAGTCCTGGCAGCCATCTGCATGATGGCCGTCCCCAGCCGCATCGTTTTCGTGTTCGATCCCCACCAGGCGAGCGGGGTCAGCGCGTCCGACCCATAGGCTTCGGCCGTCCACACACTCTCGTACCCGAGGTCTTCAGCGTCGGCCAACAGCTCGGTCATTCCGGTGGGTGGCTGCGCACTCCAGTAGCCGATCGACAAACCCAACTTCATCGCATTAACCCTTATCGCTGGTGGTCCATCGAGGCTAGCCGCCCGCTATTAGGCTGCCGACCATGGCTAACGATTTCACCTGGGGTGTCGCGACGTCCGCTTATCAAGTCGAGGGCGGTCGCTTCAAAGATGGGAAGGTGAATTCGATCTGGGACACCTTCTCCGACACCGGTCGCCTCCCGGAATCCGGCGATGTGGCCTGCGACCACTATCACCGCTACCTCGAAGATATCGCCCTCATGTCCGATCTCGGGGTGGACGCCTATCGGATGTCGATCGCCTGGACCCGGGTCGTAGACAACTCGGGGCAGGCCAATCCTGCTGGCTTGGCCTTCTACGACGGGGTCATCGATGCCCTCATCGCAGCTGGCATCACCCCCTGGGTAACCCTGTATCACTGGGACCTTCCCCAGGGGCTCGAAGACGCCGGCGGATGGCCCGATCGCTCGACGGTTGACGCCTTCGCCAGCTACAGCAACATCGTGAGCAACCACTTCGGCAACCGGGTCAAGCACTGGATCACCATCAACGAGCCCTGGGTGGCGGCGATGCTCGGGTATCGCGAGGGCGTGTTCGCCCCTGGTCGAACCTCGATGGCTGATGCCCTCGCCGCCAGCCACCACTTGCTCCTGGCCCATGGGCGGGCGGTCGCCACGATTCGCGCCAACGTACCGGATGCTCAGGTTGGTATTGCCCTCGATTGTCGGCCGAGTCAGCCCGCCAGCGCCAACCAGGCGGACGCCGAAGCCAACCGTCACTTCGACGGCTTCCGGAACCGGTGGTTTTTTGACCCGGTGTTCGGCCTCGGTTACCCCCAAGACATGCTGGACGCTTATGCGAGTGCCGAATACCTCTCATCTCTCCATCCCGACTGGCTCAAGGACGGCGATCTCGAAACAATTGCCACCACTATCGACTTCCTCGGCCTGAATTACTACACATCGCTGGTGATCGGCGCTGGCAGCGAAGAAGCGGAGGAGGGCGCCGTTCGACCTGGGCCGAACCCGCCCGCCGGTTACACGGAAATGGGTTGGGCGATTAAGCCAGACGCGTTCCGCCAATACCTGGGCCATCTCAACGCCACCTACTCGCCGCGATCGATCGTCATCACCGAGAACGGTGCCAGTTTCGGCGACGCTCCAGGGCCGGACGGCCAGGTGAGGGACCTGCGGCGCCAGCAGTATCTGGAATCACATCTTGCGGCGGTCGACCACGCCATCGGCGAAGGGGTACCGGTCGATGGGTACTTCCTGTGGAGCTTCCTCGACAATCTGGAATGGACCTCGGGATTCGCCCAACGCTTTGGAATCGTGCACGTCGATCACACCACCCAGGCCCGCACTCCGAAGGGCTCGTTTCACTGGTATCGCCGCCGGATCGGTCGCCGCAGTAGATCAATCGATCGACAGGTACCCGACTAGTGCCCAACATCGGTGGTGCCGCACAACCCGGAACGCAGGGTTGACTACTCTGCGTCCCGACTGATGCCGATTGCCACCATCCCCTCCGTGGGACTCACCAGCGAGCAAGTTGCCGAGCGATTCGCATCAGGCAAACGCAACGTGCGCCCGTCGGGCCCGGATCGTACGACCGCCGACATCATCAAAGCGAACACGCTCACGCGTTTCAACCTGCTGATCGCCGTGCTCGTCGTCGTGATCATCTTCGTTGCTCCGATACAAGACGCCCTGTTCGGCCTGGTCATGGTTATCAATTCGGTGATCGGCATCGTCCAGGAATTGCGAGCCAAAGTAGCTCTGGACCGTCTTCGACTCATCGAAGCACCACATGTGCGAGTTATCCGGGATGGGATAGAGACCTCGATTCCCGTCGAAGACGTCGTTGAGGACGACACCGTTGTCCTGCATTCGGGTGACCAGGTCGTCGTAGACGGAACGGTTAGTAGCAGCCACGGACTCGAAATCGACGAGAGCCTCCTGACGGGTGAGGCCGATGCAGTACCCAAGGAAGCCGGGCACTGGGCACGATCCGGCAGCTTCGTTGTCGCGGGCTCCGGACACATGATCGCCGAACATGTCGGCGTCGAGTCCTTCGCCGCTCAACTGGCCGTCGAGGCTCGCAAATTCACGCTCGTGAACTCCGAGATCCGATCGGGAATTAACACTGTTTTGACGATCATCGGATGGATGCTCATTCCGATCGGTTTGATCCTGGTGATCGGTCAGCTCACCCAGGGATTCGCACAGGCCGCAACCGGTGCGGTTGCCGGCATGGTCGCGATGATTCCCCAAGGTCTCGTGTTGTTGACGTCGGTGGCATTCGCCGTTGCGGTGGTGCGCCTCGGACGCCACCGGGTCCTGGTGCAGGAGCTTCCGGCCGTCGAAACCCTCGCCAGGGTCGACGTGGTTTGTTTCGATAAGACCGGGACCCTGACTGAGGGCACATTGCGGCTGATCGCCACCCAGCTGATAACCGGAGACAAGGACACCGTTCGTCACGCCCTCGGCGCCCTATCTCGCGTCGAGAATGAGCCGAACGCCACTGCCCAACTGTTGGTCGGATCGACCTCGGACCCGGGATGGCGACTCGCCCAATCGGTACCTTTCTCTTCGGCTCGTAAGTGGTCCGCTGCCAGCTTTCACCAACGCGGCACCTGGGTTCTGGGAGCGCCGGACATCGTTGCACCCCTCACGAAGCATCTCGCCGCCACGATCGCGAAACACACCAAGGCAGGCCGACGGGTGATCGCACTCGCCTATACGGATGCATCCTTGGCCGGCACCGATCTGCCACCAGGGCTAGCCACGTGGGCCCTGGTGATCGTCGGTGATACGGTGCGGACAGATGCCGAGGCGGCACTCGCCTTTTTTGCTGAGCAGGGGGTCGCAGTCAAGGTGATCTCGGGCGACGACCCGAGGACGGTCGCCGCAATCGCCCACGCCGCCGGGGTGGCCGGGTCCAATCGGGTAGTGGACGGGCGACGGCTCCCAACCGATCCCGACCGCCTCCAGTCGATCGCCGAACGAGGGGTTGTCTTTGGTCGGATCACCCCGCATCAAAAGCGGGATCTCGTTCAGGCGCTTCAGGCCAAAGGGCACACGGTTGCTATGACCGGGGACGGTGTCAATGATGTGCTGGCACTCAAGGAGGCAGATATCGGAGTTGCCATGGGTGGGGGAAGTGCCGCATCGCGGGCCGTATCGCAATTGGTCTTGCTCGATGGCACCTTCGATGCCCTGCCCCAGGTGGTTGCCGAAGGACGCCGGATCATCGGGAACATCGAACGGGTCTCCAACCTGTTCTTGACCAAGACGGTGTATGCGATGGCCCTGGCTGTTTCGACGGCCTTCGCCCAGGTCGCCTTTCCGTTTCTTCCCCGACAGCTCAGCCTGGTCGGTGCTCTCACGATCGGGATCCCGGGTTTCTTTCTGGCACTCCAGCCATCAGCGACGCCAGTTCGGCCCGGGTTCCTGCTTCGGGCATTCCGCTTCGCTATCCCCACCGGCCTCATCGCCGCGGCAGCTACGTACGGCGCCTATGGTCTGGCTCGAAGCCAGGGGGTGGGACTCGCTGAAGCACGGACCACTGCAACGCTGGTGCTCGTAGCCGTCAGCCTCTTTGCCCTTCTCGTCGTAAGCCGGCCTCTGACCACCGCCCGGCAAGTGCTTGTCATGGCCATGACGTTCGTTTTCGTGCTGACGGTTGCACTCGAGCCACCCCGGGTTTTCTATGAACTTCCGTTGCCATCAGCCATCGTCATTTGGGCATCCGTGGGAATTGCTGCAGCAACTGGAACGGTGATGTACGCCGCCTGGCAGTTGTCAGGCTGGATCCTCCAGGGCGGGGTGCACTCCTTCGTGGCCGCGGTCGTTGGCACGTTCAGAGGTAAACCGGTCGATCATGAGGGCTAAGGTTCTGGGCCTCATGCTGGTGATGGGGCTGGCAGCGGCCGGATGTATAGCCGAACCTTTGGATCAGTCCCCGCTGAATACATACCCGCCGACTAGTTCGATCCCGCTCGCCGCCCCCACCACTCTGACACCGCTTCCACCGACCTCATCCGACGATACGATCGACGTCATCACGCTCGCCAAAGACCGACCGTTCGCCGGGCGGTTCCGATATGACGTGTATGGTCCCGACTCGGCAGTCGAAGCGCCCGTCCTCATTCTCGTGCACGACCTTGCTGGAGTCGCCGAAATCGCCGACCTGGCGATCACTCTCGCCGAACAACGCATCGTAATCGTCCCCCACTACGACGGCCCGATACGAGGTGGACGTTTCCCCGATCCGCTGTCGGTCACGGCGTGCGCCCTCGCCACGGCCGCCGACTCCGACGTATATGGCGGGGATCCGACCAATGTGACCGTCCTCGGTGTCGGGTTCGGTGCCCTGGCAGGATTCATCGTCGCACACACTGCCGCGCTTTATCTGCCGTCGGAGTGCGAATTCACCGAGATGACATCGCCGGACCGGTTGGTCGCTGTTGGAGGAACTTGGAGTCCTGACGCTTTGGCAAACGACTCATTCGACGCCATGGCCACCTTCATGGGGGGAACCCCTCAACAGGTACCGGCAACATGGGCGTTGCTCGACCCCAATCAATACGTCGAACCGTTGAACGTCGAGTTAACGCTTCTCAGAGGTGCTCAAGACCTTGACGCCTCGGTGACTGACACGTTCGCAGAACTCCTGCTCGCCGAGGGGCGGCAGGTGGTTGTCGGCATCATCGCCGAACACACGAGCAGGAGTGCCTTAACCGGTGCCCAAACAAAGATCGCCAGCTACTTGCCCTAGTCGAGGATGTCGTTCTTTCCGATCACGACAATGCCGTTGTCCGAAACGGTAAACCGCTTACGATCGGCGTCAAGATCAACGCCAATCTCCATCTCGGCGGGCACACGAACGTTCTTGTCGATAATGGCATTCCTAACAATGGCACCCCGCCCAATATCTACGTTCTCAAGAAGAATCGAGCCCTGAATGTCGGCATAGGAGTTCACTCGAACCAGTGGCGAGAGTATCGATTGCACCACGCGCCCGCCAGAGACGACCGACCCCGACGAAACCATCGAATTGACTGCTTCGCCGCGCCGCTCGTCCTCGTTGTGAATGAATTTGGCAGGCGGATAGGTCGGTTGCCACGTGCGGATGGGCCATTCTGCGTTATACAAGTCAAAGATGGGATCGAGCGAGATCAAATCCATCGACGCTTCGTAATAGGAGTCGATCGTTCCGACATCGCGCCAGTACCCCACCTCGCGGGGACTCTGACCAGGCACTTTGTTGTCTGCGTAGTCGTATACGTAGGCGTCGCCTTCTCCAACCAACGTGGGGATGATGTTTCCGCCGAGGTCATGGCGCGAATCTTCAAGGTCAGCGTCGGCCCGGATCACCCGTTCAAGCACGTCGGCTTTGAAGATGTAACTGCCCATGGAGGCGAAGGCCTTGGTGGGATCACCGGGCAGCGGCGGAGGCACCGCCGGCTTCTCGACAAACGCCCGGATGACTCCGCTGGCGTAGGCATCGATGACACCAAAGTCGGTGGCATCAGCGATCGGAACCTGGATACCGGCGACAGTTACCCCAGCACCGGACGCGATGTGTGCGTCGAGCATCTGGCGGGGGTCCATCCGATAAATGTGATCGGCCCCGAAGACGATCACATGGTCAGGACGCTCGTCGTCCAGGATATTGAGGTTCTGGAAGATGGCGTCTGCCGACCCGGAGTACCACTGCGGACCGCGCCGCATCTGGGCTGGGACCGGCGTGACGTAGTTGCCGAGAATCGGCGATAAGCGCCACGTCTGGCTGAGATGCTTGTCAAGGCTGTGGCTTTTGTACTGCGTCAGTACCGCAATGTGATGGAACTGCGCATTCGTCAGGTTGGACAAGACAAAGTCAATCAGCCGGTAGTGCCCACCAAACGGCACCGCTGGCTTGGCTCTCGATCGCGTCAACGGATGTAGACGTTTTCCCTCGCCGCCGGCCAGGACCATGGTCATGATTCGTGAACTCATGATGCGAAACTAGTCGGACCACTTGCAGTCTGTAAGACTGATCGGATGAGAAAGCGACTTCTTGTAGCTCTGGTCCTGATCCTATCTGCCTGTTCGACGCCGGCCATACCAACCAACGCCGAACCATTACCGGTGGTATCGGCCGCTGACTTTCAGCTGCAACTCGTCCAATCATCGCAGCCGAGCGTGGTCAACGTATGGGCATCGTGGTGTTTGCCGTGCCGGGCCGAAGCTCCACTGTTGCGCGAGGCTTCCCGCCAATTCGAGGGCCAGGTCACCTTCATCGGGGTCAATATTCAAGACAAACCGGCCGAAGCAGCCGCGTTCATCGCCGAATTCGGATTGGATGAATTCGATCACGTGGCAGATCCCGATGGTTCGATACCCGCTCTGCTCGGTGGATCTGGCGTCCCGATCACGTACTTTGTTGCGTCCGGCGGCGACATCGTCGCCACGCACTTCGGGATCATCGACGAACGATCGCTCGTGTCGGGCATCGACGAGCTTCTGGCGCTCCCCTAGTGGAATTCACTCTGCTTTGGGCCGCCCTGACCGGCGTTGGGGCGATGTGGGCGGCAGACCGCTGGTTGAACGCTGACGATCGCCGGTTCGATGACCTGCTGAGCGCGGCGCTCATCGGCATAGCCGTCGGTCGACTCGCCGCCATGATTGGTGGTGGATCGTATCCCTGGCAGCATCCGGGACTCATCCTTCTAGTCCGGGCTGGCGTTCACCCCGGGTGGGCGTCGCTAGCGGCGATTGTCTGGCTCACAATTCGATTCCGGTCAGCCCCCGTCGCCCTCGGCGCCATGGCAGTTCCAGCCCTCATCGGTTTGGGCGGTTGGGAAGCGGGCTGCTTGTACCGCTCCGCATGCGGCGGAGTAATCGTCGGCTCGTCAGCGGTCCCGATTGGACTCATCGCCGGAGCGGCGTTCGTCGGCGCCGCGATACTCGTGCATCGCTTCCCACCACCGACCAGACCTGGGGCGGCACTGCTAGGCGCCGGCGTCATCCGGTCGGCAAGCGAACCTTTCCGTAGCGCACTAACACACTCGATCATCTGGTGGTACCTCGTGGCGATCGTCGTCGGATTGATTGTTGCGGTTGCCGTAAGAAGACATCCGGCAAGATTTGGCACGGGGTAGAGTTACCCAAGCGACGCACAAAGAAGGTCACATGCCAGCCAGCGAAATCTATGAGCTTCTCGACGTAATTACCCCGTCTATCAAGACCTTGATGGAGGAGCACCGCGAGCGGCGTGAGCATTGGTATGCCCATGAGCTCGTCCCGTGGGAACAAGGCCGCAACTTCAAAGAAGAGCCCTGGGACGAATCGCAGTGCACGATCTCGCCCGAAGCGCGTACGTCACTGGTTCTCAACCTCCTCACCGAAGACAACCTCCCGTACTACCACAGCGAAATCGAGCTCCACTCCAAGGACCATGAACTCCTCGCCGAGTGGAACCGTCAGTGGACCGCCGAAGAAGGTCAGCATGCCATCGCCCTCCGGTCGTACCTGCTCACCTCTCGCAACTGTGACCCCCGCGAGCTGGAAGATGACCGGTTGGCCACGATGACTACCGGCTATTCGACCGGTCTTCCCAATCCCATCGCCCTGTTCGCCTACACGTCGGCGCAGGAACTGGCGACCCGGGTATCCCATCGCAACGCCGGACGGATCACGGACGACCCGGTTGCCTACGAGATCATGTCGCGTATCGCGGTCGACGAAAACCATCATTTCATGTTCTACCGCGGAGCGGTGACCGCCATGCTCGCTGAGAATCCTTCCCTGGTCCTCCCCGAGATCTACCGGGTACTGTCCAACTTCGAGATGCCGGGTGTTGGCATGCCGAAGTACATGCGCCGGGCCCTTCAGATGGCCAAGGCAGGCGTGTACAACATGCGGATTCATCACGACCGAATCCTGATTCCGCTCATCCGGGACTGGAAGATCGAATCGCTCGATGGCCTGTCAACCAAGGCTCAGGAATTCCAGGAGAAGATCATGGGCATTCCGGCGCTTGCCAACCTTCAAGCCGAGACCTTCGAGAAGCGCTACGGGTTGGCGACCTAACCCGCCGCAGGTAGCTCGAACCGGACCACTCCTCCGGGACCCGAGCCGATTCCAATGGTTCCGTGGTGAGCGTCGATTACCGATTTGGCGATGGCGAGGCCGAGACCCGATCCCGAGTCACTCCGGGAGGGATCGTTGGTCGTAAACCGGTCAAACGCGACGAGTTCGAAGTCCGGATCGAACCCCGGACCCTGATCGGCCACCTCGACAACTCCGCCGAGGCCACCTGATGAGACCCGAATCTGAACGGCCGACCCCGCCGGAGCATATCGAATGGCGTTGTCGACGAGGTTTCTGATGAGCCGCCCGACGGCGCTCGGATCGGCGTCGACCATCACCGGATCGCCCGCCTCGACCTTGAGCTGCACCTTCGAGGCTTCGGCGATCGTGACGAGGCTATCGACGGTCTCGTCGGCCAGTTCGGCCAGATCGATCGCCACGGGGACGATGCCACCCGCCTCGACCCGCCCCAGGATGGACAAATCGTCGACGAGACGCTCAAGGGTTCGCACGTTGCCGGCGAGTCGCTGCAACATCACCGCCTCATCCTCGACCAGGTCATCCTGGAGTGCCTCGATACCGGCCCGCAGACCCGAGAGCGGAGTGCGCAGATCGTGGCCGACCGCCGCCAGAAAGTCCCGTCGTCCCTGGTCATCACGTTCTCGCTGGCGTTTGGCTGCATCCAGGTGGGTAACCATCTCGTCAACGGCTCGGGCCGTAGCCCCCACCTCATCAGGTCGTGAAACGTTGGTCCTGACGGAAGTGTCGCCTGCCGCTACCAGCTCGGCGGTTTTGGCGATCTGAGCAAGGTCAGCGGTGACCGAGCCCGCAACATTGAGCGCCAACGTGAGTCCGAGAGCAACACCCAGGCCGAGTTCGACGAACATCAAGCGCAGGTCGTGGGGGGCGAGAAACATCGGCGACGCCATGACCGCCCCAAGCGCGGCGACAAGCACCGCAGATACCGCAACGATCTGGATGGTGAGCGTGATGGAGGTCAACCGTTGGGCATATCGCCTCAGGACCCATCCCGCGACCACCGTGACCAGAGTCACCGCCCCAAATATGCCGTATAGGGCCAGGCGCTCAGGAGCGGTCGGCTGCATGGCGGCCTCGCTGACAGCTACCCAGACGGTGGCGATCCCCACGGCGAGGATGACGAGGCGAGTCATCCTTCGAACCTGTAGCCGACGCCGCGAACGGTGATCAAACGATCCGGCCGCTCGGGATCTCGCTCGATCTTGTGCCGGATCCGCCGTACGTGGACGGTGACCGTTGACGTGTCTTGCCATTCGGCCGACGAGTGCCAAACATGATCGAGTAGCTGGGACCGTGAAAACACCTGGCGCGGGGAGGATGCAAGGAACAGCAACAAGTCGAACTCGCGAGCCGTCAGTGTCACTATTTCGCGGTTGACGGTGACTTCCCGACTGTTCGTGTCGATAGTCAAGCCATCGAATTCGAGAACCTCGACGCCGGGGGTCGGCTCAACCGTGGCTCGACGTAGCACCGACCTGACTCGCGCCACAAGCTCACGCGGCGAGAACGGCTTTGACACATAATCATCCGCGCCGAGCTCAAGCCCGATGATGCGATCGGCTTCTTCGGTGCGTGCCGTCAAGACGATTACTGGCACATTCGAATTGGTTCGCAGCTCCTTGAGGATGTTCAGGCCCCCAACTCCGGGCAGCATGAGATCCAGAATCAGTAGGTCCGGCAGCCCGCGTCGCAGCATTTCGACGGCTTCGGTACCGGTAGATGCGGTGTCTACCCGGAACCCATCGCGCTGCAAATAGGTGGTCATGACTTCGCGTATGGTTGGCTCGTCGTCGACGACCATGACTCGCGGCTGCTTGTTCATGTCGCCATCGTACGGCAGCTGCCAGCGGTCGCAACCCGTGTTCCTCGCTTGTTCACCGTTCTGTTCTCAGCCGTTCCTCTCCAGCCAGCACAGTGACACCTAACGCTTCTCACAAGGAGGACATACTTATGAAGCGAATCATGATCCTGGGCATCGCAGTTCTGATGGCCGTAACGACCGCCGCACCGGCTTTCGCCGCCAAACCAGAAAGCGGGCCGATCACGCCAGATTTCATCTATGCGGACGGCGAGCTTTATGGAACCATTCTCAAGGGATCGCTTCCGTACAACGGAAAGAACAAGTCGTTTGATCAACTGTTCATGGTGCCCGATCAGCAACCGGTGGCTGAGGCCGCTCCCGGCAAGGGCTACAACGGGGGCCGCTGGTTACCGACTCCGGTCGACAAGACCATGACCTTTCCCGAAGGCCACATGATCACGTCGGCCGCAGAACTCATGTATGCCGAGTCCATGGGCTGGGTGACAGTCGGCTCACCGAACACGGGGGCAGCGTTCCTGTGCCCGCTCATTCCCAACCACTGACCCCACCCAGGCAAGCCAACTGATGCTGGTCCGGCAACTCGCCGGACCAGCACTCGTTTTGAGGTTTCTACACTCCCCGTGTGCCACACATTGAAATTCTTGGGGCTTCGGTTCGATTTGGACTCGTGCCAATCCTGTCGAATATCTCGCTGACGCTCGAACCAGGAGAAGTCGCCTGGCTCCGGGGGCCCAACGGCGCCGGAAAATCGACCTTCCTGCGACTCATGGCGGGACTCATCCGCCCGTTCGCCGGACAGGCACTCATGTTCGGTGAAACCCCAGGCCCCTCCACGAGGAAAAGAACCGGCCTCGTAGCGCATCACCCGGCGTTGTACGAAGAACTCACCCTTGAAGAAAACCTGACCTTCTTCGCCGATTTGACCGCTACGCGTCACATCCGGGTCGATGAAGCACTCGAGGCGGTCGGTCTCGCTGGCGCACGATCCAGAAAGGCCCGGGACTCATCGGAAGGAATGCGCCGCCGGGCGGACCTGGCCAGGCTTCTGCTCACCGACCATGACCTGCTTCTCCTGGACGAGGCGCACTCGGGACTCGATCGCCAGGCAGGTGGACTGGTCGAGGCGTTGGTTGAGCGAACCATCGGCCGAGGCGGCGCCTGCGTGCTTGTGTCGCACGCCACCGAGATCACCTTTGCCACGCGGGTCGTCGAGCTCAACGAAGGGAGCCTCCTGTGACCTTCCGGCGCCAGGCCCTCGTTATCCTCCGTCGCGATCTTCGCATCGAAGGCCGAACTGGCGAAGCGTTGCTGATCACGCTTCCGTTCGGATTGGCTGCCTTGTTCCTGATACCCCTGGCACTCCCCCTCGACACCGCTCTGTTGTCCAGGATCGGGCCCGGCATGTTCTGGGCCGTCACCCTGCTATTCGGCATGTTCATCACCTTCAGACAATCAGCCGGCGAATCTCCGGCCCAACATGAACAACTCCGAATGCTCGGCGTGGATCCGGCTGCCAGGTACACGGGGCGCGTCATCGCCAGCACTTTGTTGCTGATTGTGTTCGAGCTTGTCCTGGCTCCCACGACGATCTTGCTCTTCGCACCCGAGCCGCTCGACGGCTGGCTATGGATCGTCCCTCTGGGAGTGTTGGTGGCGATCGGCCTGGCCTTGATCGGCACGTTGGTCTCTGACATGACCGCCTCGCTGCGGGGTCGCTCGACGCTCGCCCCACTGCTGGTCGCACCACTTTCGATCCCCCTCCTGGTCCCTGCCGCGCAGGGCCTGGAATCGATCCGCACGAACAACGGTATCCTGGTACCGGCAATGTTCATGGTCCTCGTCGTACTGGCGCTGGCTGTGATCGGCGTCATGACAGCCCAACCTCTTGAGGAGACGACCTGATGAAGCTCCGCTTTGCCCTCCTCGGCCTAGCGACAGTCGGGATTGCCTATGGATTCAGCTGGGCACTCCGGATGCCAGCCGATGCCGTCCAGGGTGAGAGCGCCAGAATCATCAGCGTGCACGTGCCGACAGCCTGGTTGGCCTTCCTGGCCTTCGGACTCACGGCGGTCTTTGGGCTCGCCTGGCTGGCAACCAAAAGATCGAAGCTCGACCATCTCGCCGCCGCCTCCGCCGAGATTGGCGTCCTATTCACCGCCCTGGCCCTGGTTACCGGGATGATCTGGGGCAAAGTCACGTGGGGCATCGCCTGGGACTGGGGAGATGCCCGTTTGGCTAGCACCGCCATGATGTTCTTTGTCTATCTCGGTTATTTGGCTCTCCGACGAGCCACGCCGGACGCCACCCAGCGTGCCCGACGATCTGCCATTCTCGGCGCGGTTGGAGCTCTCCAGGTCCCGCTGGTGTATTTCTCCGTCAATATCTGGAGGACCCTGCATCAAACCCAGTCAGTTCGCCCGGACGGCGCCAGCATGCCAACCGAAACGTTGATCTCGATGCTCGTCAACCTCGGCGCATTCACTCTCCTGTACCTGGCTCTGCTGGCATGGAGAACCGATCAATTGCGGATTGAGGAAACCTACCTGGCCGAGACCTCTCTGGCGCCAAATGCCGGCGCGGCGGTCATTCCACCGAAACTGCAGCCCGGATCATGACCGATCCAGCTGTGCTCGCCTCATTCATCGTGACCTATCTGGCTGTCGCCGGATATGTCGGATCCCTCGTATGGAGAGACCGCAAACAACGTGAGCATCGCTGATGCGGAACAAACTGTTCGTGTTCCCGGCGCTGGGCGTGATTGGCGTGATCGCGGCGTTCCTCATCGGCGGCGGGCTCACTTCCAACACGGTGTATTACCTCTTTCCGGATGAGGCAATCGCTCAACAAGGCAGTTTCCCAGACGGGCGAGTTTTTCGGCTTGGTGGGCGAGTTGTCCCTGGTTCGGTCGATGCATCGGCTGAGATCACCTTTGAAGTGACCGACGGCGGCGCGTCGATCAACGTTGTGACCAATCGAACCCCTCCACAATTGTTCGGCGACGATGTGCCGGTCCTGTTGGAGGGTTCCTGGGAAGACGGCACGTTCCGGGCCACTCAGATCATCATCCGCCATGACGAGCAATACATCGCCCCCGACGGGTACGAGGAAGGTCAGTGACCGCATTACTCGGTGATGTGGGCTTGTTAGTGGCCATGTTTGGTGCACTGACGCTCGTCGCCGCCGGCGTACCGCTCAGCGGAGGGACCGTGCCTGTCGGCTGGTACCGAACCGGAGCCCGGACAATGCTGGCCGGTTCAATCCTGTCCATGGCAGCGCTGCAAATTGGGCTCCTTTCCAACGACTTTTCCATCGCCTACATTGCCAACAACTCGGCAACTACCACCCCGAGGATCTTCAAGATGGCCTCAGCTTGGGCGGCACTCGAAGGAAGCATCGTGCTGTGGGGGCTGGTGCTGGCCATCTTCACGTACCTGGTCTACCGACAATTGGGCGACGCCTCGGATCTGCTCGGGGCGGGAGCGCTCACGGTGCTTGGCATCGTGGCCGTATTCTTCTTCGGGTTGATGGTCACCGTGGCGAATCCCTTCGCGGTTTGCACCGAAGCTTTCGGAAACAGCTGTGCGGCAAGCTCGCCATGGCCATGGTCGGCTACGGCGAGCCTCACCGAGGGACGCGGACCGAATCCGCTGCTCCAGAACCATTTCCTGATGGCCGTGCACCCACCGATCCTCTACATCGGGTACGTGGGGCTAACCGCTCCCTTCGCTTTCGCGATTTCTGCCCTGGCGCAGCGCCTGCCCGGCATCGAGTGGGCAAAACGTACCAAGCAATGGACGCTTATCAGTTGGTCGGCCTTGACGACGGGAATCTTGCTGGGCGGTTGGTGGTCTTACGAAGTACTCGGATGGGGTGGGTACTGGGCGTGGGATCCCGTCGAGAACGCGTCATTCATGCCCTGGTTGTTGGCAACGGCCTTCATTCACTCTTCGTTCGTGCAGATCCGGCGGGGCATGCTCCAATCGTGGAACTTTGTCCTGGTAATCGCCACGTTCTCCTTGACGATTCTCGGTACCTTCCTAACCCGATCTGGCTCGATAACGTCCGTCCACTCATTCACGCAGTCGGCGATCGGCCCGGCACTGCTGGCATTCCTGGCCATTGTGGTAATTGGCTCGTTCGCACTATTCGCAACCCGGGCCCAGATGGTCGCCAGCTCTCCCCGACTCGAATCATTCTCCAGTCGAGAAGGCGCCTTCCTCGCCAACAACTTGCTCCTGACCGTGTTCGGCTTCGTCGTGTTGATCGGCACACTCTTTCCGATTTTCGTGGACGCCTTCGCCAGCCGAACTGTGGCCATCAGCGCACCGTTCTTCGACCGATTCGCCGTACCACTGTCACTCACTCTCATCCTGGCGATGGGCGTCGGGCCGATCATGCCGTATCGGGTCGCCAAACTGTCACTTGTCTGGGAACGAATCCGCACCCCCATCCAGGTCGGCCTCGCCACCGGAGCATTGGCCGTTATCGCGGGCGTGCGTGCCCCCTGGCCCCTGTTGACGTTCACATTGACAGGATTTGTCGGCGCTTCGATCTTGCGGCACCTGTATTCCCAAGCCGAACGCTTGCGCGCCAGGCGCGAACTCACACTTGGGGCAGCCGCCTTGCAGGTCATCCAAGGAGACCCCGGATTCTGGGGCGGTCAGCTGTCACACCTGGGTGTGCTCATTATTGCCGTCGGCATCGCCGGTTCCAGCGGACTGGCGACGGCCGATACAGCAACAATCGCGGTTGGGGACTCCATCTCCTTCTCTGGCTACACGGTTGAATACCGTGCACCGTTCAGTCGATCCGAACCAAACCGGGAGGTGCTCGGCGCCCGGCTATTCGTAAGCCAGAACGGCCAGACCATCGATACCGTTGAACCGAGACTCAATCGATTCACCGGCGTCAACCAGTTCATCCCCACCCCCGGGGTGATGTCACGGCTATCCGGCGATCTGTACGTCTCAGCGGTGGATATTCAGGCCGACTCGGTAACCGTCGACCTGTGGTGGTTTCCGCTGCAGTGGATGGTCTGGCTCGGAGGGCTCGTGATCGCTATCGGCGGCGTCTGGTCGGCGACAATGCCGCGGGTTTCGCGTCCTGCCGGTGGCCGTCCAGCCGAACCCGTCCGGACCGATGCGTAGCCGCAGCCTCATCAGACTCGCTATCACGGTTTGCCTCGCCACCATCGTCGTTTGGGGCATGCTGGGTACGACTGCGAACGACGCCGACCGACTAGCCAACCTCAGCGCCCAGGTGGCTTGTCCCGTGTGTGAAAATTCCGTCGCCGATTCTCAGGCCGCTTATGCACGGAACATCCGAACCTACATCGCCACAGAAATTGCCGAAGGTCAAACCGATCGACAGATTCTGGACGGGTTAGCCAACAGTTTTGGCGAGGAGATCATCCTGGATCCGCCCACCTCGGGCTTCGGGTTGTGGCTGTGGGTGGCTCCGGGAGCGGTCATCTTGCTCGGGTTCTGGGCGATCGGTTCGCTGCGGCGCACATCAGGAGCCGAGGGTCCGTGAACGGCCCAGACCTCATCGGTCAGGTTGAACGGGATCTCGCCGAAGTAGCCGAGCAACTTGCCAGCGGTGAACTCGATGAAGCGACCGCCCACCAGCTCACCGCCACCTACGAGGCAGAGATCCACCGCCTCACAGCAGGGGACGGGACATCGGAAGGTCCGCCGGCCAATCGTCGGAGTGGGGTTCGTTTCTTGATCGGCGCTGCGGTACTCATCGTGGCGTTCGCCGGTATTACCTGGGCGGCGAGCGGGGCGATCGTGGGACGGGCGCCGGACGCGTTCTCCGGTCCGGACCGTCAGGTCGATCTCGAGTCGATCAGCAACGAGCAGATGATCGAGGTGATCAGCGCCAACGCCGATATCCCCGAGGTCAACCGCATGCGCCTGGCCCTGGCCGAGCGCTACTTTGAATCAGGCGAATATTCAGAGGCGTTGACCTGGTTTCAATCCGTCCTCGACGCCGAGCCATCGCCGCTCGAGGAATCCGAGGCTCTCGGTCGGGTCGGATGGATGATTCTTGACTCAGGGGACGCCGAGACCGCATTGCGATTCGTTGACATGTCGCTCGACGCCAACCCGGCCAATCTGGAAGCGACCTACTTCCGGGGCCTCATCTACGCCCGCCTGGGACGCACACCAGAAGCTCTAGCCGACCTGAGAGAGGTGTCAGCCAGTTCAGACCTCCCCGACGATGTGCGTGCGGTCGTAACCGAAGCGATCGCGGCCTTGGAGGATGACTCATGAAAACCACGCGAATCGCCTGGATCGGCGTGCTGGCCCTCTTTGCGGGGGTGGTGGTTCTCGCCGTGAACCTGGCCGACACGGAACCACGGGTCTCGACGTCGCCACTTATCAATCAAGCCGCTCCTGCCTTCGACCTTCCCCGCCTCGACGGGTCCGGAAACGTGCAACTCGACGATTTCGCCGGAAAGATCGTCATGGTCAACTTCTTTGCGTCCTGGTGCCTCGAGTGCCGATTGGAACACGCAGACTTGACGGCCGCCGCCAACACGCTTGCCCCCGACGTCCAACTTATCGGGATCACCTATCTGGACACACCCGAAGACGCCAACGGGTTTCTTGATGAACTCGGGCGGGCTGAGTCCGCCGAATACCTCTTCGACGAACCGGGCTTTGCGGCCATCGAGTACGGCCTCTTCGGCGTACCGGAAACGTTCTTCATCGATGAGACCGGGACCATCGTCGCCAAGGTTACGGGCCCGGCCAATCTGGGACTAATCCTCAGCATCGTCGATGACATCAAGGCAGGGAAGGCCACTGGCGTGACCGAAACGGGTACGCCGCAGGGTTCGCCGAACGATTAGCGAGCCGCCACCAGCCCGCAGTTGACGATTTCGGGGGCGTCGAGGCCAGCCATGCCATCCCCGGTGCCCTTGAGATGGGCATCGAAGAACGACACCAGCTGGGTCTCGACGAGGGCGCTACTTCGTAGTGGGTCCAGCGAACCACCGATCCCGAGGTAGCGCGACAACGGCGACAATCTCGGGAGAAGGGTGAAGTCGCGGTGGGCTGTCCCATTGATACATCGCAGCGGAGTGGCCTTGCCCGAGACAGCGAATAGCGCGGCCAGCGGAACCTCATTCGGTTCACGCAACCATTCTTCTGATCGCAAGGCTGCCATCGGAACATCTAGTCCCGCAGCAAGGATTTGCTCGTCGACCGGTTCAACCCAGGGATCAAGGCCATAGACGGCCTCACATCGATCATCAGTAGCGCAGAACTCAATGGCTGCTCCACCGCCCGTCGAGTGACCAAAAAGACCAACGTGGGCAACGTCAAGGCGACCCTCCAGTAAGCCGTCCCCAGCCGAGCCCGCATTGAGCGCTTCGATCACATCCATCGCCTGGACAATGTCCAGACGAAACGTATCCACCAACTTCTCAGATGCGGCGGCATAGGCAACGTCCCCGACCGTCTCCAGGTCCGGGAGCGCCTCGGGGTCCACGGCGGCAAAGGTAGCGCCGTCGTCGATCGTCGTGCCGAGCGCACCGTAGGTGTGGTCGATGGCAACGACGACATACCCGTTGGCGGCGAGGGTCTCTGCCTCATTGAAGGCAACGGTCCGAAAACCTGTCCAACCGTGGGAATAGACAACCATCGGGTACGGCGAAGCAGCAGGAGCAACCTCGGCTCCCGAGGTACTGCCCATCGTTGCGTTCTTCAGGTGATTGAGCGTGAACGACGGAAAACCGAGGTAGCCGGTTGCGGCTGGGGCAAACCGATCGAACGCGTCGACAAACGGAGCCGACGGGCCGTCACCGGCAACTGCCGGGTACCAAACCTGGAGGGCGATCTGGCGGGGGCCGCCAGGATTCGGTCCGTACACCTCGATACGGTCGGCACTCACTGATCGCACGAGGATGGTCCCAACCGGCGCTGGCGGGGCGGCCACTTCAACCACCGGCAGGGCTAAAGCGGGAATGGTCAGCAGTGCCAGCCCGAAAACACCGCCAAGGGCTTTTCCGAACTGAGACCAGCGACCCGCAGGTGGTTCTGGCGAAACTGGGCTCGGCGACAGAATTTCCCAGGCCGTGGCCACCGCAACGACGACGACCAGGGCATAGATCGGGTACAACTGCCAGCGCAGCTCTTCGCTACGGAGGTGCATGAGCAATGCGCCAAGCCCCACGATGATCGGCACCCACCCATATGGACGGCGCGGCTGACCGGTAACCGACGGCCACAGAACGAAGGCGGCCAGCGAGGCAACTATCACGATTTCCCATACCCTCATGGGGCGAAGCTACACGGTTCTCAGGTCGAAGCCGAAGGGCAACTCGAGCCGGTGGGCGGTGAGCAGCGCTTCGTTGCCGAGCAACTCGCGGGTTGGAGCATCGGCCACAACCCGACCCGAATCAAGGATGATCGAGCGCTCACACAGCTCAAGGGCATAGGGCAGGTCATGGGTAACCATGACGACCGTGACATCGAGCTCGGCAAGAATGGTGGCTAGTTCTCGCCGGGAAGCCGGGTCAAGGTTGGAGGATGGTTCGTCCAATACGAGGATCTCGGGCTGCGAGGCGAGCACCGTCGCGACGGCCACCCGCCGCCGTTCTCCGAGAGAGAGGTGATGGGGCGCCCGGTCGATTGCGTGTTCCATTCCGACGGCAGTCAGAGCGCTCACTACCCGCTGATCGAGTTCGTCGCCGGCTACCCCGAAATTAGCTGGCCCGAACGCGACGTCCTGTCGGACTGTCGGCATGAAGAGCTGGTCATCGGGGTCCTGAAATACCATCCCGACCCGTCTTCGGATTTCCATTACGGACTTCTCGTCGAGAGGTAGGCCCCCAACCGTGACGACGCCATCAGCGGGCATATGAATCCCGTTGAGATGTAACACCAACGTAGTCTTGCCGGCCCCGTTCGGCCCAAAGATGGCTACTCGCTCTCCGGCTTCGATGGTCAGGTCAACCCCGTCGAGGGCTTGATGTCCGCCCGGGTAGGAAAAAGAGAGTCCCCGTACGGCAATCGAAGTGCTCATCGTGCACCAACCAGAGCCAACACGGCCACGATACCGGCCAGGGCAGGGATCGCCAGCGCCCTGGCGATGTCGATGGCGGCGGCCGGCGAATCGTCCGTAGTCGGCATCGTCCCTTGGAACCCGCGGGCGACCATGGCCAGGTACACCCGCTCTCCACGCTCATAGGAACGGATGAAGAGGGCTCCGGCAGATGTCGCCAATGCTTTGATCTGCCAGAACATTTTGGGTTCGTAGCCCCGGGCTGCCATTGCTACCCGCATACGACCCATCTCGTCACTGATGACTTCGAGATATCGGACCATGAACCCCGCAATGGCCACGATCGCCGCTGGCACCCGGAGTCGGTTCATTCCGGCGAGGATCTCGGGTATCTCCGTCGTGGCCGCCAACAGAATCGATGCCACCACCCCACAGGAAGCCTTGGCCAGGATGGTCCAGGCCGCTAGAAGTCCCGCCTCAGAGATGCGTATCCCGGCGAACGAGGTGTATGGCGCTTCTCCGACGAACGGCAGAAGAAGCGCGAACAGCAGGAAGGGAACCTCGATGAGCATTCGTTTTCCGATGAACCGAGCCGGGATGCCGGCCAGACCGGCCACCACACCGAGCCCTATGGCGTACAAGCCGAACGCCCAAAGGGCCCGGGCGGGCGTGGCGACCACTGCCGCGACGAATAGCAAGAGACCGGCCACCTTCAAGTGACCTGGCAGCTTGTGGACTGATGAATGTCCGTGCACGTGGAGGGCGTGGGCGTGGCCTCCACTCATGCCGTTGACCGCCGCCGGACCAGTTTCAAGGCACCCCATCCGATGAGGAACGTCGCAACGATACCGATGCCCCCTGCGACGATGGTTCCCGCCGCGCCAGACAGGCCAGCGGTTCCGTAATCCGATAGCGGCGAACTTGCCGTGGCGCTCGCCCGGGCGTCGGCGCCAATCCCCGTTTGTTCAGCCACCCACATGAGTCCGTCAGGGTTAGCCGATGCGAACGTCGTCAATCCGAGCAGAATCACCGCAGCGACGCCGGCGAGTATCCAAAAGCGCCGCATCGACAGTCGCTCGGCGCCATCTGACGCCAGGTCCTTCGCTCCGAAAACCAGATCCGGCCGAGCCTGAAGGACGGCACCTACGACAGCGATCGTTATGAATCCCTCCCCAATGCCAATGAGCAGATGGCTTCCGGCCATAAGTGCCAGCACGTTGGTAAGGCTGACTCCTCCGACGCCACCAATGGCGTATTCCACAACGAAGACCACCGCTGAGGCCACCACGGAGAGCATCGCCGCTACGAAGGAAGCTCCCAGCACGGCGCGGCGGGTGGGCGGCAGCGGCGCCCGGACCAGGCGAAACACGAACCAACCCGACAGGGTGGTCACGACCGCCATATTGATGAGGTTCAAACCGAGCGCCGAAACCCCTCCGTCAGCGAACAACAGGGCCTGCAGCACGATGACCACGGAGACGACCACCACGCCGACCGAAGGACCCATAAGAATGGCGGCGAGGGCTCCGCCGAGCAGGTGACCGCTCATTCCTGGAATGACCGGGAAGTTGATCATCTGGAGCACGAACACGAACGCCGCAACGAGACCGGCTAGCGGTATCTGTCGATCCTTGAGTCGAGCGGTCGATTGACGGAGCGCACCACTCAGCCCTCCGGCCGCAACGACTCCGGCACCTAGCGAGGTTGCGCCGTTAAAGAACCCGTCGGGGATGTGCATGTACCGCCTCTTGCAAGCTGCTTGCAATAACTATACGGCGATATCGGGACGAGCGTGAATCAGTTATCCGGCGGTGGCTACGAGAGCGTCGAGCTCGGCTCGCAGCTCGGCTTCCCCAACCGCACCAGCCCAGGACGTTTTCACAATCCCATCGTGGGTGATGAGGACGGAGACCGGTTGGTAGGGCACTCCATACGCCGAAAAAACGGCCTCTTCGGCATCGAGCCCCCAGAGCACGTTGCCCGATGTCAGGAGCTGTGCGGCGCGCGAAGACGTATCCTCCATGGAGCCCTTCCATGCCACGGCCAGGAACGTCACCTCGTCTGCATAATCGGCTGAAACTTCATCGATAACGGGCAACTCCCGTTGACAGGTACTTCACCACTCAGCCCAGAACACCATGTACACAGGCTTCGACCCCTCGGACAGCGTGAACGTCGACCCATCGCTCAGCACGAGCGAAAAGTCGGGCGCCGCGGGTCCGTCGACACCGGATGGAGATGGCTCGGGCTCGGATACAGACGGTCCGGTGGTATCCGTGGCTCCGGCTGGAGCGGGGGTCGTCTCGGACACTGTCGTCACCGCACCCGCAATTGGCTCAACCGCACTGGAAACCTCGGTGGCTACGCCCCCGCACGCGGAGGCGAGCAAAACTACGGCGACGAGCACGCTGACGGATCGGTTCATGCGGCCAGTTTGGAACAGATCGGCGCCAACCTCAACCTGAGTTCTCAGAATGTTCACAATCCCGACAGAGTCCGCCGAGTGCGAAGTGCGAAGGGTTGACCGTGAACCCGAAGGCATCATGCAACCCGGAAAAGAACGGTTCGAGGGCCTGAGCCGGAACATCGATGGTGGCCCCACAGCGATCGCAGGTCAGATGGTGGTGCTGATCCGCGGCACTCAGATGTATAACGCCGGGGCCGTGTCCAAGGTGGACATGGTGGACAAGCTCGAGGCGCTCGAACACTTCCAGGGTCCGATATACGGTGGATGGGTCGATCGGTTGCTTGGCGACCACCTGAGCCCGTTCATGGACCTCGGTCGGACTCAGATGGTCGTCATGTTCGACGGCGATCACCTCGCATATGGCCCGGCGTGCTTCGGTGATCCGCAGACCCTCCCCTTTGAGCACCGCGATGAGGTCATCAGCGGAAATATGCATTCAGCGGTCCAGGTCCTGGCTAGCCCGAACGACCTTCTCCAATACCTGGGCCGCCGCCCCCGAGTCAATCGACGCCTCAGCAGTGGGTATGGCTTCGGCGATCGACTCGGCCCGACCGGTCGCGGCGATCCCCGCCGCGGCATTGAGCACCGCAATGTCACGTTGTGGGCCTGGTTCGCCGGCCAACACGCGGCGGAGGATTACGACATTCTCGGGAACGTCGCCACCCACCAGATCGTCAAGCTTGGCCGGCGCCAGCCCATGGGCGGCCGGATCAAACACTGACCGCTCGATGTTTCCGTCCCTGAGCTCGTAGATCGTCGACGGCCCGGTCGTCGACAACTCATCGAGCCCATCGTCGCCATGGAAGACGAACGCCCGGGTGGCTCCGAGGTTGGCGAGCACCCCGATCATGCGCTCGGCCATGGAGGCATCGGCGACGCCGAGCGCCAGATACTCTGCGGTGGCCGGGTTGGTAAGGGGACCCAGGAAGTTGAAAACCGTAGGGATGCCGAGTTCCGATCGGACCGGACCGGCGTGGCGCATTGCGGGGTGATACGTTCTGGCGTAGAAGAACCCGAACCGATGCTCCTCGACGAGTTGCACGGTTCCGGCCGGATCGAGGTCGATCACCACACCGAGAGCCTCAAGAACGTCGGCGGACCCGCATCTCGAGGAGGCCGATCGGTTGCCGTGTTTGGCCACCGTGCAGCCCGCCCCCGCCGCAATGAACGCGGCCGTCGTCGAGATGTTGAAGGTTCCGAAGCCATCTCCCCCGGTCCCGACAATATCGAGCACCGGGCGATCGACGGTAACCCGAATCGATGCTTCGCGCATCGCCTCGACCAGTCCGGTCAATTCCTCCGTGGTTTCACCTTTGATCCGCATGGCGACGATGAAGGCGGCGATCTGAGCAGGGGTGGCCCGTCCGGCCATGATTTCGGTCATCGCCTGATAGGTCTGATCCCGCGTCAGATCTGCACCCTGGGAAAGAGGCTTGAGTGTGGCGGACCACTGCATGCAACGCGTCTCCGGTGTATCGACTGTGGCGCGCATCGTAGTCAATCAACGCCCAAACCCCGCCGTGAATGCCGGAACCCTGGGTTCAACCCTGGGTTCAACCCTGGGTTCCAGCACCCGAAAATGGGCGTTGGGGCCCCAGGAATAGGATGCGGACGCTTCAGGCGGCCTGGCGGCGGAGCAGTCGGGACAACTTCCGGCGATATCGCTGGGTGGTTCCGCCCCAAATACCCCAGCGTTCGTTCGTCCGAATCGCATAGTCCAGGCAGGCCTCTACCACACAGCAGTTCTCGCAAATCGCCATGGGCGTACGCTCATCGCCGCCCGGAAGCGGGAAGAACAACATCGGGTCAAAACTGCGGCAGGCGGCCAGGTCAACCCATGGCTCATCGATGACCCAGCTACGGGTTTGAACAATCATGACGGGTGTCACCTCCTCCTTGTCTCACTTAGGACGAAGGGCGCCCCCAAAAGGTTCCATACAAAATCCGGTTTCCCGGACGTACGGGGTTTCGGTGTTCCCCGCCCATGGCACTACCATGCGTAGGCCAAACCACGAACAGCGCAGAAAGGAACTCGCCGCGGTGTCTGATACGACCCTGTACTTCTCATATACGGCGCTCATGTCGCCATACCGTCTCAGGGACGTTGCACCTGGAGCCGAGTTCCAATTCATCGCTCACCTGCCCGAGACCCGTCTCATTTTCCCTTATGAGCTTGAGGCCGGATCAGGGGCACTGCCGTCTGTGCGACCCGAACCGGGCAACACGGTCTGGGGAGCAATGTTTGCGGTCACCGACGAAGACCTCGAAGCCATCAGCGGCGCAGAACTGTCGGAATTGCGATCCGTTACCTACGACTTCAAAGCGGTTGACCGTGAAGGTAAACGCCACAGCGTTGTCACGCATGTCCACGCTGACCTGACTGACCGCGCGGCACATCCGTCCAAGAAGTATATGGGCCAGATCGTGCTCGGAGCGCGGCACTGGAAACTCCCCACCGGCTGGATCGCTGGACTCGAAGAGCACATGGACGACCCGAGCTAAAGCCCACTCGGCCAAACCAGCGGGCCAGGAATCGAACCGGTTCGCTGGCGCACTATCGACATTGTCTTCCACCGGAAGGACCCTGGGATGTACCGGACGTTGCAGTGGCATGCCCTCCTGCTCGGTTTCGGTGCTGCCACCGTCATCGCCTCGCTCGTTGCCACCCTGATCTGGGCAGGCGCCGCCGCGATGGGTAGAGACGCGCTGACCGGTGCGGTGGTCTTCGGGGTTCTATTCGGTTTGGTCGGAGCTGGCTACGTTGGTGGTCGGCTGTCGATGCGCAAGATGTTCCACGGAGTCCTGGCGGCACTGATGTTCGGGTTCGGGGTCACCGTGGCATCGATGGCCAGTGGTAGCCCGGCTTCACCCCTTCGCCAGGCCTGGTTTCTTGTCCTCGCAGCCGGACTCGGAGCAACGGGCGCCTATGTAGCGGCCCGATCCAAATAGCTGCTGCTAAACGGGCGGGATCCCGCCCAATGGACGGGATCCCACAAGTTTGAGTTCGCCTATAAGCCGGATTCTGTCTCCTGCTTGTTCGAGCGAAGCTCGATTTCAAGCAGGCGGCGACCATCTATCTGGGATTGCCGTTACCGGACAACCTCGTGCGGCCTACCCGAGACTTTCACCTCCGAAGAGGATCGACGGGCCGTCATCATCTCTGCATGGCCTTGCTCCGGGCGGGGTTTACCAGCCGTGCCGGTCACCCGACACGCTGGTGGTCTCTTACACCACCGTTTCACCCTTACCGTGCCTTGCGGCGTTGGCGGTTTACTTTCTGTTGCACTTTCCATCGGCTCGCGCCGCCTGGGAATTACCCAGCACCCTTGCCCTGTGGAGTCCGGACTTTCCTCCAGGATTGCTCCCGGCGGTCGCCCGGCGAACTCACGGGTAACGATAACCCGGATCAGCCGTCAATGAGATCGGTTTGGCCCCGATAAGCCGACCACGAGAACCAGAACGTGTCCAGATGCGGCACGGCTGTCATCTGGCTCCCTTCGAACTCACCATCGAGCGCCCGACCGGTGATCGACCATTGCGAACCGGTCTCGGTGTCGAAAAACTGCGAACCTGATGATGCGAAAGTCAGCATTCTCCCGTCGACCTCGGGATCAAACACACCAACAGAGCCGACGTCATAGCCCTGGCTGATCGCCGCGCTGTCGAGCGCCGACGCTTGGCCAGCTTTCCAAAAGATGACGAGATCCTGACCGGCAAGCTCTCCGGGGGTCACACTGGCTTCACCGTTCGCCAGGCCGTCGAGCGTCCACGCCTTCGCATTGTCGCCAATAATCACCCCGACCACCCGACGCAAGAGCTCGGCTCGAGCGTCAGCGTCCCCCCGGAAGAGGAATGGCGCCGAACCAACGTCGTCGTAGCCGCCGTAGGGATTAGTTCCGTAATCGCGGCGGGCGCCCGTACGCTCCCGATCCAGCACGACCCCATCGGGAAACTGCTCCTTGAAGTCGACCCAAGCCAGCAGCGGCGCCGAGATCGGTTCGAGTTCGACACCGGTCAAGGTACCAATCACTGCCCGACCGTCGTAGTGGGTCCAGAGGGACTCGGTTGTCCGGTCATACATCACGAGGGCGGAGTTGTAGAGCGCTCCCGAGGTACCAAAGGTAACTGTTTCGTCACCAATCACCCGCCGATAGGTCACCGCCGAGTTACAGAGGGGACAGTAGGTAACGGCCACGGGCTCACCGCCAACGACATCATTGACGATCTCGTGCCAGATAAGGATCTGCACTGGATAGGCCCTGACGTCATCGCCGATCTCCAGGTAGACGACTGGCTCGGCATCCTCCAGGTAGGCATCTGCGGTGGCGATATCGACGAATTGGGGGGCGTCAATCGAGGGGATCGTATCGGGCGGAAGCACGATTCCAACTTCGGATTCATCGATGAGCGGGTCCGGGAATCCCTCCCATCCACCTCTTCCGAGTGTGGCTATGGCCGATGCGCCTTCTCCCGAAAGCGCCGACTCGATTTCACCTGGGTCAATCCTCGACGTGGTGACACGAGATGCTGCATCGGCGGTTGTCGTTGACTCTTGGGCAGCTTCTTGGCGACCTTCTTGGACCACGGCATCTCCACAGGCAGCGACGATTAGCGCCAGCACCATCCCCATGCCGAGCCGCCACCTCATCTGGGTTGTCCCTTTTCTCTAAACACAATCGTTTCAACCGTCGGCGAAGCCGAACTACTCCGGATTGTCGGCAAGCGTACAGTCAATAAGGAAGAATTCGGGACGGGAGGTTTGAAGACACGTGAGCAGCCAGCAACGCCGTGCCCTAACGGTTATCGCCCTCAGCCAGCTCTTGGTGCTCACCGTGTGGTTCTCGGCGTCGGCGGTCACCGCCCAGCTGCAAGCAGCCTGGACCCTATCGACCTCCGAAGTCGCCTGGCTCACCCTGGCAGTTCAACTTGGATTTGTCATCGGGGCGTTCACCCTGGCGGTCCTCAATACCAGTGACGTCGTCCCGACAAGGACCCTATTTGCCTGGGCGGGTTCCGTCGCTGTCCTCGCCAATGCTGCCCTCGTCTTCGTGACGGCTCCGGCACCGGCGATCGCCCTCCGATTCGTGACCGGGGCCGCCCTGGCCGGGGTATACCCGTCCGGACTCAAAGCGATGGCCGGGTGGTTCCGGGCAGGGCGCGGCAAGGCTCTGGGCGTCCTCGTGGGCGCCTTGACGATTGGCAGCGCCACACCCCATCTGATTCGTGGGCTTGGGTTTGACTGGCGAGGAGTCGTCCTTGTCGCGTCAGGAATGGCCGCGCTCGGCACGATCGCCATGCGTTGGCTGGTCCAAGACGGACCGTTCGAGGGCCCGGTCGCCCAATTCTCATGGAGTCACATCACCCGCGTCGTCGGCAACCAGGGTTACCGGCTGTCGACGATCGGCTACCTCGGGCACATGTGGGAGCTATACGCCATGTGGACCTGGGTGGCCATCTTCGTGGGAGCCTCAGCAGAAGCCTCAGGTCAGTCCTATGGCTCGGTCCCTGTGATCGCCTTTGCGATCATCGCCATCGGCGGACCGGCCGCCTGGTGGGCAGGACGGATGTCGGATCGGTATGGCCGTACGAGGGTGGCGGGAACAGCCATGGCCATCTCCGGCTCATGCGCCCTCGTCTCGCCGATCATCTTCGGCACTTCCCCGCTCATCGCGATTCCCGTGTTACTGGTGTGGGGTGCGTCCGTGGTTGCCGACTCGGCACAGTTCTCGACGATGGTGACCGAGACAACCCCTGACGAGGTCCGCGGCACCGCCTTGACGCTTCAGACCGCGCTCGGCTTCTCACTCACGATGGTGACGATCCGCCTGATACCCGAAATCGCCGAGGTGTGGTCGTGGCAGTGGGCTTTCCCGATCCTGGCCCTGGGACCGGCGATAGGCGTTGCTGCGATGGTGCGCCTCAAACGGTCGGCCGCCAGTTCGGCACTGGCAGGTGGGCTGGGCTGAGCTACTCACCATCGAGAATCTCGATGAGCTTGACGGCTCGTTCGTCGAACAGTGCCCCACCTAGCCAAAGGCCAATCGCCAGCACTCCCCCGCCATAGAGAACCGCCACCGCCGAGCCAAGCGTCACCCCGCCTGCCCCGGCGACGGCCCAAGCCGCGAGAAGCCCGACCCCAATAGGTAGGACGGCCAGACCCGTCACGAAGAACCCTCCCAAACCGAACAGCATCACTCGAAACTGGCCGGCCGTCTTCGTGGCGAATAGGTTCTCCTCCGGGAGTCGATAGGCCGCGTAGATCGCAATCACTGCTCCAATTCCGATAAAGAGCGCCGAGGTCGCCAAAGCGGTCAGGAACCCGGCGACCACATACGAGGCGCTTCGCCCCGCCCAGGCCAGCAGGACGGTAACGACGAGCAGCACCGGGGTTGCCGCCATGAGGTAGGCGACCATCTTTCCTGCCAGCACCTTGCGACCTGGGGCGCCGGTCAGAACGTAGATCCAAAAGCTTCCCCCGTCGAGTCCGAACGTGTTGAACATCAACGGAGCGACCAACGCAAGGGAAATTGCCGAGACCGTCATCGGCGCCCACGGCCCGAGTTGACCGGTGACGGCCGAGTAGGCCAGACCGACGATGATCAGCACACTGGCAAACAACTGGCCTTTGACTCGCAGATCGCGGCGAAGATACTTAAATTCCTTGGCGGCGACGGCACCAACCGGGCCGCTCAGACCTCGAAATGAACCGAACCCGAGACCGGTCGAATTCAGTTTCTGTCCTCCTGCGGCGTCACCGGTCTGAATGCTCAGTCGACCCAAAGCCCACCCAAATCCGACGATGAGGGCAACCGTCAGTGCTACCCCCAACAGAAGAGCACCGGCAGCAAGCAGCCACTTGCCCGCCGCAAGATTGCCAGACACTGCGGCCAGTACCCCGAACGGGTTGAAGCGGACCAGGCGGGCCATCCAGCCGAAATCCGGGTTGGTGCTGTCCACGAACGTGATCGGTATCAAACCCGGCACGACAAGCAACATCAGGGCCACCAACGACACGATCTCGCGACCGCGTCGCCATCGCATCATGTCGCTCACAAACGTCGTCAGGAACCGGGCTTCAAGCAGGCAGAGTGCCCAAACGAGAGCTGCGGCCGCCCAGGCTCCAACGGAAGCGACTCCATCTCCGTACACCGACGTCTGACCGGAGGCGACCCCGGCCACGAGCATCAAGGTAAAGACTGATCCCGGGCTGACGATCCCCGCCACCGCCAAGCCCGAAGCGATCTGAAGCCGACTTAAGGGGAGGATCTCGAAGGAGCGAGGTTCGAGCGTTTGATCGATCGATGCCATAACAATCGGCCCAATCACCCACATCAGTGCCAAACCGGAGTAGATGATCCCGACGACAAGCGGATCGCCGTCAACCCGGGACACGACAACTCGGGCCAGCGACGAAGCTCCCAAACCGAAGCCAGCGATCACGACAATCGCCAGCACCGCCAGCACTGGCCAACGGCCGGTCCTGGCCATGTTGTACAGGGTTCTTAGTTTGAGTCGGGCGAAGACCCTAACCATGACAGTTCTCCATCGGCCAGGATCGCGCCACCAACCATTTCGACAAACACATCCTGCAGTCTCCGACCGCTGGTTATCTCGGGGAGCGTTCCAGCAGCCAGCACGGTGCCGTCGTTGATGATCACCAGGTTCTGACACAACCGCTCGACAACATCCATCGCGTGATCGGAGAAAACGACCGTCCCCCCGCCGGCGGCGTACCGGCCAAGAATGGTTTCAACCACCTGGCGCGATACGGGATCAACACCGGCGAATGGCTCATCGAGGAAGACCACCAGGGGTCGGTGGAGAAGGGCGGCAGCAATCGCCAGCTTTTTGGTCATCCCCAGGCTGTAGTCCGCGACGAGGGTGCTGGCATCGCTGGCCAGACCAAGAACGCCGAGCAGCTCTTCAGCCCTTGTTCGAACCTGCGTACGGTCCAGGCCACGTAATTGACCGGTGAATTGCAGCAACTCTGTGCCGGTCAGCTTTGGGAAGAGCCGGGGCTGATCAGGAACCAGGCCAATGACGGCCTTGGCCGCCACGGTGTCCGACCATACGTCATGGCCCGCTACCACGACGCGACCAGCGTCGGGACGGAGCAGCCCGGTCGTCATCCGCAGCATGGTGGTCTTTCCAGCGCCGTTGGGACCGGTGATCCCAAAGAACCCACCCCGGGGGATGGTGAGGGTGACATCGTCGACGGCCACTTTGTCACCGAACCGTTTGGTTAGCCCGACGTAAGAAACAGCCGATTCCATCGGGCAACACTAGGTCACCGAGCGCGAGTAGGCCGCTACCCGATCTGCAGTGGTGCCGATGCCAACCGATCACGAACAGCGACGTAGCTTTCTTCAAAGAGCAGCGCCGCCTCATCGCTGGTGATGTTGAAGTCCAGACCGCTCAGGCGAGATGGAACGTCAATCACATCGACCACCTTGGATTGGAGGGCAGGCAAACCTTCGCGGGCACCAACTCCTGACCACATCACGGCCACGGCTAACGAAAGTGGACCGCGTATCTGTCGGTGCGGATGGCTTTCGGCTGGAAGAAATCGAAATCCAACGGCGGGAATTGACGCGTTCGGATCAACAATTCGATCCGGGAAGTTCGCCGCTAGGGCGCCATCAACGACGTAGAAGTCGTCGCCCGTCCTCTGGTTGCGCAACTTGACTGGCTGAAACGCAAACGGAATCGCCGCCGACATCCGCACGGCTTTGGCGATGGGGATCGTCTCCGGGCCTATACCAAGGGCCTCGAACGCGTCCGGAAAGACCAGACCCCGGGTATGGGTGATGTCGGTTGCGACGACCCTAAGGCGCACATCCAGATCGCTGAATAGCCTGACGCCTTTGGCGGCCAGCAGGTCAGTCCATGCCTGTTCAAGGCTCTCACCCTGATAAAGCCCAAGCTGAAAGAACAGGGCCAGCTGCTTGCCAACCAGCGGTACGCGCGCCAACCGGCTTGGATCGAGGAGACCCGGCCAATCGATCGAGCATACGGTCTGTTTGAGTTCACTCGACGTGTAGCCCGCCGCCACCAAGGCTCCAACGAGCGCACCCGCAGACGTCCCAACGATGCGCTCAAATCGGTAACCACTGTCCATCGTGGCGGCAGCCGCACCAGCGAGCGCCACGCCTTTGATGCCCCCACCTTCGAACACCCCAATGATCGCCTGCTCATCCATGTACATCCCAACGTTGTCAACCGGGTATCGCTTCCCTTGGGCTACGGTAGGGACATGTGTGGTCGCTTCATCCAAGCCATGGAACTCGACGATTATGTCGACTTCTTCGGGGCGCAGGTGGTCCGCACCGAGTCACTCAAACAGTCCTATAACGTGGCTCCGACCGACCTGGTCTACGGACTGGTCGACAAC
>JAGXFS010000091.1 GCA_024637275.1 Acidimicrobiia bacterium
AGATGTGTATAAGAGACAGGTTCGCTGCAGTCTCGTTTGTTTGGTTTGCGAGCATTTGTAAAGAAAGTTGGTGAATCAGTGACATGTGGAACAATCTTGGATTATGGTTCGGGGCCTTGTGAGCGCCCCAAGCCTCTCATTTGACCAAGCAAGCGTCGCCCAGCAGGTGGCATCAGCGCTGCGCGATCTGCTGCTGAAAGGTGAGATTCCACCCGGGGCCAAACTCCGAGAGGTTCAACTCGCCCAGGCGCTGTCGGTATCACGTCATACGCTCCGCGCCGGCTTTCGGATTCTCGAAGCTGAGGGACTCCTCGAGCACTCTCTGAATCACGGTGTGGTGGTGCCTGAATTGAGCCCGGATCGAATAGCCGACGTATTCCGTGCCCGGAAGGCAATGGAATTCGCTGGAGTTCACGCTCTCCACCACGACGACGGCCGTTCCGACACGATTGAAGGAATGAGCCATGCAATTAAGGCCATGAAAAGCTCGCGAAATGAAGCAGAACTGGCTGCAGCGGATCTCGACTTCCACACAGCGGTGGTTGCCGCCGTGGGCAGTTCTCTCATCGACGAGCTCTATCGGAACGTCCAAGCCCAACTCCGGCTGACTAGAGCTTGGGCCCAACGCTCTAGAGGCAATAGGAATCTCATGGCTCAAACCCACCAAGAGGTTGTCGAGCACCTCCGAAACGCTTCGGTCGACCTCGCTTCGAACTCGCTCATGGCAATCAATGACCTAGGCGAGGCCAGGTTGTTGAAGGCGATGAGGGCCCTGAAAGGGTCCACGGCCAACGACCCACGTGTATGGCCACCACCGAACCCGGAAGACTGAAAGGCTCAAATGAAAGTAATACCGCAACAAACACGATGGGAAACCGAAGGAGGAGGAATGTCAAGAAAACGCTGGAAACTAATGCTGGTTGGAATCTCTGTGCTCGCCTTAATCTCTGCAGCTTGTGGCGGCTCGGAAGGATCGAACACGACTTTGGCCGGAGAGACGACCACCACGGCAAGCGCAGAACCAGTCCGAATAGGACTCGTTCTCCCCGACCTGACAAATCAGACGATCAACGACCTCTACAAGGGTGCGCAAGCTCGCGCTGATGAGCTCGGGAATGTTGAGCTTTCCGAAGGCGGAACCTCCGACACAGGTCCATGGCTGGACGCTTGTAACGCGTTCGTTGCATCTGGTGTGGATGTTCTCATGTATGACACACTCGATGGCGACGCTCATACTGGTTGTATCGAAGACGCGAACGCGGCTGGCATACTCGTCGTCTGCTTGCTCGCATGCACGTCAGGAGGGGTTCAGGACGCCACGATTGCCCTCGACTTCTTCGCCGACGGACAGATCATCGGACGCTGGATGGCCGAGAAGGTTGGTCCTGGTGGCAAGGTTGCCTTCATCGAGGGTCTACCTGGCGATGAAGCCGCAGCGGCCATAGGTGATGGGTTCCTTGACGGCCTCGCTGAAGCGTGTCCCGACTGCGAACTCGTTGCTCGAGCGGTGGGCGGCCCCGACCGTGACACAGCCTTCACAGCGGCGACAAACGTGTTGACGGCAAATCCTGATCTCGACGGCATGTACGCCTTGAGTGATGACATGGCCATGGGCGCTTTCGAAGCGCTTTCGACGGCCGGTCTCGCCGACAAGGTGGTACTCGCTGGGCACAACGGAACATGTGAAGCAATGGGAAGCATTGTCAACGGCGACCTCGACTTCACACAACTATTGGCCGGCCAGCCATTCGGGATCGCAGCTATCGACACAGCCATGGCGCTGATCAATGGCCAACAGCCCGGGACACTGGTCGTCGACCCAATTGCAATTGACACCGAGTTCGCTCTCGGGGTCCTCGACGGCTCCGTCGAGCCCCCATCAGGCGTAGACGTCAAAGATCGACTCGAACAAGCGCAGTCAGGCTGCTGATGACGAACGAGTCCGACAGATCCGCGCGACGGAACCCTTCACCGGGAATCGACGCGCACCAGGCAAGTGGCGTGGTGTCAGGATCTGTCGGACTCGGCGAACCGGGTCGAAGGCTTATATTTGGTATCAACCCGAACAACATGCAAGTGGCTGGCGTTTACGCCGCTTTGCTCGTTATCGGGGCGGTACTTTCGTTCGCGTCCCCGCATTTCCTCAGCGTTTCCAACCTGACGAATGTCTTCGTCCAGGCATCCACACTGGCCATAATCGCTGCCGGGCTATCGGTCGTCCTAATCGCCGGTGAGATTGACCTGTCCTTCGCAACAATTCAGGCACTGGTCGGCTCGGTTGCGGCTGTGCTTATGGTCAGATCAGACATTCCTTGGCCCGTGGCAGCTTTACTTGCAGTTTCCATAGGAACGCTCGCGGGGGTGACCAGCGCGGTCGTGTCCATCGTGGCCAAGCTTCCGACGTTCATTACGACCTTTGCCATGCTCGGGATTGCCCAAGGAATAGGGTTGCTGCTAACCGATGGCAGTCCTGTGTCGGGCTTCCCAGATGGCTATAGGGTTTTTGGAAATGGGCGTATCGGTCCGGTCCCCGTTCCGGTTGTCATCATGTTGACGGTCTATGCAGTACTCCATATCACCCTCACCCGAACCCGACTGGGGCTAAAAATCTTTGCAGTGGGGGGGTCAAGACCGGCTGCAGTGTCGGCCGGAATTTCGTGGGAGAAAATGGTTATCACCGTTCTTGCCACCAGCGGATTCCTTTCCGCTCTCTCTGGAATAATCATCACCGCACGCTTGGGCGCCGGGAGCGGAACCTATGGCGCCGAGAACCTCCTCCCGGCCGTCGCCGGAGTGATGATCGGGGGCGTATCACTATTCGGAGGACGCGGAAACCTCATCGGAACGCTCGGCGGTGTTCTCATCATCGTGACGATCTACAACGGCCTGGTCCTGATGAACGTGTCCCAATTCTGGCAGCAGGTCGTTGTAGGAGTCATCATTCTGGGGGCGGTGCTGATCGACCAATGGGCGAAAGGTCGACTCTCCAAAGGCGCAAGCGATTCCTTGGAGCAACGCAAGATCGGTGGCATGTAGTGGTTGAAGCGAATGAAATATTGGGAACGGCCCACCTGGCTGATGTATCGGACTTCGGGAGAGTGGTTTCTTCCGAGATACAGTCGCAGTGGCCCGGAGCCCAATTCAGCGGAAGAGCCTTCACTGTCTCCACACCTCCCGGAGATAATGCTTCCCTTCATAGGGCCCTTGAGATGCTTACGGATGGCGATGTGCTCGTGGTCGACGGATGCGGGGATAGGAGCCGGGCTTTGTGGGGGGCAATCATGTCGAAGGCAGCATTGGGCCTGGGAGTTCGCGGGATCGTTGTCGACGGCATGATTCGGGACAAAGGCGAGATTAAAGAATTGTCGTTCCCCGCGTTCGCTCTAGGCGCCAACCCTTCGACCCCCTACAACAAGGTTCAAGGCCGGATCGGTGGACAAATCGTTGTCGGAGGTGTCGAGGTAAACCATGGAGACACGGTGGTCGGAGACGACGACGGTGTGATAGTCATGCCCAAGGAGTCGAAGGAAGATATATTCGCACGAGCGCGGACTCGGCATGCCCTCGAAGCCGAGATCGTCGCCGGCTTAGATCGTGGTGAGCCGCTGAGTTCCCTCCTCCAGATCTTGCACAGAGGCAGCAAATGAGCGACTCAGCCGGTTTCAAGAAGAGAGCCCAGGCAGACGTGCAGTCAAGAAAAGTCGAACTCCTCGAAGTGGGTCACGAAATCCACTCGAACCCCGAGTTGGGTTTCAAGGAGTTCAAGGCATCGCAGCTACTTGCTTCCCGGGCCGAAACGGCTGGATTCGAAGTGGAAGTCGGAAGTGGTGGACTCAAGACAGCGTTTGTCGCCACATACGGGTCCGGCTCCAAGACGGTCGCTCTCTGTGCCGAATACGATGCCCTCCCCGAAATCGGCCATGCATGTGGCCACAACATCATTGCTGCGAGTTCGCTAGGCGCCGCGCTAGCTCTTGCCTCCGTGGCGGACGACTGCGACCTAACCGTGAAATTGATCGGCACACCCGCCGAAGAGGTTGGCAACGCAGCCGGCAAGATCGTTCTTCTAGAAGCTGGAGTGTTCGAAGGAGTGGATGCTGCAATGATGGTCCATCCAGCTCCGGACGACGTCTTAAGGCCGCTTATGATCGCCGCGGGGATGCTCGACATAGAGGCGATCGGGAACCCTTCACATGCCGCCTTCTACCCCGAACTAGGTGTAAACGCCGCAGACGTGATGACCGTCGCTCAGGTCGGCATCGGGCTATTGAGACAGCACATACTTCCAACCGATCGGATTCACGGAATCCTCGTCAAGGGCGGTGACGCCCCAAACATAATTCCCGCCCTCGCGACAGCCCGATATATGGCTCGTTCTGTGCGCCTGGCCAACCTTGAGCCGCTCCTCAAGAAGGTTACCAACTGTTTCGAGGCGGGTGCTCTGGCGACTGGGGCCGAAGTGCGCATCAGCGGGGGTGACAAGCCCTACGCCGATGTGCGACACAATCCCGACTTGTCGTCGTGGTATGGGGTAAACGCAAATGCGTTAGGGCGATCTTTCCCTGAGAGTGATGGACGTCCTTCGGGGTCCACCGACATGGGGAACGTGTCGCATGTCATACCCTCGATCCACCCCTTCATCGGAATCGAATCCAGTCCCGCAGTCAATCACCAACCCGGCTTCACCGACGCGGCTGCGGGAGAGTCAGGAGACCGAGCGATCGTCGACGGCGCAACGGCGTTGGCTTGGACGGGCATCGATTTCGCTTTATCTCCAAATTTATAGAAAGGAAGCCAACTTCAATGAAGACCTATCTGCCGGAGATGACATATATAGAGGTCATCGAAGCAATTGATCGAGGTGCGGTGGCGCTACTGCCAGTCGGGACCATCGAAGGGAATGCGCCCCATATGCCGATGGGATTCGACTACCTGTTCGCCGAGGCCGTCGCGGCGCGGGTCGCCGACAGGACCGGGGATGTACGCCTTCCTGGAATCGCCTACGGCGTATCGGAGCTACTAGCGGGGTTCCCGGGAACCGTCTTCGTGTCGCCAGACCAACTCCAAGCGCAGGTAGAGAGCATCCTGAGATCTTTGGTGCGACACGGGTTCGACCACATACTGGTAATCGGCAACCACATTCCTAACCAGTATCCAGTCGAGATTGCCTGCCGTCGCATCAGATCCGAGACAGGTATCGCGGTCGCTTCCACCTACCCGGGAATGCTTGCCAAGTCGCTGGGCAAGGATGTATTCGTCGACCCATCGGAAATGGGCCATGGGGCAGAACCGGGGACGTCGATAATGATGCATCTCACACCGGATGCAATGCGAATGGACCTCGTCGAGCCGAACCGGAAGGTCCAGGGTGTTGGCGATTTCGAGTTTGCATCGGCCTTCGGCGTAAAACACGGTGAGGGCGAGGTCAACATCTACCTCGACCTCCACGACCTAACCCACAACGGTGCCATGGCAGATGCCCCCGGAGCATCGGAGGAGCGCGGAGCTCTGATCATGGAACGAATCGTCGACTTCGTGGCTTCCTTTACAGACCGATACCGCGAACTAGATATGTCGGTGCTCCAATCCGAGGCTCCAGATCACGTGGTAGGAAAGCAATGAGCACCGACCAGTACACGCTCTTACAGGCGATCCTCGAAGAGAGGGGAATCAGCATCCCTGAGGAAAACGTCCGATCGGCCGCCGCGACAGCAGACAAGCTGCGCGGCGAGTTCGAGAAGCTTCGCTCTGTCGAGCTGGAATTCCTGCCGCCGTACTTTGAGCCAGCAACGGCAGTCCAGTGGATCGAATCCTACGGCGAGGCAGATACATCTGATGGGTGATCTCGCAGACCTGGGCGTTGCTGAACTCCTCTCTCTGTTCGAAACAGGGAAGGCGAGTCCCAGTGAAGCTCTACTTGCCGTCCTTGGCCGAATCGACCGTCTCGATGGCGAAGTGGGAGCAGTTCTCACTTCCTGCTGGGAGTCGGCAATCGCATCGGCTGAGGCATCGACGAAACGCTGGCTTTCGGGTGAAGCCCGACCCCTCGAAGGCGTGCCATTCGGCCTTAAAGACATCATCGAAACCAAAGGTATTCGTACGACGGGCGGCTCGGTTCTCTACGAGCAACACGTGCCAGCGAAGGATGCGGCAGTTGCGAGTCGACTCTCTGGCGCTGGAGGTGTCCTGGTGGCCAAGCTTCAGACCTTCGAGTTCGCATCTGGAGCCAACGCAATCACATGCAACCCGTGGGACCTCGAAAGAACGGCGGCAGGGTCCTCTTCGGGCTCGGCAGCGGCCGTCGCTGCAAGAGAACTTCCATTGACAGTGGGAACGGACACCGGTGGCTCAGTGGCAATCCCAGCCAGCTTTACGGGCATAACCGGGCTCAAACCCACATTCGGGCGGGTACCGCGAAGTGGAGTATTTCCGCTCTCCTGGACTCTCGACCATGTCGGCCCGATGACGCGCTCGGCGCAAGACGCCGCTATAGCACTCGAGGTTATGGCCGGTCACGATCCGGCCGACCCCAGCTCCGGACGTTTCCGAGTTCCAGAGTACTCGACGCTGCTCGATGTTGATGTTTCCGGGTTGACGATAGGGGTACCCTCCGATTGGTTCTTCGACATCATCAACCCTGATGTCGCGACGGCGACACACGACGCCATCGGGCTTTTCGAGCAGGCCGGAGCTTCTGTCGTTGAGTTCCCACTTCCCTCGTCGAAACTGATCGATCTTCACGCGATGGAACTCACCATTATCAAATCGGAAGCCGCGTCCTTGCACACGCCGCACCTGAAGGATTTCGACAAGCTCGGACCAGAATTCCGTCAGGTTCTTGCCCGCTCACAAGGCCACAATGCTGCGGATTACCTCAACGCCCTACGCGCCCGCCACCTCGTGCAACTCGACTTCGAGAAGGCTTTCTCACAGGTCGACGTGGTTATTACCCCTGGAGCTATCACCGTTGCTCCCCGACATGACCATCTCGTTGCCGATTTGGGCGAACAGGAGCGCCCATGGGTGGACGTAGTCTCCAGGACCACGGCAATCTTCAACATCACCGGAATACCCTGTCTCAGCATCCCGTCCGGGTTCGCCGACGGACTTCCGGTTGGAATCCAAATCGCCGGACGCCCCTATGGCGAAGCGTCCGTCTTTGCAGCGGCCCACGCCTTTCAGACCATGACGGACCATCACGTGAAATTGCCCAGCATTGTTGAAAGCGACTCCAATACTGCTCATCCAGAGTGGGTACCGGGATCGTCAGGGCGACCTGATCAACTTCCGGTGAGAACCGAAACACTCGATTCGACTTGGTGATATGACAAAAGGGATCGTCACATCTGTGGAGCCGCTCGCCGACGAGGCGGGCGCGGAAATGCTCCGAAGAGGTGGCAACGCGGCGGATGCGGCGCTCGCCACTGCCTTTGCACAGGGCGTCGTCGACCCAATCTATTGCGGCATCGGAGGCGGTTTCCACGGACTATTCCGCAATGGCACTAATGGGGAGATTCTCACAATTATGGCGGGTGGCCGTGCTCCAGCCTCGGCACACAGCGACATGTGGCAGGCGACAGGCCGTTGGGGGGCCATCTGGACGGTCGAAGGGGCCAAGAATCGCTTCGGATACGAAGCTTCCATGATCCCAGGATTTGTCCGGGGTGCCGGGGAGGCATTTGAGCTGTTCGGCTCCGGAAAAGTTAGCTGGCGGGAAATCATTGAGCCTTCGATCGATCTCGCAGCAAATGGGTTTCGCGTCTATCCCTACCTATATCGGCTGTGGATGCCGGCGACTGACCGCATGCGAAACTTTCTTGAGTCCGACGACGGACCGTCGGTGCTTGGGCAAACGGAAGAGTGCGCACGCATATATCTGAAATCCGATGGATCGGTCTACCGGGTCGGAGAGCTGCTGGTCCAGGAGGACTACGCCCGAACCTTGCAGCGAATTGCCTCGAATGGACCCGACGAGTTCTACGAGGGGGAAACCGCGGATCTAATGGCGAAAGATTTCTCAAGAAATGGTGGCCTTATCACCAAGGATGATCTGGTCTCCTACCGACCCGATGTGCTCAGCCCACTTCGATCCAAATTTCGAGATCTGGACGTTTTAACTGAGCCTCCACCCACTGTAGGACCAGTTACTGCTCAGATTCTGAACGTCATTGACGGGTTGGACCTCGCAGAGTTGGGCTGGAATAGCCCCGCATATCTGGCAAAGCTTGCTGCTGTGATGCATTACGGCTTTCGTGACAGGATGGGGCTACTGGGCGACCCAGACTTTGTCGATGTGCCGCTAGATCATCTGCTTTCACCCGAGTATGCCGATGAACTGCGTCTAGAAGTTGAAATGAGATTCGGTCAGTCCGTAGTAAGTCCGAGTCTTGCCGATCCCCTGCCAATCTCTGAAACCACTCATGCCAGTGCGATGGATATCGACGGCAACGTTGGGGCGATAACTCACTCGCTCGGCATGTCATCAGGCGTCGTGACACCCGGACTCGGCTTTCAGCACAACTGTCACATGATCATGTTTGATCCCAACCCTTCGAATCGAAATTCTATCGAGCCGGGGAAAAGGCCGATCACCGGTGGAGGGCCGGTTCTCTTCATGAAAGGCGGAGATCCTTGGCTCTTGATCGGCTCACCGGCAGGAGCCCGAAAGGTGACCGCATTGACACAGGCGACATTGAATATTCTCGACTTCGATATGGATCCCCAACAGGCTGTGTCGGTAGACCGCATCCATGTCGAGGATGAGCCAGGCGTGGTGATCGTTGAACCGCACTTCGACCCAGACGTGCTCATGGGCCTGACTGATCTCGGGTACGAAATCAGGTTCGAGTGGTACACAGCACGCCTCGGAGCGATCGAGCGAATGCCCGACGGTGCACTCCGCGGTGGCACTGACCCTCGCGGCGGTCGCGGGCTAAAGATTGTGGACTAAAGGAGATAATCATGAGCCGAATTGGCTATCGAATCGGAGGCGACATAGAGCGCCCATCTACTGCAATGATCGAAAGGATTCGTTCTTATCGGACGTCGGATCTTTCTGATGCAATGAATCGCACCCAAACCCTGGCCGGGTTGCGCCCGATCTACACGCCAATGGCCCGGGTTGTCGGGCCGGCCGTGACAGTGAATTCGGTTGTACCGTCTATCGATGCCGGGAAGATGGGGCTGGCTAGAAGTGTTGAGGGCGACGTCTTGGTTGTGACCGCCCCTAACTCAGAGTCGAATGCGGTGTGGGGTGGCAATTTGGCGTTCGGCACAAAGTCTCGCGGTATCGCTGGCCTAATCGTTGACGGAGGGATACGTGACGTGAGCGAGATCCGCGATGTCGGCCTTCCGACTTACGCTCGGCACATCACAACGGCCGCCGCACCAGTTCATTCACCCCAAGGTGAAGTCAATGTCCCAATTGCCTGCGGAGGGGTCGTGGTCTTTCCGGGCGACATCGTCGTCGCGGACGAGGACGGCATCGTCATCCTTCCGCCAGAGCATGTAGACGACATTCTCTCAGATACCGATGGAGTTCTAGCGAAGGCTGCGGCAGTCCAAGAGTTGCTCTCACGTGGTGAGATAACGAATCTGGAAAACATTGTGAACCAATACCGATCCGAGGGATATACGAATGCCTGAGATGGACGCGCCAGCATTGCGGGTACGTGGACTTTCCAAGTCTTATGGAGCCGTCGATGCTTTGCGCGAAGTGACCTTCGATCTTCACGCCGGGAGCGTGCTCGGGTTAATTGGTGACAACGGAGCGGGCAAGTCCACGCTTGTGAAATGCATATCGGGTCTACTCGTGCCGGATCGAGGCGAGGTACTCATCGACGGCAGAGAAATGCCTCATGGAGATCCAGAAGCGACTCGAACCGCTGGCGTCGAGACGGTTTATCAGGACCTTATGCTGGTGCCGCCCCTCGATGTCGCAAAGAACCTGTTCCTAGGACGCGAACTGGTTTCGCAGAATCCTTTGCTCCGAAGGCTCGGATGGCTCGACAAGCGTCCGATGTATAAAGAAGCAGCTTCGGTTCTCGAGCGACTCAAAATAAACATCTCGTCTGTCAAGGAATCCGTTGAAAACCTCAGTGGTGGCCAACGCCAATCGGTCGCTGTGGGCCGAGCCGCTGCGTGGGGGCGTCATATCGTATTGATGGATGAGCCGGTTGCGGCCCTCGGGGTCACTCAATCGGCCGTTGTCCTCGAACTGGTGCGAACATTGGCATCGGAAGGGGTGGCCGTCATCATTATCAGCCACAATATGCAACAGGTCCTTGACGTTTGCGATGAAGTCCTCGTCATGCGCCATGGTGAAAACGTGGGCAAGTTCTCTATAGATGGTGTGGATGCTGGATATCTCGTCAGTCTCATGACCGCGGCAACGAGCTACCACGAAGCAAAATCGGAGTAGAGCGATAAGGGTTGCCTCGCGATGCGAGACATTGACGGATGGCCTGGGTGGCTTTGAAGGTTGGACCATCGTTTGACACCGCCAGAGCGATCAAACCAATCCCCAACAACGACAGGCCCCTTCAGCCCAACACGACCTGTTTCGTTGTCATCGCGGTCGGTAGACGTCCCTGACGATGTTGGATCCGATGGATGATGATCGACTTTTCCTCTTCGACTATTTGATAGATGATCC
>JAGXFS010000092.1 GCA_024637275.1 Acidimicrobiia bacterium
CTACAAAACCGAGGCCCTGGTTGTAGCCTCGGAGTTGGCGATTCGGGTCGATGGTCTCCCGCGCACCGCAGTGGCCATCTTCAACGGTGGGACTGTCGCTCGTCTGGCTGCGAACTATGCCGGCACGGGCATTTCCCCGGACGATTTGATCCCGGCCATTGTGAACATCACCCCGGTCGAGAACACACCGGTGCTCGAGATTGACGCGATACACCCTGATCCTGAGCTTGCAGCCCTCTACGCCAATGCCGCCGGCCGAGCGCTTGCAGAAGAACTGAACCGGGTCGGTCCGGGCCTTGGATCTTTCGCCCTTCAGGTTGAGGCACCGGTCAAGCTGATTCCCCTGGAGGTTTCGCGACTTCCCAATATCGTCTTCAGCATTGCGGCCGCAGCCCTGCTCGTTGCCGGATTGGCAGCACTGGTTGGTTTCCTTCAAGCTTCCGACCGGAAGGTTCCCCTCTTCAAAGGACCGGCGCGCCGGGCACACCCAATACCGCCGACCGAAGCGCCCGAACCCGAACAGGACATCATCGGGACCGTGAAGATGGGATCACAGCCGGCCATTAAAGCCCCTGAACGTCCCGTGGAACAACCAGCTGTCGCGTCTCGCCAGACAACCATTCCGGCCATCGAACGATCGATCACGCCGCCCCCACCGCCGCGTGCCGAGCCCCAAACGACTCCCTCAGCATCGACCCGAGATCAACTGGACACCTTTGAGCCCTTGATCACACCGCTGGAGAAACTCGATCAGCCTTCCCCGCTCCATCCGCTGCTGTTTGTCGACGAGGAGGCAGCTCATGTTCTGGAGTCTGTCGAGGGCGTCGATGCGGTGTTCGCTGCGCGACTCGTCGCTGCTGGCATAACCTCGCTCGAGGAACTCGGAAACGCGGACGGCAAATGGCTCTCCGACGCGATCGAAGTCCGAAGGGACATCGTCGTGGACTGGATCAGCCAGGCGAGCCGACTGCACGACCAAGGTTCCGACAATGGCGACGAGATCGTTGATGAATTCACGCCTTCGCCGGATGTCGATGCCCAGCCGGCGAGAGATCGCTCGTCTGATCATGAGCGCACTCAGTCTGACGAGGGATCTTCATCCGCTCGTGGAGCACCTCCTATGGCCCCCGCTGGCTCCACCAACGGCTATCGCAAGCCACCGCCAGGGCGCATGGACGTGTCCGACGTCAACGATGACGATTTGACGCTCCGCTCCATCCGAGGGATCGGAGCGGTGTTTGCCGAACGACTTACGACGGTAGGTATCGCCACGATCGAAGACCTGGCGAGCGCCAATGCGAGCAGTCTCGCGTACACCATGGAAGTTCGCTATGGGACGGTTGCCGACTGGATCAAGCAGGCCCGAGTGCTTAGTTCGTCACAGGATGGGGAGTCATAGCCTCGCTGGTTCGTTCGCTATCGACGACGCTAACCACCAGGACGGCGTAGATCAGCCCGAGCCAGAAATACTTGAAGGTCAGGTTCGACAGGAACGTATTGGCGAACAGAAGCGCGGTTAACCCGGCGAAACCTCCCGCTCGTTCGCGAACTGGCAAACGCCAAAGATCTCGCATCGTGACATAGACCGCAGCTACCAGGAGAGAAAAGCCAAGCACTCCGACCTCTATGAGGGACTCAAACCATATCGAATGGGCTTGATAACGGATCTTGGTGCCGGTCGCACCTTGTGTTTCGAGGAACGCCACTTCGTGCACGTCGGCGAATGTGCCAAATCCGGAACCAGTCGGGCAATACTCCGGGCAACTCTCAATGGCCAGCCTCCAGATAGCCGTACGGCCGGTCGTACCCGTGTTGTCGACCCGTTCCTGGAAGGTCGCCGGAACCAAAAGCGCGGCAGGCAGCACCATGAGACCGATCAGGATCATCGACCCGAGTCCGCGTCGTTGGGAGAGCAAGGTGATCAGCACCACAATCACGATGGACAGGATCCCGCCCCGGGAAGCGGTGAGCAGGACGGCCACGCCGGCCAGGCCGGCCGATGCCATGAACAGCAGACGAGAACGCCGCGGACGGTCGGGATTCAATCCTTCCCAAAGGGCAATAGCGATCGGCATGATGAGCGCCGCCGCAGTGATATTCGGATCCCCACCCTCACCACCACCTGCACCCGTGATTTCAAAACGCGCTACGCCGGCTCCGGTCAGGGTTAGCGTCCCCGTAGCGGCCAGCACCAGGGCGTACAGCCCGGTCAGGCCACCGCCTGCGGCAATCCATGCCCGCACTTCCCGCAACTCGTCCCGGGTAATCGGAGTAAGCACGATTACGACGAACAGGCCGACCAGGACACCAAGGACCATAAGATTGTTCGTCGTGACCCGCGCCTTGATCGTCCAAACTGATGTGGCGATCGCCCAGGCGAAATAGAGAATCCAGATCGGGACGCTCATCGACGGAATTCTCAAACCGGGACGGTCGGTGATCCACCGCCACACGTAGAGTCCGCCGACCAGTAAACCGAGAAGCGATGAGACGGTTGAGAAGGCTCGCGGAAGCCCGATGGGCAGCGCGATCGCAGAGCCGAAGGGCAGGACTGCCAGATAGGCCGCCAAGAATCGCACGCGGCGCTTCGACATCCACAGGAAGCCCACTAGGAGTGCAGGGACGGCAGCGATCGCCAGTATCAGGCCGGCGGAAGTCACTTCCAGCGCTCGTAGACCGCCGTCGCCCTGGCCAATGCGGCTTGGTTTCGTGGACGTTCCAATTCCATTTCTGGCTCTTTCCGGAGCTCCTGGCGGGTGGCCGACGGACGTGCGACCCGGAGCTCGTCAACCTTGCCGTCGCTGACCGATTCCGCCCGGTTCATCTCCTCGACCAGGGCAGTCACGTCTTGCTCAAACTGGTCATCCATGACTCTACTGGTGAAGGTCTGTCCGTACTTGCCGTTAAGTTCATCGATCACCGACGGAAAGTCGCTGATCAGCGTCTCAAAGTTCACAGCGACGATTTGGTCGCGAACATTCTCGAGGGTTGTGAAGAAGTCGACGTAGTCGACCAAGGAATCGCGAATGGTGAGTGCGGGACGCCGGAGCACATGGGAAATAGCGACCGAGCGTGGCTCGCGGACGAGGACCAGGGCAGGGACGCCCAGGCGTACCGCTTCCAGGACGTGGGCAGCGGTGTGCACGTGGCGTGCGACGTGGGAGTCTCGCCCATTGCCGAGCCAGAACGCCGCCACCGCAAAGGTATTTCCAGACCGCATAGGGGCTTCAATGAGCAGCGTGCTGTCGGGCCGGACAAGTAGGTTGGCCCGGCTTTCTCGGCGCCGGCTGAGCCACATGAACAGCCGTCGGTTGCGAGTGAGTGGCCGACGGAGGAGGTGCCACGAGCGCGTTGCCGTTAGCCGGAGGTTCATCGAGTCCTCATCCGATCTGGTCCCGATATCCGAGTGGAGTACCGAGGGCGGCAGCCAGCAGTTGAGTGCCTCGAGACTGCAACCAGGTCGGCTCAGGCTGGCTGGCAGCCTCCCGGACTGCCTGCTGTGCCCAACACATGACGAACAAGCTATCAACGGCCTCAGCAGGAACATCCACGTGGCGACGATACTCGTCGATCTGGGACATCAACGATTTGCGGAGGTCCGACTCACGGAGAAGCTGTCCGGTGAAGACAGCAGGGCTGTATCGGCGTCCTGAGACATCGGCCAGGAACACGCCAAGGGTCCGTGCATAGACAAACAAGTCCCACATCGGTACGCCCACGGCGTCGCCGTTCTCCCAGTCCAGGACGCCGACGATGTCGTCTCCGACACAGAGCATATTCCACACGCCCAGATCTCCGTGCATGAAGACGGCCGGCAAGTCAAACCCACCGAGGTCTTCCGCGGCGTGCCGGACTGCCTCAATGACTCCAACCGGTGGCTGATAGATCCGGATGAGGTCTTCGGCCAAGGTTGCCATGGCTTGAAGGGTTTCGCCGGGCACGGGCGGCCGCACCGTGCGGGCGGACAAATCAACGATGGCCGAGAAGCCGGCCCGGGCAATTGTTCCATCTGGATCGCGGTCAAGCATGGCCCTCATCGGCGCGCCCGCGAGTCGTGTCTGGCAGACCATCGCCAGGGTCTCGTGTTCGTCGGCAAACAGCAGAGTAGGGATTGCCATCTTGAGTTCTTGGAGCTGGTTTAGCGAGCGGAGTGCGTCAGCTTCTGCCTGCAGGCGGGCATTGAATGTCGAGCGCTGGGTTAGTTTCGCAATAACTTCGCTGCCGCTTTCGCCGTTTAAGCCGAAGATGACCTTTTGGGAAGCGAACCCACGCGGCGGACCGAACGACCATGTATCAGACTCGAAAGAGATGCCGTGACGGTTGCCGAGCATGTTGAGATAGTCGGGTGGCCGGAGCTTCGGGAGACTGATCGCTATTTGCTGCGGGTCGCGCCGTGCGGTGGCGTCCTCGGGGAGCTCGATAAAGCCGACATCTGAGGCGTGCTGACGCACACCGGAGGGGATACCTCGTCCTAGGGCCGTTGCGAGTCTTGCGGACCCCAGAGCTAAGAGTCTACGAAAACGACGGGACGTGCGAGATGATTTAGGACCTCCCAGCATGATCCACTTGCGGATCCCGGGAACGGAGCCGCTGCCGGGCAACTGGACGATGACGCAGTCCGGTCCGAGGGCAGGCTCAGTCGCTCGAAACGCGCTGGCAACCCACTCGGTATCGGCACTCTCAACGACTAGCGCGTTGAACGGTCCTTCAACCGAAAAGGGCCCGCCAGACGAGAGAGTCAAGACGTCGGCCCGGATGTGAGCTAGCTCGACCCGAGCCTGGTCCGCATTCCCGAGGCACAGCACCCTGGCATGTTGGGGGAGGAGGAATACCCAGGCGGCGTCAGCTTTCTGGGGCAGGTTGGACGCAGGGGCCATGACGAGACGCCGGGTCCCGGCCAGCAACGTCATTTGACCAGATACTTGATCAGCGGAAGGCGTCCGAGGCCAGGAAAAGTATCTTCGACGTTGAGAATATTCCGACTAGCTGCCACCGCGGACAGAGA
>JAGXFS010000093.1 GCA_024637275.1 Acidimicrobiia bacterium
CCACCGCGGTGAGTGAAGCCGTCGCGATTGGCGACCGCTCCTCGAAGTGCCGTTATGCGTGGATCGCATCTTTCGATGAGCGCATAGCCGACGTCGTTCATTGCCACTCCACGGGAGCTATCTGGTGAGCGTCCGCAATCCCTTTGAGGAGAACGATCTTCGGTTCGCCGATCCGCACGTCTTCCATCTGGCCGACGACATCCCTGGTCGTGGACGAGACCATGATGCCGCCTCCGGTGGCAGCAGAGGCAACCCGTGCAGCCTTGTTCACCGTGAGGCCGAGGAGATCATTGGCGGTGCGGATGACCTCGCCGGTATGAATGCCAATACGAATGGTATAGGGCTCTGCATCACAGGAACGTTGGAGCTCGACTGCAGCTCGTATCGCCGCACGGGCGGATTCAAAGACCAGCATTGATCCGTCACCAAGGAACTTGACAACGGTTCCTCCATGCGAGCCTGCAATGCGTTCGATTGTGCGTTCATGCGAACTAATCATCTTTGCCCACGCAACGTCTCCGACGGACTGAGCGAGAACCGTCGAATCAACAATGTCAGTGAATACCAACGTCGCAGTGCCTTCAGATCCGGAGGCTCCAGCGAGATCGGAGCCGGCATCGAGCACCGATGCAACCAGGCGATTCAACGTGGTTGTGAGCTCGACGCCGAATACTTGCTGATTGGGGACGGGTATCGAGTTGTGCCACTGAATGACCTTCCAAGCCCCTGCATCTAGGCGGAACACGGCCGTATGGCGTATGGGCGTTTCGCCCTCTGGAGTGACGAGAGTCGACTGCAGAGTTGCCCAGCCAAACGATCCGTCTTCAAAAGCCTCGACATGGTGGTTCTCAATGCTCCAATCAGGGATTTCGTCCATCTGGGCAGTCCAGACTTTTAGGAACTCGTCTGCACCGCTCCACTGCTCGTCAGCGTCGAAACCGAGGACCCGGAGATCGGCGCTGGACGAGAACAGATTCGACATGGTCTCCGCGTCACGTTGGCCCCAGGTTGCCAACACTCTTCGAGCTACCGCCTCGATCTCTGGAGAATGTGTGAAGGACATCTGGCCACGATAGCTCCACACCCATTGGCGATGCGAAGCTCCGTCACCCACGCATATCCGGCACTTTGAGCTCGACGATGGCATAACCCCGGAGGCTCCGGCCTGGTCGGGTGTCTCTCCGCCTGTTGGTCTGCGTCCACGTCGGTCCGCGCCGACTGACGAAACCTACGACTTCCCGCCACGATGTTGGTGTGCCCGGAGTAGATTTCGGGCGATCCGGGTTGGCCTGACCCGGGTCTCGCCCTCGTATGGCTGCTCATCCGGTCTACGTTCGGGCCCGGATGTAGGTGACGGGATTTTTTGTTGTCACGTTCGCTCTCATGCGAACGTTTCTCATACGTGAGACGCCTTTTGATTGGTGCCGGTCATGACGACTGCTGACGTGAGGTTTCGAGAGCTATACGCCTCCTACTACAAGCCGGTCCACGCCTATTGCTACCGTCGAACCGAGCCCGATCGGGTAGATGATGCGACGTCGGAGGTCTTTCTCGTCGCCTGGTCCATAAGCAATGTGTGTGCGAGGAGTGGTGGCATACACGCGATGCAACCAACGTAAGCTCTTAGACTTAAGGCCACGAGGGGTGCGGTCAATTAACCCTTTCCGGGGCACCAAAAAGGTTCCCGAGGCTGTCATGCCCCACAGCGAAACCCGCCTCATATTCAAAGGCGAAGTCCGAAGGACGGTATGACTCAGTCCGCCCGGTTTCTTGATCATGGCCTGCTTCACTGCCTGGATACTGCCGAAGCGCGGAGACCCTCAGATATTCCTGCTTTCAACACTCGGAGGCAGAAACGGTGCCGTAGTCTGACGTTCGGCGGCACCGTGGGGGTTCAATTGGCTGAGCCCATCACCCATCTAGGCACCGCATGACTGGGCGACGAAAGGAGCGACGTGGGCCAGAGCGAGTAACCATCCTCCGTGGAATTTCTGATACCTGAAGGGAGATTGTTCGAAATGAACGCACCAAAAGCCTTGTTTATAGTGACTGTCTTTGCCCTGATCGGGCTCTTCATCGTCCCGTCGCGAGCTAACGCGGACCTCCAACTGCTCAAACCTCTGCCTAGCGATCCAGCCACCTTTGTCGGCACTGGCGGCTATTCAGCGGACGGGTTGGGCCAAGACGGCACTGGCGGCACCGTGCAGGCTGAGATTCCCGCTGGCTCGACGGTTGTCCAAGCGTACCTTTACGCTAGTTATTTCTTTAATGAGGCCCCGAGCCTGGCGGACCTCACGCTTAACTTTGACGGCACCGATGTTGTGCTCACTCAGGTCCCGAATGAGTCCCTTGCGTTCCTGACCGCGGCGCGGGCTGACGTGACGACACAGGTCGCCACGAAGGTCGGCGGCGGCGGCGGTATCACCGACTTCGCGATTAACACTGATCCGCCAAGCATGGATGGTGTCGCGCTGGTCGTGATCTATTCCAACCCTAGCTTGCCGGTTACGACCATCGCCGTGCTCGATGGTGGTGCCAGCCAGGCTGGCGACACGGCCACGTTTACCTTCGCGGCTCCCCTTGACAAGACCGTCCCTGGCTTCTCCGCGATCATGAGCCTGGGCATAGGGTTCGGATACCAGGGTGTGGATGGCCATGTATGTGGCGGTGGCCAGTTCAGCACTGTGGATGTGAACGGCACCCGGCTCGCAAGCTGCGCCGGGAATTACGACGATGGCTTTGCTGCCAACGGCGGTCTTATCACCGTTGGCGGCGTCGGCGACAGCATCTTGAACCCAACTGACCCCAACGCAACCACCTCACCGGGTGGCGACGACGATGAGCTCTATAACCTGGAGCCTCTGCTTGTTCAGGGCGCGCCCAGCGTGACTGTTGCGACCGCCAACCCATCAGCCGATGACATCATCTTCCTTGCCGTGATTGCCATCACCGCTGAGGCTAGCGTCACCACCGAGATCTGCGACGATGGGATCGACAACGATGGTGATGGCTTCATCGATGGCGACGACTCGGATTGCGTCGGGCCGCCAGCGCCGGGAACCATGACTGGGGGAGGTGTGATCGGCAACAAGTTAGCCACCCACGGGTTCACCATCTGGTGCGACCCCACGGCAGGCACTAGCAGCCTCCAGGTCAACTGGAACAAGGGCAAGGGCAGGTTCCACCTGACTTCGCTGGACACAGCGGTATGCACCGACGATGGGACCATCGATCCAGGCACGCCTCTGGCGGACTTTGACACGTTCACTGGTACGGGCACTGGCCGCTATAACAACGTTCCGGGTGCCACCATTGAATTCACTTTCACCGACGCAGGCGAACCAGGTCGCGATGACATCTCACGTATTCTGATCAAGAATGCAGGCGGTGTTACGGTGCTCGAGATCGAGGGGACTGTGAAAGGGAACCACCAGGCGCACCCCTAGCGAGTGACTACCGTTCGGGTGGGCGAAGCGCTCGAGCAAGAACAGGGGGGAGGGGTCAACAAACCCCTCCCCCCTGTTCGCGCCACCCCCACCCTCGGAAGTAGTCCCGCAAGGCAGTGCCCTGCAGCTTGTTGCGTGGCGTTGCGGGTGATGGGTGATGGTCCTCGGGATCCGTTTCTTAGCCACCAGATGAGGACATGTTCCGGGCGGCAGGCAGCTCGATGATGCGGATTACCAAGGGTTTCCGTTTCACGATGGATGGAAATGTCCGATGTTCCGGTGTATCTGAACATTGCAGTGCCGTGTTCTCGCGTTGCTTCGGTTCGGCAGCCGTCACATTCAACGAAACTGGTCACTGCGCCATCCCGGCACAAAGCTTTCGGTGAGGTCGAAGGCGGCTCGGACGCCGACGTCCCGTCCCGGGGCTCGGCGAGGCAAGCCATGCTGTTTGCCTGGGCCTGAGTTGCCTTCTGGCCAATCCAAGCTTCCCAGTTGAACGTGGTGGCCCCTCGAAACCCCGCCGGGGTAGGGCCCAAACAGGGCACGGATCCCCGACGACCTCCAGTCGTCCGCGGGGCGGAACACGACAGCTGCCGGTCAGCGCGGTCTGTGGTTCGATGAATCACGACGGCATCCAGTCGGGCTATCCATTGTTGGGTGTCGGTTCGTTGGGCTCCGAGTGGTGCCGACTGACGAAACACCCGACTACCTGCCACGATGTTGGTGTGCCCGGGGTAGATTTCGGGCGATCCGGGTTGGCCTGACCCGGGTCTCGCCCTCGTATGGCTGCTCATCCGGTCTACGTTCGGGTTCGGGAGTTGGTGACAGGATCTTTTGTTGTCACGTTCGCTCTCATGCGAACGTATCTCATACGTGAGATGCCTTTTGATTGGTGCCGGTGATGACGACTGCTGACGTGAGGTTCCAAGAGCTGTATGCCTCTTACTTCAAGCCGGTCCACGCCTATTGCCACCGTCGAACCGAGCCGGATCGGGTGGATGATGCGACGTCCGAAGTCTTTCTCGTCGCCTGGAGGAAGATTGACCAGGTACCCGCTGGCAGCGATGCCCTGCCGTGGCTGTATCAGGTGGCCTATGGAGTCCTCACGAATGTGTGGCGTGGGGCTGGACGCCAAACCCGTCTACGGCAGAAGTTGGATGCGTATGGCGTTGGCACAGCACCTCCGGCGGATGAATTTGTGGTGATGCGTCATGAGGCACGGCAGATTCTTGAAGCGATGGCCCAGCTCAAGGCTTCGCAACAAGAGGTGTTGCGCTTGTCCGTGTGGGAGGGCCTGTCGGGCTCAGAGCTAGCAGTCGCGTTGGACGTCACGGTGGATGCTGCCAAACAGCGCCTCTCTCGTGCCCGGCGTGAGCTGGTAGAGGCCTACAACCTTCTCGAAACCGGAAAGAAATCGTCTTTGGTTGCTCGGAAAGGAGGTGCGTGGTGATCAACGAAGCCCAAGCCCTGGCTCTTTTGGATGAAGTGAATCCGGTTCCGGATTTGGAGTCCTACGAGGTCGAGGCAGCCGACGTCACTCCGCAGCTCACAACCCTTGTTCAGAGGAGCAGCGAAATGACACAACTCGATACCCGACGCGCCAACGTAACTCCGCGACCGAAGCAGCCCAGATTTTGGATGGCGGCAGCTGTCGTCATCGTCGTAATCGGAGCGGTGGCGTTGCTTGTAAGTCAGACCCGTGAAGTGGCGCCTGTGGCGCCTGTAGTGACCATCCCGACTTCCTCGCCGTCGACCATGTCAACTGCGGGGGTGGATATCGCTCAGTTGGTTGACGTGAACGACTGGATCGCGTTCCAGGGACCCGGGCCCGATGGCGGTGCGTTCGTCTTTCTGATGCATCCAGACGGGACTGAAAGACACAAGATCGGAGAAGATGTCGGTGCTTTTGGCCGGCCCGACTGGTCACCAGATGGGACGAAGGTCATCTTTACGACCAGAGGCGGAGTCACCGAACCGCTGTATTCCTATGACTTGCTCACCGAAACCTCGAGTCAGGTTTTTGCGTGCGAGGACCCGTGCTTCGGCGACGACGACCCGTCATATTCCGCCGACGGATCGCAAATTGTCTTCGTCAGGTACTTTGGGCCCCTCGTCAACGACGCGCCGTCCGATTGCGGCCTGTGGGTTGGGAACCCGGACACCAAGCAGGTGACGCAGATAACTTCGAATCCCGGCTGTGACAGTGAATACGCGCCGCGCTTGTCGCCAGACGGAACCACGATCGCCTATTACCGATACGACGAGAACGGCGGGAGGAACACGGCGGTGTTCGTGATGGACGTAGCGGGTGGAGACGAAACGCAGATTACTGACTGGAGTATCGGTGCTGCACAGCCCGTCTGGTCGCCTGACGGGGAATGGATCGTGGTCGAATACGACTCCGAAGGTCTCGACCCTGCCGAGAGTGATTTACATCGGATGCGACCAGACGGATCCGAAGTCGAGCAGATGACGTTCTATGAGACTGCGGCACGCCGGCCCTACCACCCTCGGTACACGCCGGACGGTGAATGGATTATCTATTCGCTCCACACCACCGGGACCCGGGAGCTATGGATGATCCCGGCCGAGGGCGGAGACCCCGTAGCCCTCGTTACGGCCGGCAGCTTCATTCACCCAGCCTGGCAACCCACGCCCTAACGGTCGAGAAAACGCGCGTCGGACAAGCGCCACCGAGCAGGCCTGCCAGACGACCTGCTCGGTGGCCTTCCTTTTGTCGGAACGCAGCGGCGCTGTTGCTGGGCGGAGAGCTGCGCCGGGGACGACCAGCTGATTCGGTACATCCACGAGGCGTCCACCGAAGTCGCCGCAAGCCCCGAACCCCGCGGGGCGAGGCTCGGATCCATGAGGTATTCATCGACGTGCGTACGGAACGGCGCAACGCCGTATTGTGGGCGTCATGAGAATCGCTGTATTGGGTTGGGGGTCGTAGGTATGGGACCCCCACGGACGTACCGGCAGCCCTTTGAAGGTCCGCCCCGGATCGGAATGGTCGGCGACCGGCCCCAAGCTGCCAGTTGAGTTCGCTCGCATTGCGGAGAACGGTCGGCTCACGTTGATCATTGTCCCTGGATACGAGATCGTCAGCCGAACAAGCTGGATTCTCAGTGCCGAAACTGACTTCGAGAAGGCCGCGCTGAATCTCGCCGATCGTGAAAACATCACATCCCCGCCCGACCGTCAGCGTCGGATCCATGGAATCGATTCGGACGGCACCCAACGAGGGCCAGTGAACGCTTCGGTGGCTGCCGTCGTGTCGAGATGGCTAAACGAGCGGCACGATGTGGACGCGACCATCTGGACCGGTTTGGAAGGCTGGGACCGATGGAAGGACAACGGCTTCGACTCATTCAGTGTTGCCAACGCTTTGGACTACCTCGCGAAAGCCGACACCAGCACCAACCGTGAGATCATTTTCGAATACATCAGAAAACCACCGCCCGAGACGGATACACCGGTCCGGCGAGCGTTCGAACGACTCTTCCCTCGCAGATCCGATTCATAGTTCCAAACCGCCTCGGAAGACGTGACAAAATCCCAGCAGGCCAACCCCATTTTGCCGTCATCCGGTCGGGTGCGCGGGTAGTTTCAGAGGCGTCTTCGACGGGAGGCGTTCGTGTCCGATTCAGTTCCCCTCCAAGCGACTCTCCCCGCTACTGATCCCGGGCGGGCTCGGGCGTGGTATCGGGATGTAATGGGCCTCGAACCAGTCGAAGAAAAACGTGTTCGAAGGAGCCTGGTGTAAGTCCGGCGGCGTCCGCTTCCCGGTGCATTCATCCGAGTACACCGGTCTGACCAAGTGACCACCGCTTCATTTGCGCCCGATGAATTCGATCCGGTCATGGATATGTTCCCGGCCAAGGGAGTGGAGTTTGATGAGTTGGTTTCTGACGGGTCACAACCGTCGCCCGTATTGACGTTGCCTGACGGGCGCCGAGAAGCACTGTTGAAGGACAGTGAAGGCGACATCCTGGACAAATCTCAGATGGAGGAGCGGACCTAATGACCAGACACAAATCAAGATCTACGTACTTCAGTGTCCTGCTAACGGCGGTATTCGCCGCAATCATGATTGCGGCGATACCCGCGATAGCAGCCTTGACAACGACCACGATATCCTCGACCGGCCCCCTGGACGAGATCATCATCAGCAACGAGCTGAATTGCCAGGTCGGCCATGTGGATGACGACGCATTCGAGTTCTACTCGCCTTTTAACCCGATAGGGGCATGTACGACGCAGATACATGTCGACGGCGTGACATACGGCCCGGCAAGCATCCCTGCCGGAAACAGCCCGGTTCCTTTCACAGTCGTCAGCCAATCCGCTGTTACGGGTTCGGGTACGGCATCGGACCCATTCAAGATAGAGACGGTTGTTGCCGTCGGGGACACCGGCCTCAGCATCCGTGAGGTCGACTCGTATCAGGTCGGGCAGGAGACCTATCGAACCGATGTCACAGTCGAAAACTCGAGTCCCAATTCCAAGGTCGTCATCGTATACCGCGCCGGCGACTGCTACCTGCAGGGCTCGGATGCCGGATTCGGTGCGGTGGATCCCGTCTCTGGATCGGTGACGTGTGTCGCCAGCGACGATGGGGGTCTGACGTCAGGCAATCGGATCGAGCAATGGATCCCGCTCACGCCAGGGAGCCATTACTACGAATCGTCCTACTTCAATGTTTGGAGCGAAATCGCGGCCGGGAACGAGTTTCCGGACACCTGTACCTGTGACACTTATCTCGACAACGGCGCAGGCCTCTCCTGGTCATTGGTAGTGCCCGCTGGTGGTTCGGTCGTGGTTTCCCACCTAACCGTTTTCTCTCCTCTTGGGTTGGAGCCATTGTCGTTGGCGAAAACGGCAGATTCGGCCACATCGTCTCCATCGGCAACCAACGGGTATTCCGTCACGATCAACAACCCGAACGACCAGGTGGTTCAGGTCGACTCGATCACCGACGTGCTTCCAGCCGGATTCAGTTATGTCTCCGGCTCGACCTCGGGAGCGTTCGCCTCTGACCCTGCTATTTCAGGTCAACAGCTGACGTGGACGGGGCCGATAGCCATCCCGGCCAACGGTTCGGCATCGTTTGACTTCGATGTTCTCGTCGCCTCGTCAGAGGGCATGTACCTCAATAGTGTCACCGGGTCGGCGGGATCGTTCAGCGTCGTGCCCACCGGGCCAACCGCCCCGATCACCGTCGAGGGCGAGGAACCCAATAGTCCGCCGGTAGTGGATGCTGGTTTGGCTAGTTCTGGCGATGAGGGTTCGGCGATCGCGTTGGATGGTTCGGCTTCTGATCCTGATGGAGATGGGTTGTCGCTGATCTGGTCGTATTCGGCCGGTTTGGACGTGGATGCTGGTGCGATGTGTTCGTTTGGGGATCTGTCCGCCGAGGACACGACCATCACCTGCACTGATGACGGGACATACACGGTCACGTTGTCTGCTAATGATGGGTCCAATCCTCCGGTTGAGGACACTGCGACGGTGAGTGTGGCGAACGTAGCTCCGTCGGTGTCGATCGATTCGCCGGCTGATGCTTCGTCGTATCCGCTGGGTTCTGTGGTGACTGTTTCGTCGAGCTTTTTGGATCCTGGGTCGAATGACACCCATACCTGTTCGATTGATTGGGGTGATGGGACAGTCGAGCCTGGTGTAGTCACGTCTGGTGATTGCTCCGGCAGCCACATCTATGGGTCTGCTGGGGTGTTCACGATTTCGGTCACCGTGACTGACGACGACGGCGGTTCGGGTTCGGATGAGATCATGGTGGTTGTCTTTGACAACGCGACCAAAGTGACTGGCGGCGGTTTCATCGTCGACGATGGACGGACTTCGTTCGGTTTCGTTTCCCGCAACGAGGGTGGGGTGGTCTCGGGACAGTTGCAGGTCCGCGCTCCTGGCAAACACCGGTTCCACGGGGACACGGTGGCCTCGCTGGTGGTGGCAGGTAACTCGGCTACTTGGTCCGGTGAAGGTCGTTGGGATGGTGAGAATGGTTACACCTATGAGGTATCGGTTGTAGATAACCGCAATGGTGGAGGTAAGGGCGCCAAGAAGGGCCCAGCGGATCAGTTCTCGATCGTGATCCGTGACGGAGCTGGGGTGGTCGTGTTCTCCGCTTCGGACGACCTCAAGGGTGGCAACATCAAAGTCCACTGACCCGACAGCTGTACGGGTAGTGGGGGTGGGATCCACGAGGGATCCCCCCCCCACCGCCATAAGCGACGAATAAACTGTTCGAGTGGTTCGTATGAGCCGAAGGCTTTGTCAAGGCAGACGTCGTCGGTTCTAGCCTGGCCGTCTCCACCGCCGCGCAATTCCTGCGCGGCGGGTTTCTGCACTCCAAGTGGGTCTCGTCCGAATCCCGGCAACTGGGCCTTTCTTCAATGCGGAAAGGACGCTCTTCGTTTTCGCGGTCCGGCGGCTGTGCCTCAGGGCGTTTTGCGCCGCTTCAGCGTTTGCTCGATCTGGTTGACGCGAACCGCCATCCGTTCGATTTCGCGGGCTTGCTGTTGCTTGCCCTTGAATTCCAGTTCGGCCATAGCCCCGGAAGACGGAGACGAACTGCCGCCACCTTTGCTCGTCACCAGACCGCCAGTTCGTGTGGCCATCGACGCCATCCGTTTCCGGAGTGATGCGGCCTCAGCGACGAGAGCCTCATCAGGCAAACCTTCGTCCGGATCGTGGGTACTCCGGAGCGCTTCGGCAGCTTCTCGGAGCCGGTCTTGTTCTGTCTGGAGTCGATACCGTTCAGCCCATGCATCCTGAGATATCCCTTCGAGGTCCCTCTGGACCTTGGCGAGCGCAGCGAGAAGGTCGTCAAGCTCCACTACGTCACACAGATGTCGCGCCGCCGGGACCAGGCACCGACAAAGCCGTGAAGCGTATTGCGCAACGCGCGTATACCTCTCGCCATAATGCCGATCGTAGTCCTGTCGAGCGACCTGGACGGTCAGTTTTTCACAGACGTCGGGAAGATTCGCTGCGACGAACCTTGCCATTGCGTCCGTGCCCCCACCGGGTGGGCAAACCCCACCAGGGCCGAGATCCACTGGCATACTCATGGTGATGAGAGATCTCAGATGGCCGAATTTGGGACGGTGGGGCATCCTGGTCGGTCTGGCGGTACTCCCGGTTGTGCTGGCGATTGCCTGCAGCGCCGACCCCGACGGTGACCCGGATCTTTTTCGAGAGCCGGCTCCCAGGATCGGCGCCAACGAGGTTCTGTTGTACGTCAGCAACCAAAGCTATGAAGATCCGGACATCCAGATCATCATCACGATCGACGGCGAGGTCGTCGTCGACGATCGGTTCCCGGTCGGTAATCAACACAACTGGGTTCCTCACTTGCTTTATCTATCCCCGGGTGAACACCGGCTACGGGCCGAGTCCAGCACCGGGGCCACCTTCGACGGCACGTTCGATACTGTCCGAGGTCAGCCTCGGTGGGCGGTCCTCAACTACTGGAACGAGTCCGGAGAAGAGGGAAAGCGGTTTGTCCTGACCAGCTACGACGAACCGGTCGCCTTCTACTGAGGGTTTCCGAGATACCCCTTGCGTCAACTGTGGTTGATGTGGTTACATCTACCTCTCTGTAGGTTCGCTCATGAGGGGAGGCAGAGGTGGCTGCGTCAACACTTCAGGAGATTCTCGCTGAGGCCTTTGAAACGGGGGCTCGATGGCGGGACGATATCGCCAAGGATTATCCCGACGACGAGCGGAACAAGCGGTCCGCCCGGGGCCTTCGAGACCTGGCCGTCTATGTGCGAGAGTTGCCGGACGACGATCCACGCCTGCGAACGCTCGAAGACAGCCGATTCGGCGACTTGGAAGCCCAGTTCAACATTGTGATGGACGACGAGAGCCCTTACCCCTCCTACCTGCGTCAGAATCCGGCGATGTTTCGCTTCCATGACCCGGACGAAACCGTATCGGCAACCTTCGGGGTTTTCGTCAAACGGTGGCAAGCAGCGAGGGTGGTGAGCCTCATCGGCGACGATCCGAACCAACTCGTGAAGCGAGCTGCCGACGGGATGTTCGTTGGGGTGGATGGCCTGTTGGCCGTCGATGCCCTGCGCACCTGGGTCAACGACTTCGAAGCCGGTTGTGTGCGCCAGGCGCGCTCGGACGGTGCGACCTGGGACTACATCGCCCAGAACCTAGGTCAAAGCACCCAGGCGGTTTGGAAGCGGTATCAAAAGGACAGCGACTCCGCCGCTGCGAGCTAGCGCACGTGGGAAAGGTCAGCCGTCCACGTTGAGGAAGGCGGCGGTCGCATCGGCCACTTCGGGGGTAACGGTCGTCAGCCGAACCTCGTAGCTGCCAACGGCCAGGGACTCACGATCGATAGCCACAACGACCGTATAGGGATTCTCGTCGGCTGCACAGACCGCTGGCTCGTTGCCCCCATAGTGTGGTGTGATCGTAAGTGCGTCATGGTCGAGGTTCAGTGCCAAGAACGGGTACTCGCAACCCGATGGATAGGAAACGGTGAACGCAACAACGATTTCATCTTCCAAATCCACTGGCGGAATCCCCGGCGTAAGACCAAGCTCCGACCACATCTCGTGGTACTCGACACCATCGGCGACGAGACGGACCGCGGGTGGGCCACCGACTCCATGCTCGTCAGCCAACAAGCGCCAGGGCGTCACGGGAAGGAACTCGGTTCCCCGAGGTGAGCCGGCGCAACTCGACAACACGGCCAGGGATAGGACAAACATCAGCGCTATTGATCGACGCATGCTGTCTAGGACGTGGGTGTCGCATCGGAAGGTTCCCCCGGTTGGTCCTCGCTAACCGATGGTTTGGATATCGTCGAAGTTGCCGAACTCGGGGTCCCCGTCGATGAACTCAGAAAGTCGCGCTGCCCAGGTTTGGGTTTCCACGCGATCGTTGTTCAGCTGGGCTTCTTCGGCAGAAGCGAAGTCGATGATTAGTTGATACCGGTCCGATGCTTCGCGATCGGCCAGCAACCGGCTGCCAAGATAACCGGGCGCCTTGCCTGCTTCGGTGGCGTGCCAGGCCGCCATCAGATCGGCGAGTCCCTCGCGGTCGCGGGTTCGGACGATGATTGTCTGAACGAACTTCAAGTCACCTCCAGGTGAGATCACCCTCGACGTTAGGCCCTCAGCTCCAAGCCCGGCAGAGAGGTCGAAGCTTTCTTGTGATCGGTTCGACGAACCGGCAGTTCCCACCAACGCGGGTCGCGAAGAATATCCGCCAAAAACTGCGTCGTTATTGCTATTTTGTTTGGTTATACAGACAGCAAAGCGCTGGAAACAGCTGTCAACGGCCGTAGGAGGGCGTATGAACAAGACAGAAATGGCAGCCAAGCTTGCCAAGAAGGCCGAGATTACTCAGGCCAAAGCCGCTGAGATTATTGACATCATCTTCAGCTCGGAGCCAGGCAACGGCATCATCGCCGTCGAACTGGACGCCGGGCGCAAGGTAGCAATCTCGGGCTTTGGTGGTTTCGAGACCCGTAACCGTAAGGCACGGACCGGACGCAACCCACAGACCGGAGCGCCGATTCAGATCGCCGCTACGACCTATGCAGCCTTCAAGCCCGCCAAGGGCCTCAAGGACCGCGTCGCCAAGTAATCGTCAGGTAAAAAACGCACTAGCTAAATGGGCCTCACCAAAGGTGAGGCCCATTTTCTTTTAAGGCTCCAACCCGGAGCCGCTTGCCGATTCTTCCCATGAACGCTGGGTTTTTAGGATAATTCGTCAGCGCTCAGGTGCTCGAGTCGGGGGCGGGTGGCCGCTGCCAGATGAAAAAGTTGGCTACTCCGCCCGCGATCAAGAACGCCAGAAGCGGGGCGGTCAGGAGCGAGGCTGACGGGTCGACCGCATAAACCCAGGCGGCGACGATCGCAATCAGCGTCCAGGCTACGCACAGCCAGAAGAAGGCATTTCGCGGCTGGTTACGCGTCACCAATAGGACCGCCCACGTGGCTGCGGCAATCGGCACGACGAAGCCTGCCGCCAGGAGTCTGTCCTGATCTGAGCCGGCGAGGGCGACACTGGCTCCGAACAATGCCAGCGTCCCGAGCCACAGGAACATCGTGGCGGGAGGAGACGGCGAGACGATCGGCTGATCCGGAAGCCAGGAGCGCACACGGGTGCGAATCGGAAGATATCCGATGAGCACGAAGAGTCCGGGAATGATCACGAGGGCGGTAGCCACATTCATGGACGCCATGATACCGGTGACTAGTTCGCGCATCGTCAGGCAGGACTAAGCTCGCCCTATGACTACTTTGGCTGCTCTGGCCAGCGCCATTGACTCGCGGATCGCTTTCGCGGATGCAGCCGATTGGGACCGCGTTGGGATTCAGTTCGGCGACCTCTACGCGCAGACCGGATTGGTAGGAGTCTGCCACGAGGTTACTGAAGCGGTCATGAAGTCAGTCCGTGAAAACGGGGTCCGAACCCTGGTGACGTATCACCCGCTTTTGTTCGAACCGGCCACCGCCCTGATCGCCGGTGGGTCGGCCCACGGCCGGACCTATCGTCTCATCCGGGACGGGGTGGCCCTCATCTCCGTCCACACCGCATTCGACGCCAGTTCTGGCGGGACCGCCGACGCGCTCGCCAGTGCGCTTGGTATCGAGACAGCCAAGTCATTCGCTGTCGAAATAGACGGTCCGCTTATCGGTCGGGTTGGACCCATCCGGCCGCAACGCCTCGACCGCTTCTCGGAACAGGTACAAGAGTTGTTGGAAAGCCCAGGAGTGCGGATTGCGGGTCCACCGGATTCGATGATTGGGCGGGTCGCCGTCCTGCCTGGCTCCGGCGGTAGCGCAGTCAAGGCGGCCCTTGACGATGGGGCAGATGCTCTCGTTACTGGGGACGTATCCCACCACGTCGCAGCCGCGGCGGTGGCTGCCGGGTTGGCGATCGTCGACGCCGGTCACATGCCGTCAGAACGACCGGGGATGGTTCGGCTCGCACGACTGGTCGCCGATGTCGTACCATCTGCCATCGATTTGACCACGGTGACGACAGATCCCTGGGAGGGATAGATGCAACAGTTCAAGAGCCTCGCCGACCTGCTCGATTTACAGGACGTGGATTCCCAAATCGACCGGCTGCTTCATGAACGCTCCAACCTCCCAGCGCTCGAGGCGTACAAGAAGGCCCACAAAGCTCATGAGAAGGCCAACGCCACGCTCGCACAGCTCACCGCCGATCAGAAGGAAACGTCACTGACACTCGACAAGCATGAGGGTGAGTTGGAGCTGTTCGAAGGGAAGATCGACGCCCACGAGCAGCGGCTTTTTGCCGGGGGCCTATCGGCTCGAGATGCCGAACACATGCGCCTCGATGTCGCATCCCTCAAGAAGCGTCGCTCGACTATGGAGGATGACGTTCTGGCGCTCCTCGACACCAACGAAGAGCTGGAGCAGGCCGTGGCAAAGGCCACCGAAGTCGCCGCATCCGCAGAGGCCACTATGAAAACCCACGAGGTCGAAGTCGCCGAAGCGTGGAAACGGATCGATGGCGAGATCGCCAGGAAAGAGTCCCGCAAAGGGGCCATCGTTCCGCTGATCGATGCGGACATCCTTGAACTCTACGAATCATTGCGCAGGCACAAAGAAGGCGTCGGCGCCGCCCGACTCGCAGACGGAATATGTGGCGGCTGTCACCTGACACTGTCGGCTGCCGAACAACTCGAAGTCCTCAGCGACGAACCGCCCCGTTGCCTCCACTGCAGGCGCATTCTGGTCGTTTAGTGCTGCTCTATCACGTGGCAGGAGCAATCCTGCTTTTCCGGTACATCTTCCGGGACCCCAAAGTCGACGTCCGGCTTCTGGCACTCGGAGCGATAGTGCCGAATCTCCTCGATAAGCCCCTCGGTACGGTGCTGTGGCCGGGCTATTTCGGCGCAGACCGACTATTCGGGCATAGCCTTCTCTTTCCCACTGCGATCATGGTTGTGGCTCTGCTCGTGACCAGACGAGGACGCCGGCGGAGGGGGATCATGGCGGTTGCTATCGGAGCCATGCTCCATCTCCTGCTTGATGGCATGTGGACGTCGACCTCAACCTTCCTATGGCCACTATTTGGCGTGGCGTTTGAGGCTGGCCGTCCTGACTACTGGTCGAATCTCGGTGAAATCCTCACCCCAACGGCCATCGCTCAGGAGGTGGCGGGCCTGGCCTACCTGGTCTACCTGTATCGCACGCTCGGGCTCTCGGACATCGAGACCCGGCGAGCCGTGTTGACGACTGGCCGCCTACCGGTTTGAAGCTACGCTGATCGGCTGATGCAAAAACTCAGACTGCTCCTAGGAATTGGGATGCTGGCGGCTCTCGGGGCGTGCGGTCAGGCTGCTGTGCCCGTTTCGGCCACGGCCGATCAGGCGACCAATAACGAAATCGTCGGACCGGAAGTCGTGCTCACCCAGCTGTTCCAGGCATTGGCTAGCGAGGACTATTCACTCATCGAGTCTCTGGTCGACGAAAGTCAGCTCGGTCTGCTGACCGCCATCGAAGTGCCAGATGCCACTGCCTACTTTGGCTATGAACGTGATGGGCTGTCGGCTCAAGCTCGTAACAACTTCTGGTCGGCGTTTGCCACGTCGATGACCGGACTGGTCGGTTCGGCAGAAGACATCTCTGCCCGAATCGACCGCCAATTTGCGGCCGATGGCACCCGTTTTGCAATCGGCCGTGTGCGGCAGGGGGCTGTCGAGATCTCCGGTGATTTTGTCCTGAGGCTGGTCGAAGATGAATGGCGACTCGATCCGATTGCCACCTTCGGTGGAGCGTTCGTCGCTCCGATCCGCAACTGGTTACGAGTCATACCACCTGCCGACGTCGGCCGGGTGAGCGAACTACTCCGGCGCGATGCAGCCAGTTGGCGGCTGCTCGGCGATCTTCAGACCGACGAAAACGAAGCTGGCATCACGATCTCAAGCGAAGTGGCTGACCTGCTCGTCGAAATCGGTGCTCCGTAAGCCCCGGCTATCCGGCGAGGGCTCGCAGCTTCGGCAAAACGTCGCGCCCGAGCATCTCGATGAGGGCCGGTTGATCCAACGAAGCCATTTGGAACGTTACGACGTCTGCTTTCAGGTCCGTGACCAGAGGCGTGTACGTGTCGATGATGTCGTCGGGTGTCGAGACGAGCGAATAGCGACCGAGTACCTCTTCGCGAGGCAGCTGATCGGCTCTCGTGCGAAGGTCCATCGGGTCCACGGCGTCGAGTCGTCCCGGCGCCCTGAGTCCGCGCCAGGAGTAGAGGGCCTCCCATGCTTCATCGTGGTTTTCGGCCTTGATCGACCACCGCGTAGCGAGAATCTTGGGGGAGACTCGACCGGCGGCTTCGGCTGCCTTTTTGGCAGGTTCGATGACTTTTTCGCGGGTTTCGGCAGGATCCTTGACGGACGTGACGATCCCTTCGGCCATTTCTCCGGCCAGCGCGGCCGATTTGGGTCCACCGGCGGCGAGCCAGATTGGTACGGGGCCGAGGGGCGGCGAATACAGCTTGGCCCGGTCCGTCACGTAATGCTCACCGTTGAAGGTGAGCTTTTCTCCGTCGAGCAGTCTCCGCATGATTTCAAGTGCCTCACGCATCCGGGCGGCTCGCCCGGCGTAGTTGGGGAAGTCATACCCGAGGGGGCCCTCGTTGATGTTCTCGCCGGTGCCAACCCCGAGGTTGAAGCGCCCTCCAGAGAGTCGGTCAAGGGTGGCGGCTGCCTGCGCAACGACAGCCGGGTGGTATCGGAACAGGGGAGTGGTGACGCCGGTGGCGAAACTTACCCGGTCGGTGGCCTGAGCCATGGCTCCAATGGTTGAGAACGCGAAACCGGACGCTGATTGGTCGTCGACCCACGGATGGAAGTGCTCGGAGACGACGAGCATATCGAAGCCAGCCTTCTCGGCCAGTTGGGCATGCTCGACGAGTTCTTCGGGTTGCCATTGCTCATGGCCGCAAAAATACGCAAAAGTGGTCATGGATCCAGGGTAGTCGGCTCGTTCGGCTGCTCAACAGAATCAAAACGCGAGTCCCGTATCAACCCGACTCAGATAGGGTGCCTACATGGACTACACGGCAATCAACACTATCGGGGCATTGCGGGGCTCGGGGTGGGTGGATCGCAGCGTCAAGGATGAGCTGCGGGACAACCTGATGCAGCGCATGCGGGCCGGTGCCGAGCTCTTCCCCGGAATCGTCGGCTTCGATCAGACGGTCATCCCGGCCCTTGAACGGGCGATTCTCGCCGGTCACGACATCATCATGCTCGGCGAGCGGGGGCAGGCAAAGACTCGCCTTATCAGGAGACTCGTCGATCTGCTCGACGCTCATTCGCCAACCATCGACGGCTGCGAAATCAACGACTCACCGCTACGGCCGGTATGTGCCGCCTGTTTGGCGACGGTCGCTTCCGAGGGTGACCTCACGCCGATCCGCTGGGTGACACCCGAAGCCCGATATGGCGAGAAGCTGGCTACGCCCGATACCGCCGTTGGCGACCTCATCGGAGATGTCGATCCGATCAAGGTTGCCGAAGGTCGGTATCTCGCCGATCAGCTCACGATCCATTACGGCCTCGTTCCGCGCTCGCACCGGGGGATCTTTTCGATCAACGAGTTACCCGACCTACCGACCCGGATTCAAGTCTCGCTGCTCAACGTCCTGGAGGAACGCGACATTCAGATCCGCGGATATCGGGTGAATCTGCCACTCGACATTCTGCTCATTGCTTCAGCAAACCCAGAGGATTACACCAATCGGGGGCGCATCATCACCCCGCTCAAGGACCGGTTCGGCTCGGAAGTCCGTACCCACTATCCGCTGACGATCGAAGACGAAATCGCGATCATGGAACAGGAAGCCGCACCGCCTCCTCCCGGAGTCGACGTGGCGGTCCCGACATTCCTCAAGGAAATCCTGGCGGAACTGACCCACGCGGTGCGTAGTTCGTCACATATCAACCAGCGGTCCGGTGTGTCCGTACGTTTCTCAATTGCCAATCTCGAAACCCTCGTCGCCTCCACGGTACGGAGAGCTTTGCGGGCTGGCAACGGGGCGGCGGTAGCTCGGGTTGCCGATCTGCCGTCGGTGCTGCTGGCGTCACTCGGACGCATCGAGTTCGAGGTATTTGAAGAGGGGCGAGAGATGGACGTCTTGCGGCGTCTCCTGGCTCAGGCGGTTGTCGAAGTCTTCCGCGACCATTCCTATGGGGTTGAGTTCACGGACTTGCTCGACGTATTCGAAGACGGCGCCATTATCGAATCCGGCGATCTCGTTCCTTCCGAGTCGATGCTGTCTTCGGTCAGTGGACTCGACGTTCTCACGGAATTTGCGCGCCGGATCGGGGTCGTTGAAGAATCCCCGCACCATCTTGCGAGTGTCCTCGATTTCGCTCTTGAGGGCCTGCATTTGACCCGTCGTCTAAACAAAGACGGTGACGCCGGAAGCTCGCTTTACGGTCTTGGGTGATGTTGCCCTATCGGTACTCGGCTTGGGACGGGTCCCAGGACCCGCTGTCGGCCGAGTTGCCGGTCGACCAACTGGTTGAGCAATTCTCAGAGGATCTTCTCGACGGCTGGTCAGCAGACGAATCTTTGGAGCGCCTGCTCCGTCGGGGTATGCCCGGCCGCTTCTCGGGTCTCGATCAGCTGCGAGAACGAATTGAGCAGATGCGGCGGGACGCGGCAGAGCGCGTGGGAACGGAAGGTCCCATCGCCAAGATCCGTGAGCGCCTCGAAGAGATCATCGAAGCCGAGCGTATGGAGCTTTCGGCCCTCGACACCGCTGATGCCCGGTTCCGCGAAGTTGCCCTTGACGCTCTTCCGGACTCCTTGGCCGAAACGGTGTCGGAGCTGAAGAACTACGAATTTGCCTCTGCTGCTGCGGCTGAAGCGTTTGAGGCGCTGCTCGACGATCTCCGGCGTGATGTCATGGATCGAATGTTTCGACAGATATCCGACTCGATGGCCAACCCGGACGCCGAAACCATGGCAGCGCTGAAGGACATGCTGGCCGACCTGAACAATATGCTCGATCAGCGTCAGGCAGGGACGGGTCCGTCCGATGAAGAATTCGCTGCGTTCATGGCCAAGCACGGACAGTTCTTTCCCGAGAACCCCCGTAACCTCGACGAATTGCTCCAGGCGCTTGCCCAACGAGCGGCAGCGTTTTCCCGGTTCATGGCCAACCTCTCGCCCGAACAGCGAGCCGAGCTGTCCTCGCTCATGGACACCGTCATGGATGACCTCGACCTGGCTTTCCAGATGGATCAGCTGGGGCGATCACTCCGTTCCCTGGCGCCCGATCTCGACTGGAACGGGCCGGTAGACGGCGATGGCGATGGCGATGGCCCCGACGGACTCGGAGCGGCGCTCAACGCCATCGAGGACCTATCGGCGATGGAGAACCTCGAGCGGGCCCTCAGCCAGAACTATCCAGGAGCGTCACTGTCCGATGTCGATCCCGACGAACTAGCGAGAACCCTCGATGACGAAGCCCGACGCGACCTCGAAAGGCTCAAGAAGATCGAGCGTGCGTTGGAACGGGCCGGGGTGATCGTGCGGAGCTCCGGGCGACTCGAGCTCACGCCCCGCGGGGTTCGCAAGTTGGGCGAGCGGGCCCTTGCGAAAGTGTTTGAACGGATTACCACCGACCGACCCGGCTCGCACGACGTCGATGCTCCAGGTGGGACGGGCGAGCCGACCGGATCGTCGCGACCCTGGCAATTTGGAGATGCGTTCCGACTCGACCTGCAACGGACGTTGAGCAACGCCGTGCTGCGAGAAGGACCGACCAAGGGTCGGGTCACCCTGGCTCCCGAGGACTTTGAGATCGCCGAACACGAAGTGAAGACGTCGGTGGCGACCGTGTTGCTGCTCGACATGAGTCGATCCATGCCATTGCGGGGCCACTGGCTGGGTGCCAAGCGGATGGCTCTGGCGCTCCATTCGCTGATTTCGACGGCGTACCCCGAGGACCATCTCGAGATCGTCGCCTTCTCCGACTACGCCAGGGTGATGTCGCCTGCTGACCTGGGACAGGTTGATTGGGAGCCGGTGTACGGAACCAATATGGAGCATGCCTTCAACCTGGCCGGTCGCATCCTTGCCCGTCATCGGGACGCCACCAAGCAGGTGCTGTTGGTGACCGATGGCGAGCCAACCGCCCACCTGGAGGGCGATGAAGTCTTCTTTCAGTGGCCCCCGGCCCGACGAACCATCGACTTGACGTTCAAGGAGGCGATGCGACTCGCCAAGTCGGGCGTGACCATGAACATTTTCATGCTCGAACAAGAACCAGCCTTGGTTGCCTTTGTTGATCGGTTGGCCAAGATCGTCAACGGACGGGTGTTTGCGGCCCGATCAGACGAGTTGGGCGACATGATCGTCCGTGACTACCTGGCCCGATAGTCACCACATCGGCCAGGGAACCGCCGGCCGGTCCAGGGGCGGATGGGGATGGACGCCGGTGTCCAAGAGGTGGGCGGTTCGTGCGGCGAGCGCGTCGGCCTCGGCCCGACTTAGCAAGTCCCATACCCGGGCGTGCAAGCCTGACCTGAGCCTGACGCTCAGGTTCACCAAGCCGTCGATGAGCGGCTCCGGGATGGGGCGTCCCGCAAAGCCCCACAGGATCGTCCGGAGTTTCTCCTCGTCATGAAACGAGAGCCCGTTGTCGATCGCCCACAGATCGTTGGTTTGTTCTTCAACAATGATGTGTCCGAGTTTGCGGTCAGCGTTGTTGATGACCACATCGAGGACTGCGAACGGCCAGAGGCGCTCGGACGGTTCCTCCAGCAGTGGGCGGGGGTCGAATTCGAAATCCTCTTTGATAAACAACTGGTTCGAACCGAGCCCGAATGGCCCTTCGACCAGGTGCGTCGGGGGGACGATCGAGAGTCCCATGGCCGCGGACACCTCCCAGGTCAGGGCTTCCCGGGCGGCTAGCGTGCCGAAGGGGAAATCCCACAACGGCCGTTCACCGTCGGCGGGCTTGTAGATGCCCTGCTGCCCGTCGGCGAGGTCAACCAGGAGGGTGGCATTCGAAGCGTACGGCATGCGCCCGACCACGTTGACGATAGTGGGGTCGGTGGAGGTCACCCTGAATGATGCCCGTTCGAAGCCGGGCACTGATGGTCGCCTGGACCCATCGGTAGCTGGCACCGCGGACAGATCGGTCGGCCTTTGTCGACGACCTCGAATCCTCTGATGGCCGCCGCCTGGAGCTGTTCCGGGGCGATCACGAAGTCGAAGCTTTCCTCGCCGTCGACCGAAACAAGTTCTAGCGTCATGAGATCCGATTCGGGTTGAACGGCCATGCTCATGGCGCCCACCCGGAATCGAACCTCGTCCGGTTCGCTCAGGTTCAGCCTCGTCAGGATCAAGTTCATGCCGTCGGGATCCGGCAAAATGTTGGCCTGGGCGAGCGCAGTCAATGCGTAATCTGCCAGCGCGGCGATTTGGCCCTTCTCGGCGATGAACCAATACGACACGGTATCGGCGACCACATGGATGTAGAAGGTGCGCTCGCCTGGCTCTCCGATGGCGCCAACGGCGAAACGTTCGGCAGGTCCGAGGTGTTCAGTCATTCAGTTTCCCGTAGGAGTTGATGGTCTCGACCATGGGAAAGCCGAGCGTCGGGACGTGAACCACCGAAACCGAGGCAGGCGAAACGATGATTCGCTGGAAGGTGTCGAGCGGTTGACCGAGGTAGTGGGCCAGGATGGCCTTGATGACATCCGAGTGCGACACGATTGCCACGGTTTGTTTCTTATGCCTTGTCGCGATCTCGTTGCAAGCCGTGACCGCCCTCGTCTGCATCTCCGGGAAGCTTTCTCCGCCAGGGAATCGGGCTTGGGAAGGAGTCGTGATCACCTGGCTCCACAGCTTCAGCTTCCGCAGGTCTGACAGCTTGCGACCCTGCCACGCACCGAAGTCGACCTCCTGAACCCCATCTACCTCGACCGGGTCGAGGCGATGCGGTCGGGCGATGATGGCGGCCGTTTCTGCGGTTCTGGTGATCGGCGAGGTGTAGATCGCTTTGATCTTGACGTCGGCCAACCGCTCAGCGGCGCGTTGGGCGATCTCTTCGCCGGTCTCGCCGAGCGAGATGCCGGGCAGTCGTCCGCTGAGCGTCTTTCCGGTCTCGGGTGTTGGAGCATGCCGGATAAGGAGGAGTCGGGCCATAGATGAGCAGGCTAGACGGTATTTTCAGTTGTTTCGGCGGCGATGACCCGATCCGTCCCGAACGCGGCGATGGCGACGCCGATGCCGTGGGCGGCGACGAGTCCGGTGGTCGCCACCGCAAAACCGACCCCACTGTTCGTTGCCACATCGCCCACGGTGGGAGCTCCCACCACGTAAACGAGACCGGCGGTAACCGCTAGTAGCGGCACCACGAGGCTGATGAGGCTGCCGATCCACACCGGTAGCGGGTAGAGGGATGGCTGGAGGCTCACGGCGAGGTTGCCGGCGCCGAGTGCCACAGCAGCCGCCAGGATGATGAGGGCGGTGCCGGGCAGGTCAGCCGCAACGGCGAGTCCTAGGACGGGCCAGGCGATTCGAAGGATCTTCAATCCGATACCGGCGACGACGTCCGAAAGCCGCCAATAGAAGTACCCGATGGCCAGGCATCCAGGTCCGACGGCATAGGCGAACGGATCCCAAACGGTCAGCGCCGCTGCCACGAGGACAATCAACATGCCGCCAATCGATCCGATCAACGTTCGCGGGTTGAGTTTGGTCACCCGGGGGAGTTTATGCGATCACGGGGGCTTCGAGCGTTTCGCCGCGGAGTCCGGCGACCAGGTTGCGGGCGGCGAGTTCGGCCATCGCCTCCCGGGTCCGTATCGTCGACGAGCCGAGATGTGGGGTGATGAAGCAGTTCGGAGTGGTCACCAACGGATCGTTGGGAGGGATGGGTTCTGGATCGGTCACGTCGAGACCGGCCGCGAATATCATGCCGCTGGTTAGGGCGTGGTGGAGCGCGACCGGGTCCACCAGTTGGCCGCGACTGATGTTTACCAGCGTGGCGGTTGACTTCATCGCCTGGAGCTGGTCGGTGCTGATCAGATGGTGGGTTTCGACCGTCAGCGGTGCCGCCACCACCACGTGATCGCTGCGTTCGAGCAGTTCGTCCATGGACACAAATGACGCGGTCTGATCTGGTTGCTCAAGTGGGCGTCTTTGGGTGTAGAGAACTGACATCCTGAATCCAACGGCGCGGCGGGCGACGGCCCGGCCGATACGGCCAAACCCGACGATGCCTAACGTCGATCCATGGACGTCCTGACCGATCAGATAGCTCGGGTCCCAGTCGCCCCATCTTCCCCCGGCCACATCGCGGGCCCCCTCCCCGAAGCGCCGAGCCGTCGCGATCAGTAGTCCGAATGCAAGGTCGGCGGTGGTCTCGGTGAGTACGTCGGGGGTGTGTCCAACTTTGATGCCCCGCTTTCTGCAGGCGGACAGATCGATGTTGTCGACCCCGACGGCCATCTGTGATACGACCTTGAGTCGGGGAGCACACTCGAGGAGTGCTTCATCGACGCGGTCGGTAAGCATCGAATAGAGGCCGGTCGCTGTAGGTGATCTGGTCGAGCAGGACTTGGCGATCGATCGGGCGATCTTCGGGCCACGTCCAGACTGAGCCTTCCGATTCGAGGATGGCCAGTGCGCGTCCGGGCGGTTGCCTGGTAACTACGATCCGCTCTCCGTTCATGGGTACGACGTTACAGGGCGGCCGCAGTCGTCAGCGCCGTCGCGAGGTGTTCCTTCTCGGTGGGAGAAGCCCACGCGGCAGTCGCGGCGTTTTGGGCGACCTGCAGGACTTCGGCTCGCGAAAAGCCAAAGGTCTCCATGAGCGTCAGGTACTCCTGGTTGAGCGACGTCTGAAAGAGGGCGGGATCGTCGGAGTTGATCGTCACCAGGACGCCTGCGTCAAAGAGCTGTCGGACGGGATGTGCGTTGATCTCCGAAATCACCCCGGTCCGGACATTCGACCACGGGCACAACTCCAGAGCGATCTGGTTGGTGACGATGATCTCGACCGCGGCTTGATCTTCGATGATCCGCACCCCGTGTCCGATTCGTGACACTCCAAGGGTGCGGATGGCCTCCAGGACCGATTCGGGACCGGCAGCTTCCCCAGCATGCGCCGTGAGATTGAAGCCGCGTGCCGCCGCCTGCTCCCAAACTCCAGCGGAAAGCCCGGCCGGATGCCTGGCTTCATCTCCCCCCAAACCGATTCCGATGATCCCCGCCTGCTCGCGCACCTCGCTGAGTTCATCCAAGGTGGTAAGCATCGCGTGAGGAGATCGACCCCTGACTAGATCGGCTACAAGGGCCACTTTGGTTTCGCCCGCCCGGTCGAGACCGGTCCGGATCGCCCCGGCTATGTCGGCTGACGAAAGCTTCGTCGAGGCAAAGTCTGACGGTGAGAAGAAGGCTTCGGCGTAGGTCACACCTTGTGCGGCCAGTTCGCGACTGAACGCCTCTGCCATATGGGTGAAGTCCTCGAGTTCTCTGATGAATGTGTTTCTCCATGCCCAGATGTCGAGAAAGTGTTCAAAATCCTGGTACTCGAACCGGTCGGCGAACTGTTCGAACGATTCGGGATGGCCGTACTTGCTGGCGATTTCCCACTGCGCTCGTAGCGGCACGGCTCCCTCCAGATGTATATGAAGCTCAACCTTGGGCAGGGCGGCGATCCATGCCGCGTTCCCGGGCTCACTAATAACAGGCACCCGAATCGACCGTCGTCGACGGATCCGAGGCTTCCAAGAAGCCCCGCAATTCAGACGCGGCGATGGCGTAGGTCACGCCGTCGACACTGCGAGAAGACGCAAACGCAATCCCGACCACGTTGGTGGCCTGGTCAAAGAGGGCCGCTCCGGAATCACCCGGCCGAATGATCGTTTCCAGGTCAAGCGCCCGGCGAAAATGCTTCCCCTGGCCGTAAATGTCCGTACCGGATGCGACGATTGCCCGGGTGACCTCGTACGGAATGGTCACGAACTTGCCCTCGTCCGAGAAGACAGCCACCAACCCGATGTCGCCCTTGATCGGATCTTCTGTGGCGATTTCCGGTACGAAAACGCCTGGTGGCATGACCCGGGTCTTGAGGAGTGCCAAATCCAGGTTCGGGTCGAAGCCAACCAGCGTCGCGTCGATGGTGCTTTCGGCCGTTCGAATTTGGATCTGTTCGCCGCCAGCCACCACATGAGCATTCGTCGCAACAAGATCGGGAGCCACGAAAACCCCAACGCCCTCCGAGACGAAACCGCAGGCGAGCGCCAAAACCCGGGCTGCGGCAGGTTGAACTGCGACAGCATCGGGATATGAAGAAGAGTTGGGTTGGGAACAGGCAGTGCCAAGGACAAGCAGCGCGGCGACGGCGAGGCTCCCGACGTTTCGGGACATGGCCGCGATGTTACCGCTGGTAGGTTGGAACAATGAACATTGGAATCCTTACTGCCGGTGGCGACTCGCCGGGATTGAACGCAGCCATTCGGGCGATCGGCAAGTCAGCCATCCGTTCCTACGACATGCAGGTGATCGGCTTTCTGGACGGCTTCCGGGGCCTGATGCAAAACCGCATCGTTCGACTCGATCCTGACAAGCTGTCCGGCATTCTGACGGTCGGTGGCACGATTCTCGGAACCAGCCGGGATAAGCCGCACAAAATGGACGTCGGTGGTACCGAAATGGACATGACCTCGCTGATGATTGAGAACTGCGAACAGCATCAGCTCGACGTGTTGGTGTGCCTCGGGGGTGGCGGAACCCAGAAGAACGCGCTACGGCTCCACAAGCAGGGTTTTCCCGTCGTGACCCTTCCCAAGACCATCGACAACGACGTCTGGGGCACCGACGCAACCTTTGGCTTCGATACGGCCCTTTCCATCGCCACCGAGGCGATCGATCGGGTGCATTCGACCGCCCATTCGCACCACCGGATCATGCTCGTCGAGGTGATGGGCCACAACGCTGGCTGGTTGGCGCTCGGCGCCGGTCTGGCGGGCGGGGCTGACGTGATTCTTATCCCGGAGTTTCCCTACGATGTGAACGTGATCGCCGATGCGATCAGCGTGCGACGTGGTGCCGGGAGCAGTTTCTCCATCGTGGCGGTATCCGAGGGTGCTCGTCCGATGGATCTGCACCTTCAAATGGAGGAACTGCGTGAGATTGCCGCCAGTTCCGAAGGTGACGTCAAAAAAGATGCCAAGGCAGCGCTGGCTGCGCTCGACGCATCGCTTGAAGGCAATACCCAGCGACTTGCCGCGCAATTACAGGAACTCACCGGCCTCGAAGCGCGAGTCACGATCCTCGGGCATGTCCAGCGAGGCGGGATTCCATCGGCGGTCGATCGGTTGCTTGCCACCCGCCTTGGCACTGCCGCTGTCGACTTCATTGCCGCCGGAGAACGAGGGGTCATGGTCGCGACGCGAGGCGGACACACCGTGACGGTGCCGCTAGAAGAGGTGGCCGGAAAACGCCAGACCGTTCCGCACGACCATCGTTGGGTCCAGTCGGCTAGTACGCTCGGCGTTTCGTTCGGTCAGTAAGACGCCAACAACTCCGGTCCATTGTTACGAACCGAGTTGACCAGCGGTGGCACCTGACGAAACTGCAGGCCGTTGACTTCGCTGGCTTCGAGAATCTGCTGCAGCGTGTCGGCGTCGTGCTGCTCGGAATCGAGCCAATCGTCCCAGAGGTCCGCGCTGAGGCTGACCGGCATCCGGTCGTGGATGCTCTCGATGAGCGGGTCGGCCTTGGTCGTGATGACCGTGCAGGTAATCACACGCTCCTCAGTATCTGGATCGCGCCATCGGGTCCACAGGCCGGCAAACGCCATCGGGCCGGATTCGAGTGAGATGAAGTAGGGCTGTTTCGTGTCGTCAGGGCGGCGCACCCACTCGTAGAAACCATCAGCCGGTACCAGGCACCTGCGGCGGGTAAACGAGTCACGAAACGCCGGCTTGGTGGCAACCGATTCAACCCGCGCATTGATATGGATGGTTTTGCGGTCTTTGGCGTAGTGCGGGATCAAACCCCACTTGAACGCCCCCAGGGTTCGTTGGTCGTCGTTGTCGACCAGTCCGTAGACCAGGTCGGTCGGAGCCACGTTATAGGACTGTTTGAGTGACTCGGTGCGGACCACCTGCGCCCCGAAGAAGTCGACATAATCGTCGAGTTCCATGGCTTGGATGAAGCGACCACACATGTC
>JAGXFS010000094.1 GCA_024637275.1 Acidimicrobiia bacterium
GACGAGTGTGATGCCTGGATCATCACGGGTTCTCGTTTCTCGGTCTACGACGACGAACCTTGGATCGCCGAACTGCTCGCCTTCATCAAGGCTCTCGATTCGGCGAAATCCAGGACAGTGGGTGTCTGTTTCGGCCATCAAGCGATCGCCGAAGCACTCGGGGGTGAGGTCGGCCCTGCTGGCGTGTGGAAGGTGGGAGTGCACTCGATGGATGTTGAGTCGCAGCCATGGTTTCAGGGTGCCCGCATTCGTCTGCATGCCATGCATCGCGATGTCGTGTCGAGACTTCCGTATGGCGCAACAGTCATCGCTCAGGGATCAAGTGCCGACATCCCGGCTTATCGGGTCGGTGATCACATTCTGGCCTTTCAGGATCATCCGGAATATGACTCCGTCTACGAGCGCCTGCTCATTGAACGCCGCCGCCACCTCATTGGCGATCACGACACCGACGCGGCGCTTGCGAGCCTCGGTGGCGACACTGAGAACCTCGCCGTAGCCGGCTGGATCTTGGCCTTTTTGCAGGACGTAAGGGTCGAAGAGGACGCCAGCTGACAGTTCTGGATAGTGTTCAGAGCGATGTTCGTAACCATTCTCCAGCCGACACCGGCCGGAACTGTCCAGTAATGGCGGCGATTGTCGGGGGTTGTCAGGCGGCGCTTCTGGTAATGAAACCGTTTATTCTGAACGCGAAACCCTTATTTTGTGTGGGTTTCTGATGGTTCCGACCCGGAGTGAACCGCTTCAGGGTGCTCACCTTGACGCCGAACTAGTACATGTAGGCCAACGGAGATAAATGAAACGTGGCATAGCGGGTGTTCTCACCGCACTTATCGTTCTTGCGCTCACCGCGTTCGTGGACGGTGCGTCGCGCTCAGCGCATATCGCTGAAGTACGTGCAGAAGTCTCCGCCAGCGCCGATCGCCTGGCGCGCAATCTCAGCGATGCGATCGTCCGCGAGTCGGCCTCGGTGGAAACCCTGTCCACCATTGTGGAATTGAGTGGCGGTGACCGCAGCCGGCTCGAAGCTGACTTTCCGATCTTCGCACGGGCCTTGATGGACGTTGCGCCGAAGATTCGGGCGGTTCAGCTGGGTCCAGATTCCATCCTTGAGTACGTGTTTCCGCTCGAAGGCAACGAGGCAGCTCTTGGTCTGGACTTGATGGCCGATCCTGATCGGCGCGCTTTGCTTGAGCCAGCCATCGTCTCAGGGGAGACCGTGATTCAAGGTCCGGTCGGGCTGGTTCAAGGTGGCTCGGGACTGATTGTGCGCCGGGCAATTTATGGCGACGATGGCGCCTTCTGGGGGTTTGCCGCCCTCGTCCTGGACTGGCCGGCAATCGCAGCAGACGTCGGTTTGGAGCCGACGAGTGAATCGATGCAGGCTGGACTGAGGAGGTCCGGTGAGTCAACGATCATTGCTGGTTCTGCTCAAGCTTTTGAAGGAGATCCGATTGTTCGGACCCTGGCGGTTGGAGCGACATCCACGACCTGGGTCCTGGCGGTGCAACCGGACGGAGGTTGGCCGAGTAGCTCGCCAACCACCGGGACGCTGTGGGTGGCCGGAATGCTCATTGCTGCGATGGTTGGGTACGGGCTTTTTGACCTCCTCGGCCGACCGGAGGTCATGCGGGGAGAGCGGGAGAAGGCGCTGAGAGATCTCGCCCACGCCGAAGCCCGCTATGAAGCGACCTTTCAGCACGCCGGCGTCGGGATTCTCGTTGTGAATATGGAAGGCTTCATCGTGTCCGCCAACCGGGCGTTCAAACACATTGTTGGGATCGAAGCCGACGCCGACACGGTTGGTATGAAGATCGCCGACTTTGTCAGGCCGGATGACCTTGACGGAGTTCAGGAGCTTTCCCGACAATTGATTCGGTCCGGAGGGGTCGTCGAGCGAGAGCTGCCCCTTCTTCGCAGCGGCGAGGAGCGTTGGTCGCGGGTCCAGATGACCGTTTTCCGCGACGCCACGGAGGTCTTTTTTGTCGGAGTAATTGACGACGTCACGGCGCGACGAGCCGCGGAGTATGCGCTGGCGGAAAGTGAAGATCGGTACCGCCATCTCTTTCAGGCGGCACCGATCGCGATCCAGCGCCAGGATTTTTCCCGGGTCAAGGACCGACTCGATGAGCTGCGGCAATCTGGCGTCTCGGACCTACGGACATTCCTCCAAGATGATCAACAGTTGGTCGAGCTCGTCGGGATGGTGAGCGTCACCGACGCCAACCCGGCCGCACGAGCCCTAAACATTCAGTTGGGTTCGGGTTCCGGGGATCACGATCTTCGAGAGTTGCTTTCTGAAGAAGCGCGCGAGAGTTTCGTAGCCAACTTGATGGCTGTATGGGATGGCGATGAGTTTGTCTCCTTACTCGTCTCGCCAGTTACCGCAGACGGCCGCCAGCTTCACCTCGACCTGCGGTGGCAACCGGTCCAAATGGTGGATGGTGTCTTGGACTATTCGCAAGTCATGTTGACAATCAGCGACGTGACGGGAGTCACCGAGGCGCAGCGCCGGCTGGAAGAGTTGCTTGCATCCAAGGATCGCTTCCTTGCGTCGGTCGCTCACGAGCTGAGGACGCCGCTAACGGCGGTCGTCGGGTTTTCTCAGGAGCTCAGAGACAACGACCAGCTGACGCCACCTGAGCAGCGAGAGTTCGTGGCCCTCGTCGCTCAGAACAGCGTTGAGATGTCTCACCTCATTGAAGATATCCTGGTGATCGCCCGGTCTGAAATCGGCGAAGTTCAGGTGGTGCCCAAGTCGATTGACCTCGCAGCAGAGGTTGATTCGGTCCTGAAGCTTCTTCCTGGTCACGGGCTAGCTCTCACCGAATCCGATTCGACCGTCTTTGCGTTTGCTGATCCCGGAAGAGTGCGTCAAATAGTGCGAAACCTCGTTACTAACGCTATTCGATATGGTGGCCACGAGGTCTCGGTCGAGGTCGGACGACGAGGTGACAACGTGTTCGTTGATGTCAGCGACGATGGTCCTCCGTTGCCCCCGGGCGACACAAACAGGATCTTTGAGCCGTATCAGAAGATGAAGGGACCCGACTCGGTCCCTGGTTCCATAGGCTTGGGCCTGACGGTGTCGCGGGCACTGGCGAGGGCTCAGGGAGGCGAGGTGTCTGCCCGTCGTGAGGGGAATCGAAATGTCTTCACACTGGCTCTGCCGGTGTCGGACGCCAACGTTGCAAGCCCTGCCGGGACCTTGCTGTAGGCCTTCCTCGGGGGTTTGCTCCTGGATCGTGAACAGAACTGTCAAGTTTAGTCCTGTTATGTCCGATATTGTCACAAAGTCCGAATGGCGATGAGACGCCCTGGGGGCTGGATACGGAGGGTAGGGCGCAGATGATTCATAGTTCTGAAGGCGGGGCAACGACGCTGGAATGGGTGGCAGGTCCAAGCAATGGGTCTCAGGCCGAAGACCCGCCCATCTCGCCAGAACTCACTGCGGCGATCAGGGCGGCGATCCGGGGCACTGGCCTCGATATGCAGTTTCAGCCAATCTTCCAACTCGGGAACTGGCTGGTAGGGGACAAGCGGCCGGTCGGATATGAAGCTCTGGCCCGTTTCGAGTCGGACGTCCCGACCGATGCCTGGTTCCGGGCGGCCGCTCTGCTGGGTCTCGGCGTCGAGCTTGAACTTTCCGCGATCAGTGCGGCCGTGCGGCGACTCGATGACGTCCCGACCGGTCGCTATATCACCGTCAACGTTTCTCCCAACGTCATTGAATCGCTCCCGTTCTCGGCGATCGTGAAGCGGCTTACCTCGGGTCGAGTGCGGCTGGAGATCTCAGAAGAAGCCGTGATTGAAGACTACGAACGGTTCCGATCGACCATTGCCGGGCTGCGGCGCCAGGGTTTACGCATTGCGATCGATGACGTCGGAGCCGGCATGGCCAGCCTCAAGCATCTGGTGCTCATCCCCCATGATTCGATCAAGTTGGACCTCGACGTGGTTCGGGGGGTCGATCATGACCCGAATCGTCAGGCCATGGTTTCGGTGCTGGTCGCCCTGTCGAAGGCGACTGACGCCCAGGTGGTGGCTGAGGGCATTGAAACGATGTCCGAACTTGTGTCGCTGGCCGAGTTAGGTGTGGCTTTTGGGCAGGGCTACTTCCTCGGACGTCCTGCCCCATTGCAGAAGGCCGACGCTACCCCAAGCCCGCACGGGTAGCTGAGGAAGCTCAGAATGAGCCGTGCTCGCCGGTCATTCGTCCGAATCGGAGCCCGGACGGAGTTGCGCGAGCAGGCTGAGGGTCTGTCGGACGATGAGGTCGGGTTCGTTCCACACGATGCCCGTCAGACCGTTGTCGGCCGAAGTGACCGTTCGCGAGGCTATTGATAGGCTTTCGTAGAACGCGAGGCCATTTTGCCAATAATCCCGAACCTCGTTGCCGCCCGCGAACTCGAGGAACGTCTCGCTCCCGTACGCAGCGGTTCGCGCCTGGCCGATCACAACGAGAGGTATCGAGTCGAGACCGGTGAGCGAGTCTGACACGTCAGTCTTCAGATCCAGCCATGCTGGATGCCGGCTGTCACCCACTTCATTGTTGTAGAAGGATTCGAAACCAAGTGGGAGTGGATCAACGAGGACAACGCCGACAACGTCACTGCGGTCCTCGGCGAAAAGGCGGACCGTGTGGACTCCGTCGCCAGCGCCAACGAGTAGATAGGGACCCGTGATACCTAGGCCATCTAGGTCTCGTGCTAGGTCGGCTGCGCGCTGCTCCGGTTCAGCCAGATCATCGGAGAGATAGCCGTCTGCGCAGACCTGGTAACCCTGGCGTGCGATCAGGGCTTGGACCACGGACCAGTACCCATAGTTGGCCCAGGCTTCCCCTTCGAGAATAATCGTTGGAGCCGTTTCGGATATCGAGGCTCCCGCATAACAGACGAGATGGTGGCCGTTCGAACCGCCTGATGCGACGATTGGCCCGGTTTCGACTAGATCGGCATTTGCGTCAAGCCGTATCAGCGAACCTGGTTGATACAGAGCTACCCACAGCGCCTGGTCGGCTACCAGCAGTCCTCCCGGTTTCCCAGGAAGCGGATACTGTTTGAGCGCGCCGGTCATCGGGTCGACTCGGACCAACACGTTGTCGAACCGCGAGGTCAACCACAGATACCCGCCGAACCCCTTGGGTGCCCATGACCCGGCTGCGACCGGCAGGGGATCGAGGACTCCTGTCTGTGGATCGAATCTGAGCACCGTGGTCGAGGTCGGTTCGCCTGACGACAACCACAGGTAACCGCCAGCCTCCACTACTTCCCGAATCTCGGCCCCGGTCTGGGTCCTCTGGCCGTCGGTAGGTATGGCGATTTCGCCAACGATTCCATCGGGCGCCACACTCGTAATCAGGTCGGTGGCGGGGTCGTTGATCCACAGAAAGCCAAGTCCGGTTCCCTTGACCTGGCCACGCTGTGTTGAGAGCACTTCACCATCAGGGGAGATGCGAAGCATTTCGGCGTGATCGTTGCTGACCCAGAGGCTCCCGGCGAACCACGCCGCCCACCACGGCTCTCCGCCAACCTTCACTGTCATGTCGACCCGGCCAGTCGTAGGATCGAATCGGAGCACTTCGCCACCGTTGCTGTAGCTCAATAGCCACAGGTGGTCGGCCCCCAGGATTACGCCTTCTACGTGGCCGTCAACGGTGTACGAAGCGAGTACCTCACCGGTAACCGCATCGATCTTCTGGAGTTGACCGGCTAATGCGGTCATCATCCATATCGTGTTGCCATCGACGGCGCCGGTTTGGACGCCTCCCGAGGCGAGCGGTACGACAAGTTCAATGCCTGGCAGGGCAGCCGGGCCATCAGTTGCCGGATCCAGCCGATCATCCGATTGTTGCCTCAGGAGGACCGGAACCGACACCGCTACGACCAGGGCCAGAAACCCTGCCAGCACGTACGTGAACGGACGTCTGCCGGGCAAGACACCCGGTCCTTCACGTTTGGCGATCTTTTGGTCGACTTTGTGGCGAAGCGCCGCGCTATCGGTCGAGTGGCCCCTGGCGGGATCGACCAGGTCCATCAGGTCGCTCATGCGGACGCCTCCTCTGGGGTTGGGTGACTCTGGGCGAGTCGAAGCTTGTCGTAGTGAGTGCGCAGGCGGATGCGGGCGCGGTGCAGTCGCTGATCGACGGCGTTCTCGTTGATGTGAAGTACCGCAGCGATCTCTGCCCTCGTAAGGTCGTCCCACGAGGCGAGTCTGAGCAGTTCGCGATCGGTGGCGCCCAGGCGATCTAGTGCCCGGTAAAGACAGTCGATCTCGTCGCCCGGGATTCCATCGGATGGTTGGCTGGTTTCTGTTGGCCTAACCAGCCTTAGGCGTTGAGACGAATTTCTCTGCCGTTGGCGGTGACGATATTTGTTGCCAACGACCCGGTAGGCAACGCCGAACAGCCAGGCCCGACATGCATCGCCTGCCGGCATCTCAGTGATGCGGCGCCAGGCGACGGCGAACACTTCGGCGGCGGCGTCTTCGGCGTCAGCCGGTCCGAGTCGGCGGACGCAATACCGGTAGATGTCCGGGTGGTTGGCCTCGAAGAGACTGTCGAATCGACGCTGGTTTGCAGATGTGTTGTCGTCCGATGCGCTCATAGCCACGTCCACCTTTTCTGTAATGCTACGTGTCCGCATGGGCGGGCTCGCTTACATATTTCGGGTGGACCCGGGGTGTGGCTGTCAGATGATCAGCCGGCGTTTTCGCTAACGGTCGGCGAAGGCTTGAACCTCGGCGGCGCCGGTGTTTCCTCCGCTTGACGTATCTACGTCGTATCTGAGGACCTGGCCCCGAAACGATACTTCGGAAGGTATGGGTCCGGCGGGAAAAGGTCCATATGGTTGGCCGTCGACAATGACGCTGAATGTAGAGGTAATGGCCGTCCCATCGCTCATCGAGCGAGTCGCAAACCCGACCGCGCGGATATCGGTGGGTTGCCCGAGGTCGATCGTGATGAAGGCTTCGTCGCCGTCGTTCTGCGAGGACCATTCTGTTCCGAGATCTCCGTCGATCGCGTTGGCGGCTCCGAACGCTGACGAGAACTCAGAGCTCACGTCGACTACGGCGGCCCCGATGGCGACGTTGGTTCCGAGTTCTGTATCCGCCGCTGCGGGTGTGGTGAACGTGAGGATCTCGCTTCGATACAGGTATCCATCGGCGCCTACGCCCTGGAGTCGGTACTGGTAATCGGTCTCCGGGGTCAACCCGGTCATGAGGGCTGAGTGGTCGTCGTGAC
>JAGXFS010000095.1 GCA_024637275.1 Acidimicrobiia bacterium
ACTCTGGTCTTCGTGATCATTGTGCAGGTCATAACCCAGTTGGGTGGCTCGACATGATCACGGCCTATTGGATTACGTTTGCGGTCGGCCTGACCACGCTGATCGGGTGGATTTTGATGCGCGGTCTGGCCCACGCTGAGGTGCTTGTTCGGTTTGATCCCGAGCAACGGGTTCCCACCCTCAAGCTCGCCGTGGCCGGGATGCTTGGCTTCGGGATGGCCGGACTTTCAAGTTCGTATGCCGGATGGGACCCGGCGCTGACGATCGTCGGGGCATTGGCCGGAGCTGGTGCGGCCGCCTGGTACGCGCACTGGGTCGATGAGGACATGGTCGAGGACATTGTCGAGGACACTCACGAAGACATTGAAGTAGCCCACGATGCGCCTGGTGATGGCCCGATTCAGCGCCGCTAGTGCTGGTCATCAGCGATCTCCACGGGAATAATGAGGCGGTTCGCCGAGTGGTCGCCCGGCAGGAGCCGCTGATCATCCTTGGCGATTTTCTCAATTATGTCGACTATCGAACCGGTCAGGGCATGGTCGCTGATGTTCTTGGCCTTGATTTTGCACGGCGGGTCGCTGCCTACCGGGCGCGGCAGGATTTTGCCGGTTGGCGCGAGCTCTGGGGTGAGGCGTCGAGTGACTTTGAGGGTGACGTTCGCTCCGCGTTCACCGAGGCCGCCGAACGGCAATATGACGAAATGCGCACGGCCCTGTTGGGAGCATCCGGCTTTGCGACCTTTGGCAACGTGGATGTTCCAGACCTTCTGCGCGGCGCCCTACCGAAGAACATGTCCTTTGTACATGGGGAAGTAGTCGAATTGGCGGGTTATCGGATCGGGTTCGTCGGCGGAGCCCAAGCGGCGCCCCTGGCGGGGTCCGTTTCGGTGTCCGAGGCCGATGTAGAAGACATTCTGGCGGGATTCGGACGAGTAGACATTCTGTGTTCTCACATCCCACCGGCGGTCGACCCGCTCCGGACTGATGTAGTAACCGGTCGGCGCGAGCGGGCTAGTCAGGCGCTTCTCTCATACGTCAAGACCCAGCAACCTGCCTATCACCTGTTCGGCGATGTGCACCAACCCCAAGCATCCCGCTGGCAGGTAGGAGAGACGCGTTGTCAAAATGTCGGATACTTTCGTGCAACCGGACGCGCCTTTGAGCTTCCGGACCGGGTGTGAATCAAAAGGGCCACGAGCCTGATTGATCCGGGTACTCCGGTGCTCCGCTAGCCTTGGTCGAACGCAAGTTAGAGGTAGTCATATGTCCGACGGGACCGTACAAAACATCGAGATCAGCGCTCCCAGACAACTGGTGTACGACGTTGCAGCCGATCTGGCGCTCTATCCAGATTGGGCCCAGAGCGTCAAGACGGTGGAAGTGCTGGAAACCAACGGCGACGGCCTGCCTGTCAAGGCTTCTTTCAGAGTTGATGCCATGCTCAAGGAGATCAATTACGAGCTGGTCTACGAGCATGATTCCCCTGAACTCATGTCCTGGACGGCGGTACCAGGTCCCGACATTGAGGCGATGGAAGGGTCCTACGAATTCACTGAAACCGACGACGGGGGTACGTCTGTCGTATACGCACTCCAGGTCAAAACTACGCTCGTCATCCCGGGATTCCTCAGGAAACAAGCCGAAAAGACGCTCGTCTCGACAGCCCTGCGGGGGCTCAAACGCCGCGCTGAGGCACTGGCGAGCGAATGAGAGTCTTGCTCGTTACGGGCAAAGGCGGGGTTGGTAAGACGACGGTTTCGGCGGCAACGGCGCTCGCTTCTGCAGACGCCGGGTATCGCACGCTCGTTACGTCAACCGATCCAGCCCACAGCCTGGCGGATGCGTTCGACTTCACCCTCGGCGATACGCCAAGCGACATTGTCGCCAACCTTGCCGGTCAGCAGATCGACGGTCAGCGTCAACTGACCAAACATTGGGGCCAGATCAACGATCAACTCAAAGCTGTTTTCAACTGGGGCGGCGTCACGGGCATCGAAGCTGAAGAGTTCCTGGTATTTCCCGGCATGGATGAGCTCTTTTCGTTGCTCGAGGTCAACGATCACGTTCGGTCCGGTTTGTATGACGTGATCGTGGTGGACTGTGCGCCAACCGCCGAAACCCTCCGGCTTCTGAGCCTGCCCGAAGTTCTGTCGTGGTACTTCGAACGGGTGATGCCAACCGAACGCAGGCTCATGCGAGCGGCTCGTCCGGTGCTCGAACGCGTTACCAAACTCCCCATGCCATCCGAGGCCTTGTTCGAAGCCGCAGACAATATCTTCGCCAATATCGAATCGGTGCGAGCCTTGCTCGGCGACAGTTCTGTCACCACCGCTCGGCTGGTCATCAATCCGGAGAAGATGGTTGTTAACGAGGCCCGTCGTACGTACAGCTATCTAAGCCTGTTCGGGTATGCCGTGGACGCGGTGATCGTTAATCGGGTATTGCCGGACACGATCGACGACCCCTATTTCAAGGAGTGGCACAAGGTCCAGGCCCGCCACCTGGCGACAATCGACGAGTCGTTCCCCGACACCCAGCGGTTGCGGTTGAGGTTGTTCGGCGAAGAGATGGTTGGGATTGAGAAACTGCGAGTTCTCGGTGCCGAGTTGTTCGGCGACCTCGATCCGGTGGCCAGTTTTGAGTCTCGTCCTCCCTTCGTCGTGAGTGAAGAAGGAACAGACGTCGTGATGACTCTCACCGTCGGTTACGCCGACGAAGGCGAACTTGATGTTCTGCGTCACGGCGACGAGTTGTATGTGACGGTCGGTCCGTATCGCAGATCGTTCATCCTTCCCGACTCGCTTCGGCGACGCGTGGTCAGCGGCGCCAAATTGTCCGGCGTTGAGCTCAAGGTCAGGTTTTCTCCAGACCAGGGGACCGCTTGAGCTCTCCGGTCACAATCGGAGTTGACCTGGGCGGCACCAACATGGTCGGCGGATTGGTTTCAATAGACGGTGCCATTTCGCACGAAATCTCCCGCCCCAGCCCGGCTACACACCAGGCCATGCTGGAGGGTCCTTTCATGCTCGTTGGCGAGCTGCTAACTCCCGATGTGGAGGCGATTGGACTGGGGGTTGCCGGCCTGATCGATGGGAGCGGCCGTCTGGCCTGGGGACCGAACATCGCCGGGACCGATATTGCTTTTCGTCAGTTGGCGGAGGCGGCCTTCGGGCTGCCTGTCATCGTCGACAATGACGCCAACTTCTGGGCGTTCGGCGAAGGGACCTTCGGAGCGGCCGCCGGATATGACCACGCCATTGTTGTGACCCTCGGCACGGGAATCGGGGGTGGAATCATCGCTGGCGGTCAGGTGTATCGGGGCAAGGGATTTGCCGGAGAGTTCGGCCACATTGTGATCGACCCCGACGGAGATCGCTGCACCTGCGGTAATCGCGGGTGCTGGGAGACGTTTGTCTCGGGTCGGCATCTCGATACCCTCGCCAGGGAGATCGTTCGCCGGGAGCCGGGTGGTCTTGTCGCTGTCGAGGCCGGCGGAGAGTCACCCACCGGCAGCCACATGCTCGCTCCAGCGGTCGCGGGGGATCGGTCGGCGATCGACGCTTATTGCGGGGTCGGTGAGGCGCTCGGCCGTGGTTTGGCGATGCTGGCAGTAGTCTTGGATCCGCAAATCATCGTGATCGGCGGAGCGGTCGCTGCAGCTGGCGATCTGCTGCTCTCGCCTGCTCGCCAGGCGTTCCGCGAGCGATTCGAAGGTGCCACCCACCGACCGATCCCATCGATTGTCCCAAGCCGCCTCGGCGCAAACGGGGGAGCGATCGGGGCGGGTTTAGCTGCCCATCGCCTCGTTACTGAGACATAAGCGGTATCCTGCATGCAATGGCCGAACCGCTGCGACCCGACGATGTACTAGCTCCGGATGGAACGGTCCTGCGCCGTTATGGTCCGATTCTCATGGAAGGGGCGCTTGCCCTCCCGAATCTCGCCAAGCTGCTGGTGCGTCTGATTCGTGATCCACGGGTCCCGGTCCGCTCCAAGGCACTCATGGTTGGGACGCTGGCGTATCTCATCACCCCATTGGATCTCATTCCAGACATTCCGATCATTGGACAGACCGACGATCTCTTGCTCATCGCGTATTCGCTGAATCACCTGATCAAAACGGCCGGTCGTGACGTCATCACAGAACACTGGGATGGCAGCCAGGATGTGCTCGCCCTGATCGAGAATCTGGTCGGCCTCGGCACCAATCTCATGCCCACGAGGGTACGAAAGATCCTCGATCGTTTCGCCAGCTAGTTGGCGTTAGGCTGACGGTCCGATAAGGGGAGGTTGTGTCAGTGGAGTTTCGTCGCATCGGAAACCTGCCGCCGTACGTTTTTGCCCAGATCAATCAACTGAAGGCCGAGGCCCGTCGGGCGGGCCGCGATGTCGTCGATCTGGGGTTCGGTAACCCCGATATCCCCACGCAGGATGCGGTTGTTGACAAGTTGTGCGAAGCTGCCCAACTCGGAAAGAACCATCGGTACTCACAGTCGCGAGGCATTCCCAACCTTCGGAAAGCCGCCGCCGACCGGTATCAGCGTCGGTTTGGCGTGACCCTTGATCCAGAGACTGAGGTCATCAATACGATCGGTGCCAAGGAGGGGCTATCCCACCTCATGTGGACCCTCGTTCAGAAGGGTGATGTGGCCCTTGTTCCCGAACCGTCGTATCCCATCCACATGTACGCCCCGCTGCTCGCTGGCGCCGAGATCAGGCGCGTTCCTGTTTCGGCTGGTGACGAGTATTTCGATGCGCTTACCGCCGCCTTCATGGACAGCTGGCCCCGACCACGCGTCATCATTACTTCCTTTCCACACAACCCGACGACGACGTGTGTCGATATTGGATTCTTTGAGCGTTTGGTGGCGTTTGCCAAAGAACACGAGGTCTTTCTGGTCCACGATTTTGCGTACGCCGATATCGCCTTCGGCGGATATCAACCGCCGTCGCTCCTGCAAGTTCCCGGGGCGATTGACGTCGGTGTCGAGCTGTACACGCTCACCAAGAGCCATTCGATGGCCGGATGGCGGGTCGGGTTTGTGTTGGGCAATCGTGACATGATTGCCGCGTTGGCGAAGCTCAAATCGTATCTGGATTATGGAACCTTCCAGCCCATCCAGATTGCTTCCATCATTGCTCTGAACGAGGGAGACGACCACGTTGTGGCCGTCAATGCCATTTACGAGAAGCGGCTCAACATTCTCATCGAGGGTCTCAATCGAGCGGGATGGGTCATCGAGAAGCCTCGCGGCACGATGTTTGTTTGGGCGCCGATTCCGCCCGCCTACCAGCATATGGGGTCATTGGACTTTGCCGTCCACTTGCTCGAACATGCCAATGTTGCGGTGTCGCCCGGGGTGGGATTCGGAACCCACGGCGAGGGTTACGTGCGGTTTGCGCTCGTCGAGAACGAGCACCGGATCGGGCAAGCCGTCCGGTCGATCAGGGAAATGATGGCTTCAGAGTCCGAGCGGAACGTACGCCTTTGACACATAATCGGCCACCATCCGGTTCGAGGAGAAGTCTCCGCCGGATGACGCCATCGCTTCTTTCATGAGCTGAACCCAACCCAATGGAATACCACTGTCGTCACGATCGTAGAACAGCGGCACGATCTGGTCCTGGAGCAACTGGTACAACGACACGGCGTCCTCGGCGTCTTGCCGGTCGTGGTCACCGATGTCGGACTCGTGTCCGAACGCCCAACCGTTCTTGCCAGTGAATCCCTCGATCCACCAGCCGTCCAATACCGACAGATTGAGTACCCCGTTCATCGCCGCTTTCATCCCTGACGTACCGGACGCTTCCTCGGGAGGTCGAGGATTGTTGAGCCATACGTCGACGCCCTGCACCAGGAAACGAGCCATGCGGATGTCGTAGTCCTCAAGAAGGTAGACATGACCCTTGAGCTCGGGAGATTGGGCCAATTCGTGAATGTGCCTGATTAACGCCTGGCCTTCCTGGTCAGCCGGGTGGGCTTTGCCTGCGAATACGAGCTGGACCGGGCGATCCGGGTTGGTGAGGATCGCCTGGAGCCAGGGGATGTTGTGAAAGAGCAACGTGGCTCGTTTGTAGGTGGCAAAACGGCGGGCGAAGCCGATGGTGAGGCGGTCCGATGGCATCATCCGATCGATCGACCGTAATTCGTCCGGTGAGCCGCCATGGCGGGCCAACTGGCCTCGAATGCGTCCCTGCGCGAAGGTCGTAAGAACGTCTTTGCGGTTCTGGTGGGCGTCCCAAACTTCCTGGTCGGGCAGGTCACGAATGATGTCGCTGGCGTTGGGGTCTTCGATCAAATCGGTTGACCAGTTCGGCCCGAGCGACTCGCGAATCAGACGATTCATCGGTCGGCTCATCCAGGTAGGGCTGTGGACGCCGTTGGTGATACCGATTCCAGGAGTCGCGAGGAGGTGAGACCAATCGCGATTGACGATCTCGCCGTGACGCTGAGAGACACCATTGACCGAGCTTGCGAGGCGGATCGCCAGCGCGCCGAGGTCGAACATGCCCTCGTCTCCTTGCCGCGAGCTGCCAAGTTGCTGGAGGTGGTGGATGTCGGTACCGACCGTCGCTGGCCAATGGCCGAGGTATTTCTCGGCGAGTCCGAAGTCAAACCGTTCGTTACCGGCCGGTACTGGTGTGTGAAGCGTGAAGAATGTCTTGGCTCTGACGCTGCGCTCGGCGTCTTCGAGGGTGGCGCCGCCGGTGACCTCGCCACTGATGCGCTCAAGCAGGCTCATGGCCGCGTGACCTTCATTTACGTGCCATACGGCGGGTTCCAGACCGAGCGCCCGAAGGGTCCGTACCGCTCCCACTCCCAGGACGTACTCCTGGCAGAACCGCGCTTCGCGGCCCCGTACGTACAACATCGAAGTGATCGGGCGATCTGATGGGTCGTTTTCATTGATGTCCGTATCGAGCATCAGAAGCGATACCCGTCCTACGGCAATGCTCCAGACAGCTGCTTTGACAACCCGGCCAGGGAACTGGAGCGGGATCTTGAGGTGGCCGCCAGTCGGGCTGGCCACCGGTCGGGCGGCGAGTCGAGCCAGGTCGAGGACGGGATTCAGGTTCTGTTGCCCGCCGAGGGCACCGATTTGCTGGCGAAAATAACCGCGCCGATAGAGGAGGCCGACCCCGACAAACGGTACGCCAAGATCCGATGCCGACTTGGTGTGGTCTCCCGCTAGAACGCCTAACCCACCCGAGTACATGGGAAGCGAAGAGTGAATCCCGAACTCAGCACAAAGGTACGCAACCGACCTGTCGGACTTCCCGTGATTGCGCTCGAACCACGTGTCCTTGGCCGCCATGTAGGCGTCAAACCGACGCATCGTGTTGGCGTACTGATCGGCGAAATCCTCAGATTCTGCGAGTCGCTGCCAGGTGGCTCGTTCTACGGCCGCCAGCATTTCAACCGGATTCCGATACCGCTCCCAAAGTTGCACGTCAACCGCACGCCATAGGTCTGCACCAGCTTCGTCCCAGCTCCACCAGAGGTTGTAGGCGAGGTCGTACAGTCGGCCGAAACGTTCCGGGATCGGCAGTTCGGTTGTGGCGAGAGTCGGGATTGCAATGGGCATGAGCATTAAGCCTTGGTGGGGATCCGGGACGGTGAAACGGGAGTGTAAACCACGAAAACGCGAAGATCGAACAGCTTCCATGGCTGGTTGCGTTGACTGGGTAACCTGGCCCGGTCTCGTTGAGTCGAAGAGGGGTCTATGAATTACGCAGTGCTGTTTCCCGGTCAAGGTGCCCAATACGTTGGGATGGGTGCCGACCTGTTCAAAACCGCCCCGGAACTGTTGATCGATCGGGCCGACCAGATTCTCGGCTGGTCGATCAAAGACATGTGTTTGATCGGGCCTGAAGATGCCCTCACTCGCACCGAACACGCCCAGCCAGCCTTGTATGCCCTGGCCTATGCCTTGTGGCTGGACTTCTCGGAGGCAGTGGGAGGTCACCAACCCTCTGCGGCCGCAGGACACTCGCTTGGCGAATACACGGCGCTTACTGCCGCCGGCGTGCTGAGCTTTGACGATGGTCTCCAACTCGTTGCTCAACGCGGCCTGGCCATGGCGGCTGCGGCCGATCGAGAGCCATCGGCGATGGCGGCCCTGCTCGGCGCGGATCCGGATCTTGCCGAAGACATCGCGGCGAATCGGCGAAGCACAGGCGGTCGGTTGTGGGTGGCCAATCTGAACGCACCAGGCCAAGTGGTGGTGGCCGGCGGCGACGCGGACATCGATTGGGTGGTTGACCAGGCTCGCGATCTTGGAGTGCGCAGGGCCGTCAAGTTGAACGTCGCTGGGGCATTCCACACGCCGTTCATGGCCCCGGCTGCCGAACAGCTTTCAGCTTCTGTCGCCGACATGGACTTCTCTGAACCACGTTTCGATGTTTACGGCAACGTCACTGCCTCGGCGCTTGGCTCCAACCTTGGACAGGGGCTCGTCGATCAGCTGACGTCGCCGGTTCGCTTCGCAGAATCGTTGGCCAATATGTCCGGTGCGGGAGTTGAAATGTTTGTCCATATTGGACCTGGCGACGTTACCGCCGGCATGGCCAAGCGGTCAGCCCCCGACGCTGATGTCCTCGTCGTAAATGACCAGGAGTCGTTAGAAGCTGCGGTCCAGCGGCTAGCGACCTAAAGTCGAGTAATAAGTTTCTCAGAGGAGCAGTGAGTGCGATACGCAACCATCACCGGGTGGGGGAAGGCAATTCCTCCTGCGATCCTGTCGAACGCAGACCTAGAGACCATCATGGAAACCTCGGACGAGTGGATATCGACGCGGACCGGGATCAAAGAGCGCCGGATCGCCGAGGTCGAGACGTCCGATATGGCCGCGATGGCTGGCCGCCAGGCGATCGCAGCCGCTGGCAAGTCGCCTGAAGACGTAGACCTTATCGTGGTGGCGACCTGCTCGCCGGATACGCTCCTTCCTTCCGCAGCAGCCTGGGCACAAACCAAGCTTGGGGCAACCAACGCCGCGGCCTTCGACCTGAACGCCGCTTGTAGTGGGTTCCTCTATTCGTTGATCGTGGCTACGAACATGATCAAAGGGGGAACGCATAAATGCGCTCTGGTGATCGGGTCAGAGAAGTTGCATTCATTCGTGAATTTTCGTGATCGCACTACCGCAGTGCTCTTTGGTGATGGCGCCGGGGCGGTACTCCTCGAAGCAGTTGAACAGGACGAACCGATCGGGCTTCTCACGTCCGAAATGGGTCTTGAGGTCGGCACCGAAGAACTCTTGTGGGCGCCCCAAAGCGGCACGAAGGCGTACACCGATGAAGCCGTGGCTTCCGAACGTGCCATCCAAATGGGAGGCTCCGAGGTCTTCCGACGGGCGGTGACGATGATGGCGGATTCGTCGGAGCGGGTGTTGGCCGAGGCGGGTTGGAGCTCTGACGACGTCGACATGATGATTCCCCATCAGGCGAACGTCCGCATCATCGATGCAGCTACGCGGCGGTTGGGTATCGATGAGTCGAAAGTGTTTGTAAATATTGCCTCATACGGCAACACATCGGGAGCGACGATTCCGATCGCTCTCGCCGAGGCTCTTGAGGAGGGTCGGATCAAGCCGGGTGCCAAGTTGGTATTTGCCGCCTTCGGCGCAGGGTTGACCTGGGCCGCCGCCACCTTCCAGTGGGGGGACCGGGTGACGCCGGTCGAGACATATGACGTCGAGTTTCCGGCGAGCACTCGTACCGGGGTTGACATCATCCAGGCCAACCTTGAGTACTTCGGCCGAAATGAGGTCGTTGCCACGCCGACCGAAGGGGCCGAATGACCGATCAGGGGAGGGTAGCTCTCGTGACCGGGGGCTCCCGCGGGATCGGTAGAGCAATTTGTGAACGGCTTGCTGCCGATGGTTATCGGGTAGCGGTCAATTATGCGTCGCGCGCCGATGCAGCCGACGAGGTCGTAGGCAACATCGTGGCGGCCGGAGGCGTCGCTTTCGCGGTCGGAGCTGATGTAGGCGACGCCGAGGCAGTGGAGGCCATGTTCGTGGCAGTCGAAGCGGAACTCGGTCCGGTCGAGGTCCTGGTCAACAATGCCGGTATCACCCGCGACGGGCTCTTGATGCGCATGAGCGAATCAGACTGGGATGATGTGATCGCCACCAACCTGTCCTCAGTCTTCCTTTGCACAAAGCGAGCTTTGAAAGGGATGGTGCGGGCGCGGTGGGGACGCATCGTTTCGGTTTCGTCCGTTTCGGGGATCGCCGGAAATCCCGGTCAGGCGAATTATGCGGCGTCCAAAGCCGGGATCATCGGGTTCTCCAAGTCTGTGTCCAAAGAGGTCGGATCCCGCAACATCACCGTAAACGTCGTCGCACCGGGGTTTATTGAGACAGATATGACCGAGGCGCTTGGCGAGGACGTCACGTCAGCTGTGACAGCCAACATCGCGGTCGGTCGATTGGGCACAACACATGAGATAGCGAGCGCGGTCGGCTATCTTGCCTCACCGGAGGCGGCCTATATCACCGGTCATGTCCTGGTGGTCGATGGCGGAATAGCGCTTTAAGCAAAAGAACCTATGGAGGAGGATCCCAAGATGGATCGTGCAGAAATTGAAAAGCGAATGAACAAATTGCTCGTGACCGAGCTGGGCCTTGATGAAGCGAAGCTCAACAACGGGGCTCGTTTTGAAGAGGATCTCGAAGTCGACTCATTGGGTGTAGTTGAACTGCTCATGGCACTTGAAGATGAGTTTGGTGTATCGATCCCCGATGACGAGGCAGAGAACATCGGCACCGTTGGCCAGGCCGTTGATATCGTTATCGCCAAACTCGACTCGTAGTTAGCGCGTGTCCCGGCGACGTGTAGCCATCACCGGTCTCGGAACCATCAACCCGCTCGGGCATGATGTGGAGACGACATGGTCAGCCATTCTGGCCGGCAAGTCCGGGGTAGCCCGGATTACCCGGTTCGACCCCGAACGACTCCCTACCCAGATCGCTGGTGAGGTCAAAGACTTTGATGCTGAAGCCTATTTCGGCACACGCGAGGCCAAGGTCCTTGACCGGTTTGCCCAGTATTCGCGGGTCGCGGCCGACCAGGCATTCGCCGACGCCGGTATTGCCTTCGAAGAGGGCGACCCCGCCGCCGAACGGGCTGGTGTCGTCATGGGAGTCGGAATCGGCGGTATGGACTCGTTCATCGAAGGACTTGATGTCCTGCGTGAGCGCGGTCCCGGTCGCATCAATCCGTACACGATTCCCAAGTTGATATCGAACATGGGGGCCGGCGTTGTATCGATGGCGCACCACCTGCTCGGTCCATCGATGTGTACGGTTACCGCTTGTGCGGCCTCTGCCAACGCAATTGGCGATGCGGCCGAGATCATTCGGCGGGGAGCAGCCGACGTCATGCTGGCTGGCGGGGCCGAAGCTGCCGTCAACGAGTTCGCCATGGGTTCGTTCAACCAGTCCCGAGCCCTTTCAACCCGTAACGACGATCCGGAACGGGCCTCGCGCCCCTTCGATGCCGATCGGGACGGGTTCATCCTTGCCGAAGGTGCCGCAGCATTGGTTCTTGAGGAATACGAAGCGGCGCAGGAGCGCGGGGCCGCCATTTACGGTGAGGTGCTCGGATACGGGATGTCCTCGGACGGCTATCACATGACGCTGCCTCGGCCGGGCGGCACCGGTGCGGCCGCAGCAATGGAGGCGGCGTTGCGAGATGCCGATCTTGAGCCCGAGGCGATCGGGTACATCAATGCCCACGGAACGTCGACAGCCGCCAACGACGCAACTGAGACGGCGGCCATCAAGCGAGTTTTTGGCGACCACGCTTACAAGCTGGCGGTTTCCTCTACCAAATCGATGACCGGCCATCTGCTGGGCGGAGCGGGAGCCATGGAGGCTGTGTTGTCGCTGTTGGCCATGCGAGACAGTGTCCTTCCACCGACCATAAACTACGACACGCCTGATCCAGACTGTGACCTTGACTACGTGCCGAATGAGGCTCGCCCGGCCGAGGTGACGATTTCGATGTCAAACTCGTTCGGATTCGGTGGCCACAACGTGGCGTTGGTGCTGGGTCGCTGACCAACCGCACGTTGTTGACCTGACCCGGGTTAGGTGTCTCCAAGATCCTCGGGAACTTCGCATCCCGGACCGGGTTCGGGCTCACCTGCCTCTGAGGCGCGCTGGAACTCCTCGGCTGAGCGGATAGCGAGAACCACCACAGTGCCGACGCCCACCATGGCGATCAGACCCGAGACAATGGCGGCAACGGTTGCCCACCCGTTGCAGGCCTGCTGACCGCAAGTGGCGCTGGTAACCGACCAACCGAGCCCGGCTCCGATCACCGTGCCGAAGAGCGTCGGGATGACAAACCACGGATTCGGGTAGCGTCTGGTCATTTTTTCCTCCCATGGCTGTCTCGCCCGATTTCGTCCATAAGGCCGGGGGGAGCCATTTCGGCAAATACTGGTTTCGCATCGACTCGTCGGGGTTCGAGCGGCTGAATTCCCCGTAGCGCGCCAGGTGTCCAAGCTAAGACGACACAGAGGCCAACCACCGCGCTCAGGGTTGTGGCTTGCCAGAGAGGCAGACCGACTGCGACGACGCCAATGATCGGATAGGCCAACCGCAACGCCCACAACGTGACGCGGTGGGCCCTGGCATAAGACCACGCTCCTATGACGCTCGCGAGTGAGATAGCCCAAACGCCGGGATTGGAGTCGACGGTCAATCCGAGGACGGCTGGCACGGCGAGGAGGGCCAGTGGCAAGAGCACAGCCGGCGTCGGTGGGGCATCCGCTTTACGGAGCTGGCGGATCCATCCATCGAGTCCGGGTAAGCCGAGGCTCAGAGCCCCTGCGAACGTCGCAACGAGCACCAACGAGAAGGTTCCCGACCTCACAAAGAGCGCCCCTTCGATAGCCAGCGCAAACCAGAGGTATCTCCTGGCCCATTGCCCTCTGGCTACGAATACGCCAACCAATCCGACGGTGACCATGAGGAGAAGGCCAAGCGACGCGAGGAGGTAGTCGCCAGCGCCGGATGGGGCCAAGGCCAGGTCCACGACCACGGCTAAAGCAGCCAGCATTTGCAGGGATCCGGTCAAGACCGGGGGAGTGTCGGTTCCTTGTCGCACGACACCATTATGGCTGCTTGGCTCGTGGCCTTCGACGCCCGTGGAGCGGTACCATCCTGGAGCGGTAGCATGCGTCGGGTGCCCCATACCCATGACTGGCCAGGAGAGTTCACCTTTTGCCCGTGGTGTGGCGAAGGCCTTGTGCTGAGGAGGGTGGGCGGCAAGGAGCGTCCCGCGTGTCCGTCCTGTGCCTTCGTCCATTTTCGGAATCCTGGGGTGGGAGCCGCCGTCGTTATCAGAGATGCCTACGGCCAGATTCTTATGGTCAAACGTGCTGAAGGCGCAACCCGGTCAGGCTACTGGTCCGTTCCTGCTGGGTTTGTGGACTACGGCGAAGACGTGCGTCGGGCGGCTCAGCGCGAACTGCAGGAGGAAACCGGGTTGGTTGCGGAGATCGGCGAGGTGCTCCACGTCGCCTCGAACTTCCACGACCCCGACAAGCTGACCGTCGGGATCTGGTTTTCGGGAACGGTGGTTAGCGGCGAATTGCGAGCGGGAGATGACGCCGAGGAGGCCGAGTTTTTTGCGTTGGATAGTCTTCCACCCCTGGCGTTCGAGACGGACCGGGCGTTTCTGGAAGGACTTGGTTAGGCCGTTAGACCGTTCGGGGAGGGAACTCGACCTGGTTTTCAGGGTCGTAGCGAGCCGCCTCGGTCCAATTGGAGCCCGGTTGGAACGTATAGACCGTACCGTGCAGCGGCTTGTCGATGTGCAGTTCGTTTACGGGTGTTCCGGCGAAGATCAACCGGGCGACCTGGACGGGGTCCTGGTGTGAAACCACAACGATGTCGCCCTCGGGGTGTCGATCGTTGATGGCTTTCATCGTTGTCACGATCCGGCTTCCAAGTTCTTCAAGGGACTCAGCGGCAAAGGGGAGATCCCAGGGCTGGGCTAGGTAGGCCTCAAGTTCGCCGGGCCGCGATTCGGGTAGATCCTCCCACACGATGCCTTCCCAGCCATCGGCCAGCTTCCATTCAGTGAGGTCCTGATCGACTCGGACCGGGAGGTTGTGTCGGGCGGCAATGATGCCAGCGGTTTCGAGCGCCCGTTCTAGAGGAGACGACCAGACCGCCACGACCGGCTGACCCGCCAGGTAGCGGGCGGCATCGACCGCCTGGTGCCGTCCGAGCTCGGACAGGCCGTAATGGGGGAGTCGGCCGTAAACAACATGGTCGGGGTTGAGTACTTCTGCGTGACGCACGAGGTGGATGAGGTTGGCCATGACCCAGGAGTGTAGGAGTCGCTGGCGCTGCTTCCGTGGACCTGCTGCCTTCCGTTGGTCGTCGGGTTGTGAGGTTTAGGCTGGTGCTATGCGGTTCACCGAACCAATCATCCACATAGACATGGACGCGTTCTTCGTCGAGTGTGAACGGCTGGCCCATCCTGAGCTCCGCGGGAGACCGGTGGCGGTGGGCGGAGGCGGTAATCGGGGCGTGATCGCGGCCGCATCGTATGAGGCTCGTAGGTTTGGCGTCCACTCGGCGATGCCGACCGTGCGCGCCAGGAGAATCTGTCCCCAGTTGGTGCTGGTCCCATCCGATCACGGCCGTTACACCGAGATTTCCAGGGAAGTCTTTGCGCTCATCGAGCAGGAAGTACCGGTCGTTGAGCGGTTGAGCATCGACGAAGCATTCCTAGATGTGTCGGGCCTCACGTTGCTCCACCCCGATAGTCGTACGGTCGCCGAGCACCTGCGGAGCCGGATCCGAGAAGAAGTCGGACTCCCGTCATCATGTGGGATCGCCTCCAACAAGTTTCTTGCCAAGCTCGCCAGTGGCAAAGCTAAACCGGATGGGGTATTCGTGATCGACACGGATCGGCAGCTGGCGATCCTGCACTCGTTTGATGTGCGAGCGATGTGGGGGGTCGGTGAGGCCACGTATGCGGGTTTGGAGCGGCTCGGGGTCCAGACCATTGGCGACCTTGCCAGCGTTGGCGAGAGGGCCTTACAGCGAAATTTCGGCACATCAGCCGGGGCATCCTTATTCAGATTGTCGATGGGCATCGATGACCGAAGTGTGGAGCCTCACGGAGAGGCCAAGTCCGTTTCGAATGAGCAAACGTACGAGGCGGATCTCCAGTCAGACGAAGAGATTCGTTCTGAGGTAATGCGACACGCGGATCGGCTGTCCAGTCGGCTGCGCCATGCAGGTGTGGAGGCGAAGACGGTCGTCCTCAAAGTCCGGTTCGACAGTTTCGAGACCATCACCCGGTCCGTAACGTTGGCCTCGCCAACTGCGGTGGGTCAGGACTTGATGGTCGCAGCCGTTCAACTTCTCGAGCGGGCGGCGATTTCAGGACGGCGGGTTCGCCTCATCGGGGTTGCAGGGGCAGGTCTGATTCCGAACACCGAGGCAGTCCATCAACTCGCCACCGATCGGCCGGCGACCTGGGATGATCTAGCCGAAGCCGTAGGCGCGATTCGGGACCGGTTTGGACACGAATCGGTGGGTCCAGCCGTCGTCCACCATAAAAAAGAAAACCCTGGTGTCGATATAGATGCGGTCTGACGTATACTGACTTGACGACATTTCGGAGAAAGCAAGATGGGGCTTGACGATCGAGAGCAGCGGATCCTTGCCGAGATAGAACGCCAGTTCTATGACGAGGATCCGGATTTGGCGGACGCGGTTCGCAATATTGCGCGCATTCCCATGACGGTTGGGCGGCAGCGGGTTGCGGCGGTACTAGCGATTGCCGGCCTGGTCTTCCTCGTGTGGATGTTCCCGAAGCCAGGGGCGACGTGGTTCGCGGCGATCGGGTTCGTCGTAATGGTCGGTTCGGTCTTTGCGATCGTGCAGGGCAAACGCCCGAAGATGATCGATAGAGAGCGCGCAACCGGCGCCCACGCCGACGATTAATTCCCGATTCCATAACGAACTGGCCTCTCGGAATCACACCTCGATAAGTTACGCTAGGGTATCGATCCTGGCCGTATGGGAGTTTCACTCATCGGGTTCGCGGAGGCATAAGCGGCACTTATCACATCGCCGCGACTGGGTTTTGGAGAAGTTTTGGAAGAGGGCTACTCGGCGCAACAGGCGTCAAAACTGACGAACTGTTCGTTGCATCAGCTTCGGTACTGGGATCGCGTTGATCTTGTCCGACCGTCGATACAATCGACCGGTGGTCGCCCTGGCGTACGCCGGATGTATTCGTTCAGAGACCTCGTGGCTTTGCGCGTCGTCCGGAGTCTGTTGGACAACGGCATGTCCGTCCAGCGGGTTCGCCGGGCATGGGATTACTTGCGCAGAAACGCCGATATGGAAACGCATCTGGCTGACGTCAAACTGGTCACCGACGGGGTATCTATTTTTCGGGTCGCTGCCGATGATCAGCAGCTGCTGGACGCATTGAAGTCGGGCCAGCTGGCGTTCTTCGTCGCAATCGACGAGATCACCCGTTCCGTTGAGGAAGACGTGACCCGCTTCGAGCTAGACCGCGAGCGATTCCTCGATATCCTCCGGCTCGGAGGAGAAGACGCGGTTTCCTCAGGCTAGGGAGACAGGCGTTACCGTTTCTAGGTGCGCGCCGACCGCAAACTCCATAAGGCTTTGAGCCTCTCGCTACGACTGTGGCGGGCCTTTATCCAACCATCGGCATGGGCGAATAGCTCCGCATTTCGCTGGGTGGTGCTATCAGGGTTCTCCCGGGGCGGCCCGTACGTGTCGGCGCCGTAAGCCATGGCGAGCGGCAACAGTGACGGTTCGGTGTTTCGGGCCAACTCAACCGGCGTGAGGTGTCCGGCCACGGCGTGCCGAAGGTCGACCAAACGATCGAAGATGTCAGCCCATGCTGCCCGAATGTCACCCCGGAGAGCGTCCCGTCGCCGACCGCGTCGTCGGAGAAGTTTGATAGCTGGAAGGGCCAAGATCGCAGCCACGGCCCCGAGAATCCACCAGGCGGCATTCGGAACGGTAATCGGTCCGGACCGGCCGGCTAGCGGCACGACCGGACTCGGGTCGGGAGCGTCGTTGATGGCGGCCAGGATGTCTTCAATGCTGAGTGGCGATTGGTCGGGGCCAACATTGGGGTCGATAGGGTCGCTCGCCGGTAACGACACCGTCCGGGGGTCGAAGCCGAGTTGGGTGGCCGGGTTCACTCCGTCGGACCGGGGGGTCGGGTCGAACTGCACCCACCCGTGTCCATCGAGCCACAGCTCGACCCAGGCGTGGGCGTTGCGTTGTCGAACGATGACGAGGCCGTCTTCGTCGACGTCGCCGGGTGTGAAACCGAGGGACACCCGAGATGGAATACCGAGCTCACGAGCCATCACCGCCATCCCGGTGGCGAACTGCTCACAGTATCCGGTGCGGAAGTTCGGGCTGTTTGGTTCGAATAGCCAGTCGGCCAAATTGTTCGCAGAGTGACCCGCATCGATGTCCACCGAATAGGTGAACTCGACCGGGTTCCGATAGAAGGATTCAAGCATGACCGCTTTCTCGAACGAGGTCGTGGCGGTGTCGGTGATCTGTTGGGCTAGTAGAGAAATCCGTGGGTCGATATCGGGTGGCAAGTCGGTGTACTCGGCAAGGTTCGCTGGCCGAGAGCCGCCCGAATCCGGGACGGCTATAGCGGAGAACAAGCCGGCTTCGCCAGCGGCTTCAAACAGGGGTGACAGCCGACCATCGGCACCGGTCGCCAATGCGGCGATCGAATCGTTGGGGACCTGGGACTCGATGGTGTAAGTCAGGCCCTCGAAGGTCCTCGCATCGAACCGGAGTGAACCGTCTTCACGTACGGAGAAGGACTCGTCGAGGAGGTCGTTGTCCGAAACCAGTGCGGATACTCCTCGCAATGCTGGCAAGTAATTCATCCGGAGCGAGCGAATCTGGACGACTTGTGCAACGGAAACCGTGTTGCCCTGATAGGCCAGTTCCTCGTTCCCGTAACCCAGCGAACCGGCCGGGCGCGTGAACCCTTGGTCATCCGGATACCAGTTGGTTCCGTCGTATTTCTCCAGGCTGATGAGTTTCCAGTACAACGATCCTGGCTCGATGGGTCCGGCAACTTGAGCGACGAAGACCGGTTCGTCACCTAGGGAAAGAAGATCAGACTGCACGGTCGAGACGAACAGGTTGTACGACACGCCGCCATATATTCCGCCTCCGAGGCCCGATCGCGACCGCCATTCCAGAAGTCCCGATCCTGGCACCATGCCCGCCACGGTGGTGCTGGCGATCACGGCGGCGGCGACCATTGCTACGAGCGTGACTGCGGGAACCGACAGCCCGGTTCGTGCACGCGCTCCACCGTGACGATCACGCAGCCGTCCAGTACCTATTCGTCGCTCGTCCACGGCAATCGCCAGGAGGCTGAGCGCAACGAGCGATGCGAAGGCAATGGTCCACGCCCGTGGGCTGGGAACGCGGTCGATCGTGGCCAGTTGCAGGCTGAGCATCAACGGTGGCAAGAGGGCCCAGGCTGGTCGCCGGGAGGTAAGACCCCAGGTGCCGAGGGCCCCAAAGATCCAGAAAGCGAGCGCGATGACCGCGATCAGGCCGCGAACGGGAAGGACCGGGGTGGATCCAAACCGGATCAATTCGACCGCGAAAGCCAACTCGTCGAGAAGCACTTGCCGGGTGGCGCCGCTGGGAATGATTCCGAACGTGAGCGTTCCGGGAGCCATGATACGTAGCGCCGCCAGAATGTAGCCGAGCAAGTTCGCGGTGTAATAGCTCATGGTCGTAAGCCGGGCGTTGACGACGAGCCAGGTGATTGCCGAGCCCATCAAGAAAGCGGCGATCAGCACCAGCTGCCAGGACGGCCCGCTCTCGGCCGACCGGAGCAGGTTGCCGAGGCGCAGGATCGCGAATGCGACCGAGGCGAGCAGGATCAGCCGGCTGAGACGGTAGACCATGATGGATTCGATGCGGTGAGCCAGGCGGCGGCCCACGATTGGTCGGTCTCAACGTCGAGCGTGACGATGCCGAGTTGATGAAAAGCCCCTCCGTCTGGAGAGGAGACGGTGAGCGCAATGGTTGACGGGTAGTCGCGGCTGAGTAGTCGGTGGGCAGTGAGCAAGTCGGCGTCGGGGCGGCCGGTGACGATGATGAGGGCTCCACCACGGCCAGATTTCTGGAGTCGGCTGGCGGCGGCGACAACGTCAAAGGCCGAGATCGGCCGGACTACCGCCAGGGTCTCCATGATCTTTGCGTATGGCTCACCAGGATTCAGAGCGATCGCGCCGGTCCATACCGACGTTTCGAAACCTGACCCGAACAGGTGGCTGGTGACCGAGGCAGCCCCTTTCACGGCCTTCTCGAACGCTGCCGGCGACGAGTAAGCGCTGGAGCGGACGTCGAGCATCACGAGCGCTTGTGACTGCCAAGGGGTCTCGAGTTGCCGGATCATCAGCTGGTCACGCTTGGCAGAAGTCGGCCAGTGGACCCGTCGGAGGTCGTCGCCGGTTCGGTATTCGCGGATGGTGTAGAAGTCTTCGCCACCGCGGTGGGAGAACTCCGGGCGCGAAGCGTGTACGGCGGGATCGCGTCCGCGAACGACCGGAAAGCCGGTCAGGCGTTCGACTTCTGGATAGACCACCAGTCGGTCGGAGCCTCCAACGATTGAACCGCGTCGAGCGAACCGGAACGGGTCGTGGAGTACGAGCACAGCCGGCCCGACGGTGTAGATACCTCTTGGTCGGCAAACGATCTGATAGTTGGCAACTACCGACTCGTTCGCCTTGATGGAAGAGGCGTGGAACCGCGCTGATCCGAGGCCGCCGACCTCGTCTTCGACCGTCGGATTGAGGATGCGGAACCGGCCGTTGTTGGTAATGGTTGCTTCAACCACTGCCTGGTCGCCTTCGTAGACAAGCGACGGGTTGATCTGACGGACGATCGAGACACGTGGCCTGGAGATCCGCACATAGGCAAGCCCAACCGCGATGCCGATGAACAAGAGCAGCGCGGTGATGAGCAGCTCGAGCTCACCGAGGGCTGCCCACAAGGCGGTCAGCGCGAGTCCTGCTCCAGCTGCCGCCCAGCCCCGGTCGGTCAGCATCAGGCGGGTTTACTCATCCCGGGCACCCGTAGGTGCGACAAAACGCCCTCAATGACCGAGTCCATGGTGGTGCCGCGCATATGGGCTTCAGGGCGCAGGATTATACGGTGGGAGAGAACCGGACCAGCCACCAGCTTGACGTCGTCGGGGGTCACGTAGTCGCGTCCATCCATGGCGGCTCTCGCCCGCGAAACGCGCTGAATGAACAACGCTGATCGGGGAGAGGCGCCCAGCATGATCTCGGCGTTGCGCCGGGTCCCTTCAATCAAGTCGACGATGTATTCGCGCACCGAATCCGCCACGTGGATTCGCCTGGCAACCCGGATCATCTCGTTGATGTCGGCTCCGGATACGACCGGTTTGATCTCGTCGAACTGTGAGGTCATTCCATGGCGGTCAAGAATCGATATGGAGTCTGAACGATCCGGGTACCCGATGACCAGTCGCATCATGAAGCGGTCGAGCTGGGCTTCGGGGAGCGGATAAGTACCTTCATGTTCGAGGGGGTTCTGGGTGGCGATAACCATGAATGGTGGAGCCAGGCTTCGCGTGGTCCCATCGACGGTTACTTGGCGTTCCTCCATCGCTTCGAGCAGCGCAGCCTGGGTTTTTGGCGACGCCCGGTTGATCTCGTCACCGACGACGACGTTGGCAAAGATCGCCCCGGGCTTGAACTCGAATTCGCTGGTTTGGCGGTTCCAGATGCTTACGCCGGTTATATCGGATGGGAGGAGGTCCGGTGTGAACTGGATACGCTGAAAGGTGCTTTCGATGGATCGGGCAAGTGATTTGGCGAGCTGGGTTTTGCCCACCCCGGGAACGTCCTCGATCAGGACGTGTCCTTCGGCCAGGAGGCAAGCGATCAGCAGGTCGATCACTTCGCGTTTGCCCTGAATGACCTGAGCGATATTCTTCGCGATCGCTTTGTGCCGGTCGGCGAACTTCGCCAGCTCATCTGGTTGTGGTATCTCGACCTGCACCGGTGCCGCTCCTTTTTTTGGCGAATGGAAAGCCTATCAGACGAAGCTTTTTACGGCCCCTGGGTTACTATCGTCAGCGGGCGAAGGAAGGTTCCTCGTGTATAAGATGGCACTGGGGGTGCTATGGCATCCAACGGTTTGGTGGGAGGGTTTCCGAACAATGTGGAGTATGCGAGCGCGGGGTGGCTGGATGTCCTCCGACTACCTTCGATGGCGGACGGCGACCGCATACGGCGACCCGGCGGCCGATGTTGACGCCCGGGATGTTATTGAATTCCTCAGGTGGCGTCGCAGACAACGAAGTCTCGCCTCTTGAAACCGTTGGAGGAGTCGCTGCTCAGCCTGGCGGGGATCGAACAGGCTCATGTCCGACTATCTGACGACGGTCCGGCTGGCGTGCGGGTAGTCCTGGCTGCCGATGCTGATCGAGCGATGGTGGCGAACGCAATTCGGGAACTCTTCACCACCCGTGGACTGACCGTCGCCGTTGACGACGGTCGAGTCGAGCCTCTACCGGATGACAGCGACTTTCCCGTACTCCCTCGCATGGCCGAACACGCCCAGCCAGCCGAGGATGGCGAAGGACTCGTATCCGAGCCTCCGGAACCCCGCTTGGAAGCCCCACCTAGGCCGGCCGTTGCTGCTTCCTCTTTGCCAGGACCTGTCCAACTCGCTGTGGCCGTTTCGGAAGGTCCGACGTATTGCGATGTGGCCGTACGGGTCGGCCCCGATCGACGCTCGGTTCGGCGGTCGAATTCTGACCCGACATCGATACGCGAGGCGATCCTTGATGCGCTTAACGAGGCGTCCGGGCGAGCAGGGATTCGGCCGACCATTGTCTCGGTGGACCAGCGTGAGGTCGCTCACAAGATAATGGTGACAGTGGTCCTTGAGTCATCGGGCCAGGTTGGCGTCGGGTCGGCGCTATTGCGAGGGACTGAGTTCCACGCTTTCGGGATTGCCGCCCTCGCCGCATTGCAGCATCTGCCAACGTTTTGAACGCTTCCAGGGCGGGAAACCGTTAGGCGAGGGCTCGGTCCGGATCAGGCTCATTGGTCGGTAGCGAATCGACGAACTCGACGATCACGTCCGGTACGAGTTCGGATTCGACACCTTGCACCGCACTCAGCTCGGTCGGAGCGGTGCCTCGCACGCCCCGGAATCCGGCAGCTTTGTCGAGTACGTCGCGAATCAACATCCGGGCCGGGTCCGTGGGAGGAACGGATAATGCCAGGAGGTCATCCTCTTCGGTGGACGCGACGGAGATCCCGGTCTCTCTGAGCTCAAAGAGCATGACTTCCTGGGTGATCTTGTCAGGGGAGAGAGCTTCGAGCGTCGGCACGACGACTAGTTCTGCCTGGCCAGACGAGATAATCCCGAGAACCGCTCCGAAGCCCTCCCGCTCGGCAGAGTTGGCGTTGTCCTGGCAGATGGAAATCAGGTCGTATCCGTTACGAGCGACCCAAATGCGGATACGCTCGGCTTGCATGAAGGCCGTATCTACGGAGTCTGATCCTGGTCTTTCGCGAACATATCCGACAACGTGCATGGTTTGGCAATTGTTGGGGTGGGACCAGTCAATGTCAAGGACCTAGACAAACAAAGCGGTCCTGTTCGGGACGGGTGGTATATTTTGAAAACTCTCAATGGGGGTCCACCGTGGCGCGTGTGCTGGTGTTGAACGCTTCCTACGAGCCACTTTCGGTGGTGAGTTCGCGGCGCGCCGCTGTCCTGGTCCTCAATGACAAAGCTCAAATGCTGGAAGCCACTGACAGAATATGGCGGGCGGAACGAGTGCAACTGCCGGTTCCGTCGGTGATTCGACTGAATAAGTTCGTGCGGGTTCCCTACGGGCGAACCGTCCCACTTACTCGCAACGCCGTTTTCGCCAGAGACGGTCACCGTTGCCAGTATTGCGGTGGGCCGGCAGAGTCGATCGATCACGTGGTTCCGAGATCTCGGGGTGGCCAGCACGTTTGGGAGAATGTCGTGGCGGCGTGCCGGCGATGCAATCTGCACAAAGGGTCTCGCTTTCTCGAGGACACCGGATTCCTGCTCAATAAACGCCCCTCGGCTCCTCACCGGTATGGGTGGGTATATGCCAGAGCGGGCCCACGAATGGACCCGCTCTGGAGCTCGTATTTGCTCGCCGAGTCTGCCTAGGCGACAGACTGGACGTCTTGGGATGGCCGCCTAAGGGAGAGCTTCGGGCGCGAGTTCCACTGTTTCTTCAGGGAAACCGATTCCGGTGACGGCTCGATAGTCGGCCAACCCGTCGATTGTTCCGAGATATCGTACCGGTGCCGACTCGGTGCAGGCGAAGGCCTCCGTCAGATCCTCGAGCAACTCTCGATCGGCAGCCTTGATGGTGTCGAAATCGAAGCTGTCTCCAAAGATGAACTCAGCGTTCAGGTCGGCTGCGTTCGAGAGGTCGACCCAGTACGAGACCCCGTCGGGCGTGATCGCATACAGAGCGACCGGGTTGGCTTGAGGGTCGACGAGTCGACTGTCGCGTGGCAACCCAAATTCCAGGTCAAAGATTTGCTCGCTACCTGGAGGCATGATCACCTTCTCGTTCGACTCGACGTTGTTTACCGTCGCGTCGAAGATCAGGCTGTTCATTTCAACTCCGGGCTTGAACTTGCTCGCATCCCCGCTGATGACGTCGCCGAGGTCCAAGAAGAGGTAGTCGGCGTCAAGCACGTTCTGATAGTGCGCAGAGCTTCCGTCTGCCCAGATCGCGTAGAACGGAATGTTTGGATAGAGCACGTTGGGGAAGAGTGTGTCGGTTATGGCGGTCGACGTGACGGTGCCAATCACCTTGCCGTTACCGGCGCTCACTACCGAGTACGGATCCCCACAGGAGTCGCCGTAGACCGTATGGAAGTCCACGGTGAGACCGTCGGACCAGGCGATATCTTCTGAGACGCCAACTTCGGTGGCGTCGTCGGGGGCGGTCCATCCTTCGAGACGTACCGGACCGGCGTCGAGGTCCCAGGTGGCCAGCACCGCTCCGGCTTGGACCAGTTGGATCGCTAGATCGGACGCCTGAGTTTCGGGAACCTGGTACCCGACCGTCCAATGGGCCGGCAAGCCGACCGGAATCGACGGCAGGTCTGATCCAGCGACTGCATGATCGGCGACGCTGCGGTCGAGTGGATACACGACGCCTTCATCATCAATGATCTGGAGTTCGGGATAGGTGTACTCACCTGCGAAGGCCGTGGCCGAATAGGGGATAGGGGAGGTGCTGTTGTTCTGGTAAGCCACCGCGATCCGCAATTCGAGATAGCCCTCACGGACCAATGATGTCGAGATATCGACGCCCTGGACCTCAAGAGCAAAACCGTCGGCTACGTGACGCTGACCCGGGGCAAGCTGGCCTGAAACGGGCGAGCCCGTCTGGATGGTCGCGACGCGAGCAGAGCTGAGCGATTGGTCTAGTGATGAACTGACCCGGAGGTCAGGGGTGCTGGCACTTGAGGTGATATCGGTCGGGCGGGTTGACGCCAGCACCGGTATCGCCGCCAGCACTGTGGACAGAGCCACAGCGAGCAATACGAGCTTTTTGACCATTGTCGGCATCTCCTACGTTGCGTGACAAGGGGTTTCCTATGTGTGAAAGGTTTCGGGAAGGATTCTGCGTCACTTAAGAGGTTTCTCCGACTGTTACTAATACTCAGCGTGTAATTACAAGCTGAGTATTTGGGTGGAATCGAGCCGGCCTGGCGGGTAGCACCGAGGCGAGCCGGCGGACTCCGCGAACCGGATGTGGGGCTCCAAACGCCCGGTTGGTGAGGTTCAAGATCGGCTCCTGGGTGACATTTTGGGCGAAAACTCTTCAAAAAGGAGAAAAATGGTTCAAGTGAGTTGACAAATGGGTCGAAGTGGTGCAAAGTGGGGCGCAGTGGAAGGACCCCGCTCAATGAACGACAGGAACCAAGAGACGTGCTCGTCGGTGAATACCAACACACACTGGACCCCAAAGGCCGCCTCGTGCTGCCCGCAAAGTTCCGCGATCACTTCTCCGATGGCTGCGTCATCACCAAGGGGCAGGAACGCTGCGTCTATGTCTTCCCGCTCGAGCAATGGGCGGAAGAGGAGGCACGGGTGAGAGAGCTCCCTCGTACCAACGCCCGAGGACGCGCCTTTGCTCGTTCATTCTTCGCTTCGGCCGACAGCCAGATTCCGGACAAGCAACGTCGCATCGCGATTACCGGCAAACTTCAGCAATACGCCAACCTCGACAAAGACGTAACTCTCATTGGTATGGCCGATCGGATCGAGATCTGGGATACCCCTACCTGGGAAGCCGCCTCTGAAGAAGCGGATAACTTTTACTCCGACATTGAGGAGGCACTCTCAGAACACGGCATTTAGTACGTACGGCTGGTTCATCGCCAGCCCCCCGGTTACCAGATTGGAAGGCCCCTTACTCCGCCCGCTTCCGTTTGGTGCCAGCGCCCGGGGGGCTGGCAATGCATCAGCCCAACCCTTACCACGAGCCTGCGATGGCAGAGGAAGTCATGAACATGTTCAGCGATATCAAGAGTGGTGTGATCGTCGATGCCACCTTCGGTGGCGGTGGTCACACTCGCCGTATGCTGGATCGCAATGGCCTCACGGTCGTCGCTATCGATCGCGACGCCGATGCGGCTGCCAACGCCGCAGAACTGGCTTCAGATGAACGCTTTGTTTTTGTGCGTGGATCATTCGGCAACCTCGATCAACTACTCGACGCCGAGGGCGTACAAAGCATCGATGGGGTGCTTTTCGATCTCGGCGTCTCAAGTCACCAACTCGATCAACCGATGCGCGGGTTCTCCTACCGTCATCCCGGACCGCTCGATATGCGGATGGGTGATGGACCGCTCACGGCCAGCGAGATCGTGAACGAATGGGCGGAATCCGACCTGGCTTCCGTGATCAGCCGCTATGGCGAGGAACGCTTCGCCCGTCGGATCGCCCGGGCGATCCTCGCGGCCCGACCCATCGCCGATACAGCCGCACTGGCGGCCATTGTTCGCGAAGCTATTCCGGCAGCCACCCGCCAGACCGGCGGCCATCCTGCTCGACGTACCTTCCAGGCCTTGCGCATTGCTGTCAACGACGAACTCGGTGAGCTCGAAAGGGGCCTTGACGCAGCCCTGGACCGACTCAGTCCGGGAGGACGTTGTGTCGTGATTTCGTATCATTCACTCGAGGATCGAATCGTCAAGCAGAAGTTTGTTGCTGCCGCCCGGACCTGCGTGTGTCCGCCGGGGCTTCCGATCTGCGTATGTGAAACGGTTCCGCAAGTAACCATCGTCACCAAAAAAGCCCTCGGGCCATCGGAAGCCGAAGTAATTCGGAATCCCCGGGCCCGAAGCGCCAAACTGCGGTGCTGCGAGAAGGTAGCGGCATGACCGCCCGGGCGCTTTCTCGCCAACCCGGCAGCCGGGTTCGCTTGATTTCCTCGCAGGCTACGGCCCGTCCCCGCGTGGCCGCATGGGTGGTCTACACCTTCGTGGTGGCCGTCGTGTTCTTCGGACTCATTTACTCGCAAACGGCCCTCGACTCCAGTGCCTTCGAACTGCGGGAGTTGGAGAATCAGATTGCCCTTGCCGAACAAACCCAGCTTGAGCTGCGGCTCGAAGTCGCACGCCTCAGCTCGCCGTCGCGGATCGTTCCGGCGGCCAATGATCTCGGCATGGTTTTACCAACAGATATGCGCACGATTTCGGCACCTGGCGTGGTGGTGCGCTCCACCGACGCCCCTTTGTCGGACCCGACGGTGACGGCGTCACCATGATCGGGATACGGCCGTGCACATCACCCGGTGGGCTTGCCCATCGAGTCAAGGCTGAGGATCAACAAGCTCTCCTCCTCGAAACCCCTGCTAATGCTGGCGGCGGGTGTATCGAAGGTCAGGAGGGGTGCGCTGCGCCCCCGCCCTCCTTGGACACACTCCGCCGACCGACCTGATCATGGGCGGGAAGTCCCGTTCGTCGAAGCGGCCCGCCAAGGCAGGTGCCAGGAAACGTTCGAAGTTTCGCCGCGCCGACGGTCGCGTCGTCATTATTGCTTTGACCATGGTGGTGGCCTGGAGTTGGATCGGTGTCAAGCTGTTCCAGATCCAGGTCGTGCAAGCAGCCGAGTTCTCCGAACAAGCCCTTGATCAAAGGCTAACGACTCAGGAGTTTGCGCCCTATCGAGGGACGATCTTCGACCGATCCGGCCACCAGATGGCGCTGACGATCCAGGGAACGACGGTCTGGGCGAATCCCCGCTTGGTTGAGAATCCCACGCTGACGGCACACCTGGTTGGGGCTTCGCTCGGAATTGATGAAGTACCACTCGCGGAGAAGCTGGCGAGTGACAAGTCCTTCGTTTTCGTGAAGCGCCAACTTGAAGCCGAGCAAGTCGAAGGGCTACGGTCGCTCGAACTCCCGGGCATTTTCTTCGAGTCCGAGCCGAAACGGGTCTACCCGAACGGTGCCCTGGCCGCCCAAGCCGTTGGTTTTGTGGGGATCGACGGCAGTGGCATCGAAGGCCTCGAATACTCCTATGACGAGGAACTCTCTGGCGTGGCCGGCTATCTCATTGACGAACGCGACCCCTACGGTCGCCCAATTCCGCAGGGATTCCAGCAGAGCGTACCCCCGATACCGGGTGCCGATCTTCTGACCACGATGGACATGTCTATTCAGTTCATGGCTGAACAGGCTTGTCTCGACACGATTGAACGGACCGACGCACTGGGTTGCTCGATGGTGGTGCTTGATCCGAAGACCGGTGAGATTCTCGCCATGGCCGTCCTGCCGTCGTTTGATCCGGGTGACTTCAACGCCTACGACGAGTCGACCTGGCAGAACTCGACCGTCCGCAATCTGTATGAGCCAGGATCGACGCAGAAACTTGTCACCGTGGCCGCCGCGATCGAGGAGAAGGCGGTTTCCTTTGATACCGAGATGGTGGTTCCCTACTCCATCGAGATCGCCGGTCGCAAAATCGAGGATTTCGGGGACTATCGCGAACCCCTACGTTTGACGGTGGCCGACATCGTGACGCGTTCGTCGAATGTCGGAACCATCATGATCGGTCAGAAGCTTGGTGACCCGAAGCTTCGAGAGTACTTGCACGCCTTCGGTTACGGTCAGCCGACCGGAGTGGATTTCGCCGGGGAAGCCACGGGCGTAGCGAACGTCGATCCAGATTGCGGATCCTGTACGGCGTCAGCGGCGATCGGTTATTCGGTATCTGTTACTCCGCTGCAGATGGCCTCGGTATATGCCACCATCGCCAACAACGGAACCTGGATCCAGCCGCATGTGGTTCGCTACATCGACCGCGGCGACGGTGACCCGGAAGCGTTTACCCCCGATAGCCGGCGGATTGTGTCGGCCGACACGGCCTTCATCATGCAAACCATGCTCCAAAACGTGGTGGACAACGGAACCGGAAAAGCGGCCGCAATCGACGACTACACGGTGGGTGGAAAAACCGGTACCACTCTCAAGTACCTGTCCGGCGGCGGATACAGCGAAAATCACATCGCCAGCTTTATCGGTATGGCACCCATGAGTGACCCTCAGCTGGTAATTGCCGTGGTAGTCGATCGTCCCATCAACGGATACACCGGCGGTGCGGCCGCCGCTCCCGCCTTTGGCGAGGTAATGGAAAAGGCCTTGCATCATCTGGGAGTCGAGCCTGATGCATAACCTTGACGAATTGGCGAAAGAGGTTGCGGGAACTCGCGTCATAGGTGCAGACAATCCCGTCGTCCTCGACGTCACCCATGACAGTCGCAGTGTGGAACCTGGAGCTCTGTACGTCGCTATCCGGGGTTTCCGAGCGGATGGTCATGACTATGTGAGTCAGGCAGCTGCTCGGGGTGCGGTCGCAATCTGTGTCGATCGTGAAATGGCCATCAACGTGCCTCAGCTCGTAGTGCCATCCACGAGGGAAGCTCTCGGGCCACTCGCCGCAGCCGTCTGGGATCATCCGTCGCGGAACTTCACCCTGATAGGCGTAACCGGTACGAATGGAAAAACCACCGTCACCCATATGATCGAGGCGATTACCAGGGCCGCCGGAAAGCGGACCGGTCTCATAGGGACGATCGGAGCGAGAGTTGGTGGCGGGGCAGAAGGCGAGACGCTGCGAATTCCGCTCGAACGGACCACGCCGGAAGCAAGCGAGCTGCAACGTCTCTTTGCCCAAATGTCCGACGCCGGGTCCGAGGTCGTGGTGATGGAAGTGTCGTCGCACGCACTGAGTCTCGGCCGCGTCGCCGGAACTGATTTTGCGCTGGGAGCGTTCACTAACTTGTCGCAGGATCATCTCGACTTCCATGAGACGATGGAGGAGTATTTTCTGGCAAAGGCCCTGCTTTTCGAGATGGTTCCGGCAGCTGTGGTCCAGAGCGACGACCCCTGGGGGCGTCGCATTATCAGCCGGGTACCGACGACGACGACTGTCACCGAGGTTGGTGAAGGTGGCGATTTGAGCGCAACTGATGTGGTCTTGAAGGTCGATCACTCGATGTTCACCCTCCAGCGTGGTGCCGAGTCCGTGCCCGTGACGCTCCCGATTGCCGGACGGTTCAACATCGACAACGCTCTTGTTGCCGCGGGGTGCGCCGGACATCTCGGCATATCGCTTGACGCAATAGCAGTTGGACTGGCCACGCTTGAGCCGGTACCCGGACGTTTTGAGCACGTGTCATCCGCGGCAGGTTTCGACATTGTCGTGGATTATGCTCACACGCCAGATGGGGTCGCCAATGCCGTCGCCGCCGGCCGGGCTATCTGCTCGGGAAGCATCCTCGTTGTCGTGGGGGCGGGTGGGGACCGCGACCAAGCCAAACGTCCGCTCATGGGGACGGCGGCTGCAAAGGCCGACCGACTTTTCATCACGTCTGACAACCCGCGAACCGAAGAACCCAACAAGATCATCGAACAGATCCTGGCAGGGATAGAGGACCGTTCGACGGTTACCGTCGAACCCGACCGACGCCTGGCGATCAGGGCGGCGATCGCCAGCGCCCAACCGGGCGATCTGATCATGATCCTGGGAAAAGGCCACGAACTTGGGCAGGACATCGGTGGAGTCGTGTCGCCGTTCGACGATCGGGCCGTAGCGCGAGAAGCGATGGGAGCTGGCACATGATCACGATGTTCATGGCAGCCGCGTTGGGCTTCTTCG